>JBKJVH010000259.1:0-34909 GCA_046590985.1 Mycobacteriales bacterium
ACCGCGACCGCCACCCCGGCCCCCACGGCCACCGCCACCGCGACAGCGACGCCGACAGCCAGCGCCACGGCCGCCCCCACCGCTTCCCCGGTCACCCGTACCCCCACCACGCCGATCGAGCTCAACGTCACCCCCGGCCTGTACGACCAGGCCGGCCTGGACCGCGTCCTGGACCTGGCCGTCGCCGCGGGCGCCACCAGCATCTACTCGGTCGCCAACTGGTCGGCGCTGGCCCCCACCACCGCCCGCACGTACGACTGGTCGGCGATGGACCGGCTCGCGGCCGCCGCCCGTACCCGCGGGCTTGGGCTCCGCTTCCAGCTCACCAGCACCCCGGACTGGGTGCACCCGAGCCTGGCGACGGCCGGCATCGGCGCGGAGCAGCGCCGGATGACCCCGCCCACCGGCGCGACCCAGCTCGCCCAGTGGAAGCAGTTCGCCGCTGACATCACGACCCGCTTCGCGGGCAGCGTGGCTCGGTTCGAGATGTGGAACGAGCCGAACGAGCCCACCTTCTTCCAGCCGCGGCCGGACCCGACGGTCTACGTGCAGGTGCTCAAGGCCGGCTACGAGGGCGTCAAGTCGGTCTCCCCGACGAGCCAGGTGCTCTTCGGCGGCCTGAGCCACAGCGACCTCGGCTACCTCACCGCGTTCTACCAGGCGGCCGACGCGATCGCGGGGGTGCCGGCCAACCACTGGTTCGACACGCTCGACGTGCACCCCTACTCCGGCGACCGCGGCCCGCAGGTCAACGACCCCTCGCACGTGTGGAACTCCACCTTCGGCACGATGGATGAGAACTTCCTCGGCATCCTGAAGATGAAGGACCTGATGGCTGCCCACGGCGAGCCCGACAAGCACATCTTCCTCGGGGAGTACGGCTTCTCGACCGTCACCAACACCTGGACCAAGGGCGTGGACGACGGCACCCGCGCCACCTACATCGTGCAGGCCTACCAGCTCGCCGGCACGCTGCCCTGGGTCGACGGCATGAACTGGTACAGCCTGATGGGCACGCAGTGGGACGACCCGTCCTGGACGCTGGTGTCGGCGTCCGGTGTGACCACCGCCACCTACGCGGCGCTGGTCGGCCTGAAGGCCTGAAGCTCCCGGCGCATCAGCTGGAAGGCCACGGCTGACTCCACAGCCAACACCACCAGCCAGCCCTCGAGGGCTCCGTTGAGCTCACCCAGCTGAGCCCCGACGGCGATCGCGACGACCTCCAGCACCCCGCCGACGGCCACCACCTTCAAGGCCCGTCCGAGGTGCCTGCGGACCCGAGCGACGGCGATGTACTGGTCCTTGAACACCAGCAGCGGCCCGGCGGCCGACATCAGGCGCAGCGAGTTGGCGGCCGGCGCCGCGAAGTCCCCACCCAGGACCCTGATGATGGGGTCGGCCAGCACGAGCACGCCGGCGAACAGGGTCAGGCTCAGCAGCAGGGAGACCCGGGTCGCCCGGCGCGAGCGCTGCACGAGGTCGCCGGCGCCGTCGGTGCTGGCGGTGAACATCCCGGTCGCGATCGCGAACGGCACCAGCAGGACCAGGCCGGCCGCCAGCCGGACGGCGGTGAAGCGGGCGTTGGACTCCGCAGTGATCTGCGAGCCGATGACCACCGGCTGGACGAGGAAGCCGCTGGCGAGCGCGGTGTTGATGCCGTGGTGCTGAAGCGACATCCGTCCGTAGCGCCGGAAGTGCTCCCTGACCTGCACCAGCCAGCGCCCCGGAGCGGGACTGAGGTGGCGGCGCAGGGATCGCCGGGCCAGCACGTTGCTCGGCAGCCAGCCGGCGGCCCACGCGGCGACGAGGATCGCGGCGGCCTCGTTGTCGCTGTCGCCGGGGCCCAGCACGAGGCGGGCCGTGACCAGCAGCGCGATGCGGGTGAGGCTCGCGACCACGTTGCGGATCACCTGGTTGCGGGGTCGGTCGATGACCAGCATCGTCTGGTCGTACAGCGCGGACTCCCCGACGACGGCACACCCGACGATGGCCACCAGCCAGCCGATCTGGCTGACGCTGAAGGCGTGGAACGCGCCGTACGACCCGGCCACCGCGAACAGCCCGGCTCCCACCACGATGGCGGCCGTGATGGCGGTCAGCCGGGCAACCCGGACCAGCGCCCACCGGTCGTAGCGCCGCGAGGTCGGCAGCTCGCTGACCAGCAGGCTCCCTTGGCCGAGCTGGGTGACACTCGCCACGAGAAGCATCGTCGCGGTGGCCGCGCCGGCCGCGCCGACCCCGCCGTGCGGGAAGGCCCGGGCAGCGATCCCCCAGAAGACCAGCCCGAGCCCACCGGTCGCCACCTGGCTGCTCACGATCGAGGCCACCATCGAGGACAGCCGCTTCTCGGACCGGACCAGGGCCGCGGCGCGGCGCCAGGGCAGCGTCACTAGCCGCCGTCCCGCGTGACCTCTGCCAGGATCGCGTTCACCTGGACGACGTCAGCGTCGTGCGCCGAGACGTAGGTGTTGACCAGCCAGATCAGGGACGTGCCGGCACAGATCGCGCAGTACCAGACCAGCCGGGTCGAGGCGTGCGGCCGAGGGAGCGCCGGCAGCCGGGACGCGAGCCACCGGACGTGCGGCGCCAGCAGCCCGAGGGTGAACGTCCACGACGGCGCGACACCGAGGGCGTAGGAGCCGGTCCCCACCAGGACGGGGACGGACAGGCACACCGTCAGCACGGCCAGCCCGCTGCCCTGCACCCGCGGCCGCCCGGCCCAGCGGAGCGCCATCCGGGCGCCGTACCGGAGTCGGCCGGCGAGCAGCACCAAGCCGACCAGCAGGCCCACCAGCGCACCCCGCCAGGTGGCGCCGGCGGCGCTGCGGGCCAGCTGGCCGGTGCGCTCCGGCGCGAAGCCGAGAGCGGTGGTGTCGATCTCGTAGATCCGCACCGGACCATGCCGGTAGACCGCCGTCATCTCCGGCAGGGTCGCGAACTTCGTGAGCTGTGCGGCCGTCAGCTGACGGACGCCAGGGCTCTCGCCGTCGTTGAAGTAGGCGCCGACATGGGGGAGCTGGGTGGACAGGCGCTCGTCGACGTAGAGGTACCGGATCCGGCCTTGCTTGACGACCTGCCGCTGGGGTGGGCCCCAGTTGTCGGCGAAGTACAGCGACGCGACGTCGAGTCGGCTGTTGGGCTCGGTGACCGGCCAGAGCTGCGCGTCCGCGGCCAGCACCGTCGAGGGCATCCGGTCGGCCACGATGCGGCTCCCCGACGCCAGGTGGTCGCGGGCCCAGTCGACCGCGGCGAGCGTCTCGGGGTCCAGCGACCGGTTCTCGGCGGAGGCGAGCCAACCGCCAGGGAGCCGCTCCCAGTCCGGCCCGGAGCCGAGCAGGTTGCCGCCGACGAACACCAACGACAGCACCGCGAGGCCGGCCGCGACGACCCGGCCGGTTGCCCACCGCAGCCGCAGCCGGGTCTCGAGCGCACCGGCGGCAAGGGCGACCAGGAGCGCCCAGGGCAGGAAGATGAAGGTGCTGGTGCGCTCGCCGAGCTCGGCGGTGGCCGGTGCCACCCGCGACGCGAGCGTCAGCGGGTAGGCCAGGCACAGGGCCGCCAGCAGCCCCCAGGTCGCGCTGCGGTTGCGCAGCGCCCGGCGACCCGCCCACAGCCCCGCGCCGAGGGCGGCAAGGCTGGCCAGACCGGCGTACGCCAGCAGCGTGTAGCGCTGCCAGGTGGGTGCGACGACACCGCCGGAGTCCTGGAAGTAGTGCCGCTGCGACTGCCCCCGGGCCAGCGCCGACAGCTGCAGGCCGGCTTCCGCGGCCACCGGCGCGAGGTAGTCGTACAGGCCCTGGAAGATGGCGCTGTCCCACAGCGCGACGACCACCAACCCGGCGAGCGCTCCGTTGCGGACGGTGCTGCGGCCGGCGCGCCGGGGCGTCACCAGCCACCATGCGACGGCGAAGGCGCAGGTCAGCCACGAGCTGATGTGGTGGGTGACGCCGCAGGCCGCCATCGCTATCACCCCGCAGGCCAACCGGGCTCGTCGGACTCGTGGGTCGGTCGCGGTCTGGGCCGTCCGGATGAGGACCAGCGCGGCCACGCCGAGCGCGACGGCCAGGGTCTGGTAGGCGAACTGGCTGTTGAAGAAGTAGAACTGCGGGCTCGCGCCGTACAGCAGGACGGCCAGCGAGGCGATCCGCGGGTCGCAGCCGACTGCCCGGGCGCCTTCGAAGATCGCGAGCCCCAGCAGCGACCGCGACAGCAGCACCACCACCGTGGCCGCGGCGATCGCCGGTATCCCGGTGAGGTCGTGCAGGCTGGCGGCGAGGACCTCCAGTCCCGGGAAGTAGGGGCTGACCTCGAGCATGGGGTTGGCGGACAGCAGGTGGTGGGAGGCGATCACGTCCTGCAGTGCGCGAGCGTGCAGCTGCTCGTCGAAGCCGGTGACCAGCAGCGGGTCGGTCATCCGGTACATCAGCCCGCTCACGACCAGGAACGCCACGCTGAGCCACTGCCGGGTACGCACGGTCAAGCCGTCCTGCAGCACGGCCCACCCGACGGACACGATGAGCATCAGCGCGGCCACCCAGTAGAAGGCCAGGCCGAGCTCGTGCCCCTGCCGCCGCAGCGCGATCGCGAACGCCTGCAGCGACACCGCTGCGGTCACGCCGGCGAGCACGACGGCCACGGCATGCTGATCCTGCAGGAGCCGCTCCCTGGCCCGTGCCGTGGTCACCGAGCGGTGCTGACGTGCAGGTAGACGTCGCCGAGCGCGCGAGCGCACTGGTCCCAGGTGGGCAGCGCGAAGTCCGCGGGCGGCAGCACCGGGTTCTCGAGCTGGTCAACCAGCGCGGCGGCGACCTGCTCGGTGGTGGGGTCCGGGTCGATCCCGGTGGCGATGCCTGCGGTGACGAGCTCGGTGAGGCCGCTCGTCCTCAGCACCAGCACCGGTCGGTGGAGCGTAGCTGCCTCCATGACCGCGACCGGGTGCGCTTCGTAGTCGCTGAGCAGGCACACCACCGAGGCGCCGTGCAGCCGCCGGGCCATCACGAGCCGGTCGCCGCCCTCGACGAAGGTGATCTCGACCCGGTCCTGCACGCCGAGCCGAACCGCGAGGTCGCGGAGCTCCTGCTCGTACGGGCCCTTGCCGAGGATGACGACCCGGGCCTCGGGGTGGCTCTTCAGGACCAGTGGCAGCGCCTCGATGAGCCGGTGGTGTCCCTTGTACTTCTCGAGCCGGCCGAGCGACAGCAGCACCGGTGCGGTCGGGTCGGCCGGGACCGCGTCCTCCGGCAGGGTCGGGAGCGCGCCGCCGTTGCGGATCACGTGCATCCGCTCGGGGTGGACGCCGGCGAGTCGCTGGAACAGTGCCGCCTCGTGCTCGGAGACGCCGATGACGGCGTCGGCACGGCGCAGCAGCGGCCCGAGGGCCCGCCACTGCAGGCCGCGCAGTCCGTGCCGCGTCGGGCTCGAGTGACCGCCGGTGTGGAGCGTCACCAGGAAGGGCTTCTTGGCCCGCAGGCTCGCGAGGGCACCCAGCACGGGGACGGCGGTGTGCACGCCCTGCAGGTGGACGAGCCGCTCCGGCCCCTTCGTGACCCGCCGCCACAACCCTGGCGCCACGTAGAAGTCGCGCTTGCGGGGATAGCCGCGCACCCGCTCGAGGGTGAAGCCGTCCCACTCCTCGGTCCGTGCCCGCTGCCCGGTGACGTCGGTCGCGACGACGGTCAGGTGGAACCGGTCGTCCGCGCCGAGGCGGCGGCAGACCTCCTCCACGTGCGTCTCGATCCCGCCGTTGTCGGGGGAGAACCGCGCTGTCACGACCAGCACGTCCAGCGCCGTCACCGCGTCACCTTGGCGTACACGGCCTCGATCTTGTCGGCCACGCTGCCCACGGAGAAGCGGGCGCCGACACGCTCCTTGGCCGCCAGTCGGAGCCGGTCACGCAGCGGTGCGTCGGCGATCAGGGTCTGCAGCGCGGCCGCGAGGGCTGGGGCGTCACCGGGCTCGACCAGCAGCCCCGAGACGCCGTTCTCGACCATGTCGACCATGCCGCCGGTGGTGGTGGTGACGACCGGTACGCCCAGCGCCATCGCCTCCAGCACGGTGGTCGGGCAGGGGTCCGGCCAGACGCTGGGTAGCGCTGCGGCGAGGGCGTGCGCGAAGGCCGCGAGGACCTGCTCGTGCTTCAGGTCCTCCACCAGGGTGACGCCCGCGGGCAGGGTTGTCGGGGTGTCCGGGGCCCGCCGCCCGGCGACGAGCAACGCCGGCGCGTCCGGGCCGAGGCTCTCGTACGCTGCCAGCAGGGTGTGCAGGCCCTTCTCCCGGGTCAGGTCGCCCGCGAAGAACAGGTACGGCCCGGCGGGCGCGAAGTCGGGACGGAGGCGCACCGGTCCCTCGAGGCCGTCGGGCACGAAGTTGGGGACCACCTCGTACGGGACGCCGGCCTCCTCGAGCCCGTTGCCGGTGGCGACGGCGGCGCTGACCGTGAGGTACTGGCTGACCTTCCGGCGGCGGACCGGCAGCGCGGCCGCGACGCCGAGCGCGGTGACCGCTCCCTTGAGCGGGCCGTAGTGCGCCGCGGCGCAGCCCAGGCACTTGCGCGGCGCCGGGCCGGAGCACAGCCTCCCGTCGTACACCAGCCGCTTGGTGCTGCACCGGTCGCTGTAGTCGTGCAGGGTGAGCACGACCGGGGTGTGGCGGCGCACTGCCACCGGCAGGTAGGAGTTGAGGATCCAGTTGTGGGCGTGCACCACCTCCGGGTCCAGGCGCTTCACCAGGGCCGCCAGACCGCGGCTCAGGACCGGGTCGGGCAGCGGCGGCAGATGGGGGCGGGACTGCTCGGCGTAGAGCCCGGCGAGCCGGCTCGTCAGGCTCCGGAGCCGGTGGATGGTGACGCCGTCCTCGACGGTCGTGCCCTCGGAGGTGCCGGGCACGACCAGGGTCCCCACCGAGACGTCATGGCCCCGCCGGGTGAGCTCGATGGCGAGGGTGCGGACGTGCCGCTCCTCGCCGCCGATGATCGGTGGGTAGAACTGGGACAGCAGCAAGACCTTCATGGGTGGGGCATGACCCTTTCCTGAGCGGACCCGACCGTGAGGCCCAGGAGAACCGCGGCGCTGAGGGCCATGATCATGCCTGAGCGGGCGCCTGCGTGAAGATCTCCGCGGAGCAGCGCGCCGAGCTCGCGGAGCACTGCCCGGGGCAGGCTCTTCGCGAAGCTGCGTTCGTCGGCCAGGGCTCCGGTGCCCTGCCGGGCCACCCGGGCCTTCATGCGGCCCTCGGCCCAGGCCCGCGTGAGCAGGTACCTCGGGGTGGCGCGATCGTCCGGGGCGAAGTGCGAGATGGAAGCCGCTGGCTCGAACAGGAAGTGCCGGTGCGGCCAGCGCCGGACCGCGCGCAGGCACAGTTCGGCCTCCTCGCCGCCGCCGGCGGAGGTCGGCCCGTACCCGAGCTGGTCGTCGAACCCGCCGACCTCGGTGAACACCTCGCGGCGCAAGGCCGCGCAGCCGCCGTACACGTTGCGCATCGGGCGTCGCCGGACGTCCTGTCCCCGGTAGCTGCACCCCAGCGTCCACAGGAACTCCTCGGGGAGCCAGCGCGGGGCCGTGGACTCCCAACGAGGCAGGGACAGCCCCGACGCGCCCAGCACGTCCGGGTCGGCCAGTGCTGCCACGAGGGAGGCGATCCACTCGGGGTCGGCCGTGGCGTCATCGTCCAGGAACAGCAGCACGTCCCCTCGGGTGTGCGCGACGCCGTCGTTGCGCGCCGTCGACAGCCCGTCCCGGCGGCCCCGGGCGAGCACCTCGACGCCGAGCTGGAGCCTCGCGCGCACCAGCTGCGCGAGGGTGGCGTCGCCGTCGACGACGACCAGCACCTCGTCCGGCGGGCGGCTCTGCTGCAGCAGGCTCTGCACCGAGGCGGCGAGCAGCTCCACCCGCTCCGGCAGGTGTGTGCACACGATCGCGCTGACGACGGTCACGCGTGCGCCCGCAGCCGCCGGGCCAGTCGCCACGCCGGCCGCGCCGCCCGCTTGGCCAGCGGCACGGCACGCGGGCCGTGGCCGCGGACCTGGGCGAGCAGGTCCGCGCCGGAGTGCCGGGGGAGCGGCATGAGGCGGGGCAGTCGCAGGTCGTCGGTGCCCGGCCGCGCCCGGCGGTACCCGATCTCGGTGGCGCTCTCATAGCCCGCTGACCGGACGGCCGCGACGACCCGCCGGCTGTGGTAGCCGTGCGGGTAGGCGAAGGAGGCGACGCTGGCCCCGAGCCGGTCCTGCAGGGCGGCGCGGCTGTCGCGCACCTCGGCGCGCAGCTCCCCCGGGTCGAGCAGGTCGAGCTGGCCGTGCCGGCAGCTGTGGCTGCCGATCTCGACGCCGGCGTCGTGCAGGGCCTGCAGCGCCGCCCAGCTGGTCAGGGTGGGGAGCTGCTGGGCCGCCGGCCCGAGCCAGGTCGGCTTGGCGCCGACGCAGCCGGTGGGCACGTAGACCGTCGCGGAGCCGCCGAGGTTGCGGACCAGCTCCAGTGCCGGCTCCACGTCGTCGTAGGCGTCGTCGAAGGTCACCGCCACGACCGGGGCCGACGGGTCGCCCCGCCGTCGCGCCAGGGCTTCGGTCACCCCGACGAGCTCCAGCCCCGCGCTGACCAGGGACCCGAGCTGCTCCGAGAGCAACGCGAGAGGGACCCCGAGCTCCGGCCACGGGGTGCCGGCGAGGTCGGAGGCGCTGTGGTACATCAGGATCGCCAGGGGTGGCGTGGTCCGGCTCGTCGCACCCGGGGAGTCCACCCGGGCGAGTCTAGGCAACGGACGGGGTCGCACGGGCAGCCAGGAACGGACCGGGCCTACCTGTGACGCCGCGGGGTCACGATCTGGTCGCGTAGCCGGGCACCGACGGCGACCCGGGACTGCGCGGTGGCGAGCTGGTGGTCCACGAGCGGAAGGGCCGTCGCGCTGAACCCGTCGCTCTGCTCCGCGCTCCGCAGCCACGCGTCGCCCTCGGCCCGCCACCACACGCCGTCGACCTCATCCCCGAACAGGTGCACGTCGACGCCCGCGACCAGCAGCCGCTTGAGCCGTCGGGACGGGGAGGGCAGCACTCCGGTGATGTCGATCAGGCGCCAGACGAACCCTGGTACGTGCGACCGCCAGCGCTCCACGGAGGGTCGCCGGACGGCGAGCAGGATGAGTCCGTGCAGCCGCGAGCGCCAGCTCGGCCGGTGCAGGGGCGCCGAGCCGTCGGGCACCACCGATCGCCAGGCGGCCAGGTCGAGGTAAGCCGGCACGCCGATGGCGTGGACGCTCACCGGCAGCACCGTCAGGGCTGCCTCCAGCGCCGTCCAGCCGCCGGAGCAGTGCCCGACCAGGCGCACGCCGGTGCCGTCGTCGAAGTCCTCGACCGCCTCGATCACGTCGAGCGGGGCCTCCTCGGCGTACACCAGGCCGCGGGGCTGTCCCGGCCGCACGTCGCTCTCGCCCAGCCCCGACACGCTCAGCCGCAGCACCCGGACGCCGTCGGCGGCGCACTCGCGCGCCAGGTCGACCCACAGCCTGCCGAGGCCGATGTGGTGCCACGTACCGGCCGGCAGCAGCACGGCGCTCGGGGCGCCCGCCGTCGCCGTGCCGGGCAGCGGCTCGGTGATCACCCCGTACAGGCGGCCGGACCGGGACGACCAGGGCCGCTCGAGGACGGCGCGTCCGCCGCGGTCATGGACGACCCGGGCCTCGGAGGGTGGCGGCCAGGCGAGCGCGGGCGTCGATGGGCCGGCGAACCACCGGACGATCGCGGCGGCGGTGTCCGGTGCGGGTCGGGGTGGGTCGGACTCCAGCAGGCCGGGTTGCTCCCGGCTCTCGAACCGCTCCTGCTCCGGGGCGAGCGAGGTGAGCAGGTCCGGGGGCAGGTGCTCGGAGGGCCGGTTGACCACCAGCAGCCGGGTGGCGACCGGCCAGCCGGCAGGGGTGAGCTTGAGCTTTGCGACCTGCTCCGCCGCCGCTGGTGGGAACACCGTCCCGAAGGCGTGCACGGAGCCGTCGTGGACGCGCGTCACGCCGGCCGAGGCCAACCCGGCGAGGAACGTCTGCTCGCGCAGGAAGGCCTTCCCGCTCGTCTGCGGGTCCCACAGCACCAGCCCCTCCAGGTCCGGCAGCCGCTCCGCAGCGCGGACGGCCAGCAGCGCGCCGATCCGCAACCCGACCAGCGACAGGCTCGTGACCCCGAGGCTGCGCAGGTAGTCGGCCGCCGCCTCGATGCTGAGCAGCCAGGCCTCCAGCCGGTCCGGGTCGCCCATCCCGCCGTCCGAGTCCCCGGTGCCGTCGTAGTCGAACCGCAGCACGCTCAGGCCGGTGGCCTGGAGGTCCTCGGCCAGCGTGCGGAACTGCGCGTAGCTCAGGAGGTGCTCGCGGCCGAGAGGTGGACACAGCACAACGCCCCGCTCGCCCCCGGGGTGCAGGAAACCGGCGAGGGGGCGTGCGGGGCTGGACGGTGCCACGAAGGTCACCGGCAAGCTGCGCACCACGCCCCCCTTCGCCGTGCCCCACTGCGGGTGACGGTCGTGCGCCCGAGTGTCACCGGGCACCGTCCACCCTAGTTGGGGTCACAGCGAGGGGGCGGGAGGTTGCGTCAGGTGCGAGGCGCGACAGCCTCGGGGTGCCAGCCGGGCACGTGCTCCTCGGTGGCCGACGAGCGGCGCAGGTGCATCAGGCCCAGCAGGCTCAGGATGAGCATCAGCGCGGCACCCACGAAGGCGGAGACCGCCGCGATCCCCGCGATGCGGCCCATCGTGCCGAAGGCGTACGCGTTGAGCAGCAGGCCGCGCAGCGTCTCGCCCTTGAACACCGTCGCGACCTTGCCGGCGAGGACGGTGTCGGTCGGGCTCTTCTGCGCCTGGGCGCTCAGCTCGGAGTAGGTCTGGCCGCCCGAGGTGGCATTGACGTGGACCGCGATGAAGTGGTCGGCGTAGGCCTTGGCCTGGGCGCCGGTCGTGAGCTGCTGGCCGGCGTACTTCGACAGGTAGGGCTTCACCTCTGGGTTGTTGAGGCTCTCACTACCCGCCACGGGGAAGGAGATCCGCTGCGCGGCCAACTGGTCGTGGACCTGGCCGGACACGAAGGTGGAGCCCCAGGTGAGGAGCCCCCCGGCCATCAGCAGGACAGCAGCGACGACGAGTCCGCTGGCCGTGAGGAGGGAGTCGATCGTCTTGCGGTTCATGATTTCTCCTTGGTGTGGTGGAAGTTCTCTGAGCCTTGCGGGGTCGTGCGCCGGGGGCGTGGGCCGAAGGTCCTGCGGGAAGGCGCCGAACGTCAGGAGTCGAGCCGGTCCTCGTCGGCCTTCACCACGACGACGACGCTGCGGGCGTGCTGGGCGCACTGCGACGCGACCGAGCCGAGCACGAGGCTGGCGAACCCACCGCGGCCGCGGGACCCGGTGACCAGCAGGTCGTCCTCGTCGGCGGCCGCCATCAGGGCAGCGGCGGCCGGACCGGGCACAGTCGTGCTGGTCACGTCCACGCCGTCATGCTCGGGGAGGTCGGGCCAGGTCTGTCTCGCATCGCCGGCGTGCAGGGCGAGCAGGGGGCAGTCCTCGCGACGGGCCGCGTCGACGGCCCAGCGCAGCGCTGCCTGGGAACCGGCCGAACCGTCGACACCCACGACGACCTTGCCGAACCGGCCGGCTGGCGGCCCTTGCTCCGGCACGATCATGACCGGTCCGTGGGCGTGGTGCAGGACGAAACTGGTCACCGACCCGAGCAGGGCGCTCGCCAGCGCACCGTGGCCACGGCCGCCGACAATGATCAGGGCGGCCTCCTTCCCGGTGCTGAGCAGGGTCCGGCCCGGATCGCCTCGCAGCGCCTGCGCGCGCACCTCCAGCATCCGTTGCGAACCGCACCGTGCGAGCGCTTTCGCGAGCAGGTCGTTGACGAGCAGTGACGCGGCCGCCTCCGACTCCTCCGTCGGCGGCATCGGGACGTAGCCGATGCCTCCGAAGCCGGTCGCACTGATCGGGGTCGACCACACGTGCACGACCTGAAGCGGCCGGTCGAGGTCCTGGGTCTCCCAGAGGGCCCGGTCGAGGGCTCGCCGTGAGGCGGCGGAGTCATCGACGCCGACGACGATCTCGCGGGGAAGCAGTGGCGTGGTCATGTCACCACGGTGACCCCCGCGCGGGCCTGCCGTCAGAGCCGGTGGACCTGACAGATCGGGACCTTCGGCTCTCAGTGGAGCTGGGTCAGGAACTTCTCTGCCGCCTGCTGGCCCGCCTTGAACAACCGCTGCTGCTCGGCGGCTCCGATCGCGAAGTTGATGGCGCTGGTCTTGGCGGTGTCGACGAACATCGTGCGCTCGGTGACCTTCTCGTCCTCCAGGTGGTAGCGGTCCCAGCCGCCCAGCAGCGTGCGCACGCAGGCCACCGCCAGCTCGGCCGTGTTGTCCGTCGGCTGATCGACCTGTACCGACGCCGGCTCGGCCGACAGCTTCACGCCCCAGGTGGGCCAGCGGCTGGGGGCGCCGTCGGTGCGGTCGAAGACCGTGATCGGGAAGTTGGACAACAAGCCGCCATCGACCCAGGTGGCCTTGCCCTTCGCAGTTGTGAACGTGACCGGTCGGAAGAAGAACGGGATGCTCATGCTGGCTCGGACGGCGTCGACCACGCGCATGGCGCCGGGGTCCTGGCCGTACCGGGAGTAGTCCCACGGCAGTCGCACGAGGGCGCCGCGGCTGAGGTCGCTGGTGTGCACCACGAGCCGGTAGCGCTTGGCCGGCGGCAGGCTGGTTCCCGGGTCGTCGTCCTTGGTGATCGCGAGGTCGGCGAACGTGTGCACGCCGAGGTCGGCGAGGATGTTGCCGAGCCACTCCACCAGGTAGTCGCCCTTGGCGATCCCCATGTGCAGCACCAGCTCGGCGATCTCGCCGGGCACGCCGGTGGCCCGTTCCAGGAGCGTCTCGTCCTGGAACTTGCGGTAGTCGACCTTGCTCATGATGGTCTTCAGGTTGGACAGCGGCTGGTGGGCGACCTGATGCGCTGCGATGAGGCTGGCCACGATGGCGCCGGCGCTGGTCCCGGCGACGCGGGGGAACACGTAGCCCTGCTTGTCCAGGGTCAGGACCGCGCCGACGAGGCCGATGCCCTTGACGCCGCCGCCCTCGAGGACGAGGTCGGCCTTCGGGTGGTCGGACTGCTCGGGACTCAGCATGACGGCCTCCGTGCCTCGTGGCTGCTAGCCCTGATCAAACACCCGTGCTGAGCTCCGCGGCGAGCAGGTGACGGAGCTCGTCCGGCGGTAGCGCCGTGCTGAAGAGGAAACCCTGACCCGTGGTGCAGCCGAGGGAGCGCAAGGCGTTCAGCTGCTCGGTCGTCTCGATGCCTTCGGCGACCGTCTCCATGTTGAGGGAGCCGGCCAACGCCAGGATCGCCTGCACGATCGCGCCGTCCTCCGGGTCGCTGCCGAGACCGTCCACGAACGACTGGTCGATCTTCAGGGCGTCGACAGGGAAGCGCTTCAGGTAGCTCAGGGAGGAGTACCCCGTGCCGAAGTCGTCGACGTGCAGGCGCACCCCGAGCTCGCGCAGTCCTCGGAGCACCGCCATCGTCTCCTCCGCGTCGCGCATCAGGACGCTCTCGGTGATCTCCAGGGCGATCCGCGACGGTGTGGCGCCGGTCTGGTCCAGCACCGCAGCTACCCGTGACACGACATCGGGCAGGACGAGCTGCAGGCCGGAGAGGTTGATGGCCATGACCAGGTCGTCGCGGTGCGGGTGCTCGTGCTGCCATGCCGCGAGCTGGCGACAGGCTTCGAGGAGGACCCATTCACCGAGCGGCACGATCAGCCCGGTCTCCTCCGCGATGGGGATGAAGTCCGCCGGACTCACCAGGCCGCGGGTCGGGTGCAGCCAGCGGACGAGGGCCTCGACGCCGACCAGGTTCCCCGTCTCCAGGTCGATGACCGGCTGGTAGTGCAGGCGGAGCTGTCCCTCGGCGATCGCCTTGCGCAGCTGCGTCTCGGTGTCCAGCCTGCCCATGGCCTCATCGCGCATCTCGTCGGCGAACACGACCGACCGGGCGCGGCCGCTGTGCTTGGCGCGGTACATCGCGGCGTCGGCGTCGCGCAGCAGCGTGCCCGGCAGGTCGACTTTGCTTGTGGTCAAGGCGATCCCGATGCTCCCGGTCACGACCAGCTCGGAGCCGTGGACGGTGATCGGCCGGTTCACCTCGGCGTGCAGCCGGGTGGCGATCGACAGCGCGTGGCCGGCATGGTCGAGGTCGGCGCAGAGCACCACGAACTCGTCGCCGCCGAAGCGCGACACGGAGTCGCCGGGTCGCATGACAGCGCTCAGCCTGCGGGCGAGCTCGACGAGGACCTCGTCCCCGGCCTCGTGGCCGAGGCTGTCGTTGATGACCTTGAACCGGTCGACGTCGATGAACAGCACGCCGAGCGCTCCGCTGCGACGCGGCAGGGTCTTGAGGGCCTGGGTCAGTCGGTCGAGCAGCAGCGCCCGGTTCGGCAGCCCTGTCAGCCGGTCGTGCATGGCCTCCCGGACCAGCTGCTCCTCCATCAGCTTGCGCTCGGTGATGTCCCAGCAGATCCCAACCATGCGGACCGGCTGACCGGCGCCGTCGGTGACGACCTCGCCCCAGCTGGCGAGGGTCCGGAGCTGGCCGTTCGGCCAGACGATGCGCTCCTCCATCTCGAAGGGCTCCAGGGTCTGCAGGGCGCGCTGGTGCACGGCCATCACGTGCTCGCGGTCCTCAGGGACGATCATCTCCAGGAACTTCTCGTAACTGGCGTTGAACGACTGCGGTTCACGGCCGTAGATCCGAAAGAGCTGGTCGCTCCACAGGTTCGTGTTGGTCGCCATCTCGAAGTCGTAGCTGCCCACGTGGGAGATGCGCTGCGCCTCGATGAGTCGACGCTCGCGGGCCAGCAGGTCCTGCTCGCGCCGGTCGCGCTCCACCGCCACCGCGATGATCTGGGCCAGCTCCGCCACGGTCTCGGAGTCCTCGCCGCCGTCGAGGACCAGCAGGCCGAGCGACGCGCCCCCCTCCCCGACCAGCGGCAGGGTGAGGGTGTCCGGCGGCCTGGCGTCCAGCCGCAGGCTGAGCTCGTGCGCCCGCCCGCTGGAGACCTCGAGGTCGCAGCTCCCCGTGCCCTGGACCTCGCAGTAGACCGCCGCGTTGGAGGCACCTGTGAGGTCCTGCGCGACCGCCAGCGCAGCAGTCAGTAGCTCTTGGAGTGGCTCGCGGCTCAGGGCCAACCCCAGGAGCGCCTCGTGTGGTGCCGTCATTGTTCTCCTTCGTGCGACCCCGTTCGATCGTGCGTGCCGGGGTCGGCCGCGACCATGGCCCAAGGGAACCAGATTATCGTGCCGACGTACGTCCGTCCCTGGGCGCTCGATCGTGCAGAGCCCCTTGTAGCGCCCGTGTGTCGTGCAGAACCCTCGAGGACTCCCGCGGGCACGGTGTCCGTCGTCAGGATCTCTGCACGCGAGCACCGCACGAGCGGCGCCTGCCGTCCGTCGCGTTCTGGTCGGGGTACGCCCCGTTCAGGTCACCGGACCGGGGCAAAGCCCGACCCGCAAACTCCCGGCCGCGGTAACCGCGCGCGACGAGGGGGTTCGCGACCGCGCGACGCGCAGTGCCGAGGCACGACAGGTCCTCAACAAGCCGATGCAACCCGTCCCGGTCCGCGCTCGTACAGGAGGCGCACGGCGACGAGGAAGCCCTGCGTACGTACCGCCGAGGACGCCTCCACCTGCCCCGCACTCGGTGCTGGATCTGCCGTCGCCACGCCCGGCGTTTCGCTGCAGACCCAGTCGAGGGCCTCGCCCGTCCGGCAGTGCCGGATCTGTAGCTGGCTCGCCGGCCTGTCGGCTGCGCAGGCAGCGACCAGGTTGCTCAGCGTTGCAAGGCTGACCAGGACCCCTGATCGCAGCTGTCATCGAGGCCCGAACTCACGGTCAGGAGGTGAGCCTGACCGTGACCTTCTTGTTGGCGCCCCGAACGACCGCATCGAGAGCTGTGCGCGGCAGGGAACTGGCTACCGGCGTTGGCTCCGAAGGACCTCTCGGCGATGCTGCGGCCCTCCTCCCTCACGGTCACCGCGGACACCTACGTCTCCGTGCTGCCCGTGCAGCGGTAGGACCGGCGTCGGCGCTACGGTCCTTGCGGGGTAGGACGGCAGCGGTTGCTCGTGAAACGACGATGGGCTCCCTCTCCACGGAGAGAAAGCCCAGGTCAGAAGGGGTGCACCGTCAGGGACTTGAACCCCGAACCCGCTGATTAAGAGTCAGCTGCTCTGCCAATTGAGCTAACGGTGCTGGTCGTGCGAGGCGAAACGATAGCAGGGATCCGGAGCAGCCTGCCGCTCCGTTCCGACCGGGTCAAGGATCGCCCGATCGGGTGATGACACGAGGGTCCTGCGCGTCGATCAAGCACTTACCACGACCTACCCAAGGACGGGAACGCCATGACAGCAACGACCCTCACCCACGAGCTGTCCGCGCCCCTGGGGCTGTCCGACCGGTGCGACTGCTGCGGTGCGCAAGCGTTCTACCGGGCCATCTTCATCTCCGGTGAGCTCACCTTCTGCGGGCACCACGGCCGGCAGATGCTGGTGCCACTGCAGCGCGATGCGATCCTCGTCGAGGACGCCACCGAGATGATCAACCACCGGCCGAGTCCGAGCGCCAACAGCGATTAGGCGCGCAGGCCCTCGGAACGCCGGGCCGCGGCGAGCAGCTGCTCGTAGTCCTCGGCGTGCACCTCGGCAAGCTGTTGGAGGGCGGCCTTCTTCGCACGTCGTTCCCGCACCTCCAGGTCGCCGCTGCCGACGACACCCAGCAGCGGGGCGCGCTCTGCGGGTGGGGTCGCAGCCCGGACCGTCTTGACGGCGGACGCTCTGGTCGCGCGCGGCTTGACCACGGGTGCGGTCAGGCACGCCACGCAGGTCGTCGCGTCCCCGTCGAACGCCTCCGACTGAAGCACCTTGCGGCACTTCTCGCACCGTTGCCAGGCACTCACGCCGCACCTCTTCCCGCTCGCCTTCGCCGTACCGCTCTCACCGTAGTCGGGTACGTCGGCGGCAGGACGACCAGCCCGGGTGACGGCCGACACGCAACGGGGCGATGTGGCACCGCGATGGGGTGGTGGGCTCTAACCTGAACGGATCCCCTCATGCCCTGGAGCACCCGTGTCACGGACCCGTCGTCGTGCCGTCCTCGCCGCCGTCGCCCTCGCGTTCTCTGTGGTGAGCGTGGCCCCCGCCGCGGCCGCGTCGGCGTCGCAGCCCGCGGTGAGCAAGCCCGGGCAGAAGGTGAAGGTCTACCGCGGGGACGTCCGTCGTCGGCCCGGCGCCGCCGCGACCCGGGCGCAGCGGCTGACCGTCGTCTCCGGGGCGCCGGCGACGCCGCGCTCGACCTGGCACGTGACCTACACCGGCTTCACGCCGGAGGCCAAGGCAGCCTTCCAGGCTGCCGTGGACATCTGGGCAGGCATCATCGCCTCGCCGGTGCCCATCGAGGTGTCGGCAGACTTCGGCGACCTCGGCGCCGGTGTCCTGGGCTTCGCCGGGCCGCACGCGATCATGCCGATCCCGGGTGAGCCCGCGAGCACGCCATGGTTCCCCGTTTCCCTGGCGAACGCGCTGACCGGCGGTGACCTGATCCCGCCGAGCTCGGGGGAGACCGGGGTCGACATCGAGGCCTCGTTCAGCAGCACCGAGCCGGGGATCTACTACGGCACCGACAGCAACCCGCCCGCCAACTACATCGACTTCGAGAGCATCGTCCTGCACGAGCTCGGCCACGGCCTCGGGTTCACCGGCTCGGCGCAGTACCAGGATCCGCTGGGTCACTACGAGTCGCCGCCCTTCATCTACGACGTGTTCAACATCAGCGGCACCAGCGCCGGCACCAGGTTCATCAACAAGCCCAACGACTCGACGTCGCTGGGCTCGGCCTTCACCAGCAACAACGCCTACTGGGACGGCGCGGAGGCGGTCGCGGCCAACGGCGGCAACCGCCCCAAGCTGTACGCGCCGAGCGTCTGGTCCGACGGCAGCAGCATCGCGCACCTCGACGAGACCACCTACCCGCAGAACGATGCCAACTCGTTGATGACGCCTTTCGTGGACAACCAGGAAGTGATCCACAGCCCCGGGCCGATCACCGTCGGCATCATGCGCGACCTGGGCTGGGACGCGGTGCTGGCAGCCCCCGGGGCACCGACCAACGTGGTCGGTGAGCCCGACACGTCCGCGGTCGACCTGAGCTGGACGGCGCCGGCGCCGAACGGCAGTCCCATCACGGACTACACGATCAACGTCAACGACAACGGCACCATCACCCAGTTCGCCTCCCCTGGCACCGCGACCAGCCGGGTCGTGACGGGGCTGACCGACGGAATCCCCTACACGTTCACCGTCCAGGCCACCAACGCCATCGGCACCGGGCCGGCCTCGGCGGCCTCCAGCGCGGTGCAGCCGGTACCGGACACCGCAGCTCCGAGCGTCACGATCACCTCGATCCAGAGCACCGGCACGGGACCGGGTGCTGGCGCCTACACCTTCACCGGCACCGACGCGCCGCACGCGAATCCGGTCATCACCTACTCCTGCGTGATCGACCTGGGCGCGGCCGCGCCGTGCACCAGCCCCCTCAGCTACAGCGGGTACCTCCACGGCTCGACGCACACCCTCTCGGTGACGCCGACCGACCGGTCGGGCAACGTCGGCACCGCTGCGACCGCCTCGTGGACGGCGGACGCGCAGGCCCCCACGGTCACCGCGTCCACCCTCCCGACGTACACGCTCGCGACCGTCGTGGGCCTGGGCGCGACGGCTGCCGACGTCGGCAGCGGGTGGAAGAACTTTGACTTCCGCTATCACAAGGCAGCCTGGAACGCCGGCTGGTTGGCGCTGACCTACCCCGCCTCCTGGCAGGGCATCACGCATGGCGTCAGCCTGCCCGTGACGTCCGGCTACACCTACTGCCTGAGCGTGCGTGCCCGCGACCTGGCGGGGAACGTCTCGCCCTGGTCGCCGGACAGGTGCAGCTCCACGCCGATCGATGACCGGGCTCTGACAGCAAGCTCCGGCTGGACGCGCGCCACCTACGCGAAGTACTACCAGGGCACGGTCACGCAGACCAACAAGGTCGGCGTCACGCTGACCCGCACCTCGGTGAAGACGCGCAGGTTCGCGCTGGTGTCGGCCACCTGCTCTGCCTGCGGGACGGTGGGGGTCTACTTCAACGGCAAGCTGATCAAGAACCTCAACCTGAAGGCCACCAGCACGCACTTCGGGGTGATCTCCCAGATCATCAGCTTCCCGTCCGTGCAGTCCGGGACAGTCGTGCTGAAGTCCCTGACGCGGGGCACGTTCTACGTCGACGGCCTGGTCATGAGCAAGGTCTAGTCGGCTTCGCTCGCCGACACGACGACCAGCACGGCTCCTGCGTCGACCTGCCCACCGGCGGCGACGAGCACCTCGCTGACGACACCATCAGCGACCGCCTTGACCCCGTGCTCCATCTTCATCGCCTCGAGCACGACGAGCACGTCTCCGGCGCGGACCTCGGCGCCGGTCTGCACGGCAACCCGGAGCACCGTCCCCGGCATCGGCGCGGTCAACGACCCAGCGGCCAACGCCGACCCTGGTACGGGGAAGCGCGGGTCCTCGACCAGTGCGCTGTTGCCGAGCACGGAGTCGACGTAGGTGACGTCGCCGTGCGCCACCGCGAACGTCCGTCGTATGCCCTCCACGGACAGGTCCACGAGCGCGGACGTCGCTGACCACAGCCGGACGTCGAGGGTGGATCCGTCGACCGAGGCGGACAGGCCTGAGCGGCCGTGCTGGTAGCTGACGACGGTGCCGTCGAAGCTCGTGGTCTGTGGCTGCGAGGCGACGTTGCGCCAGCCGCTCGGGAAGGCGCCTGCCCGAGCGGCTGCTGAGGCCAGCGCGGCAGCCAGGCAGTGGATCTGGTGGGTCTGGAGATCCAGGGGTGCGGGTGCGTGCCGTTCGAGGAAGCCGGTGTCGACGTCGTTGCCGAGCCAAGCCGGCGATCGGAGCACCCCGACCAGTAGGTCGCGGTTGGTGACGACCCCGTGGACCCGGGCCTGGTCCAGCGCAGCGGCGAGGCGGGCAGAGGCTTGCTCGCGGGTGGCCCCATGCGCGATGACCTTGGCGAGCATGGCGTCGTAGTACACGCCCACGACGGACCCGCTCTCGACCCCCGAGTCCACCCGGATCCCCTTCCCAGCAGGGATCTCGAAGGTGCTCAGGGTGCCGGTCTGCGGCAGGAAGTCGGCATCCTCGGCGTAGAGCCGTGCTTCGATGGCATGGCCGGACAGGGTGGGGTGCAGCGCCTCGGCAGGCAGGGGATCGCCTGCTGCGACAGCGATCTGGAGCGCTACGAGGTCGAGGCCGGTGATCGCCTCGGTGACCGGGTGCTCCACCTGAAGGCGGGTGTTCATCTCGAGGAAGAAGAACTCACCGTTCGGGTCCAGCACGAACTCCACGGTGCCGACGCCCTCGTAGTCGACGGCGCGCGCCGCGGCGACGGCTGCCTCCGAGAGCTGCGCGCGGAGGGCGGGGGACACCGCGGGGGAGGGTGCCTCTTCGATGACCTTCTGGTGCCGACGCTGGATCGAGCAGTCGCGCTCGAAGAGCGCCACGGTGTTGCCGTGGGTGTCGGCGACGACCTGGACCTCGATGTGCCTGGGGCGTTCGAGGTAGCGCTCCACGAACACGGTGCCGTCGCCGAACGCGGACAGAGCCTCGCGCTGAGCACCCAAGAAGGCTTCCTCGAGGTCCTCGGCGGCCCGCACGATGCGCATGCCGCGTCCACCTCCTCCGGCAGATGCCTTGACCAGCAGGGGAAAGCCGGTCGCGTCAGCGGGAGAGGTCCAGGAGGGCAGGCACGGCACCCCAGCCTCGGCCATCAGCTCCTTCGAGCGGAGCTTCGAGCCCATCGTGGCGATCGCGGCAGGTGGGGGCCCGACCCACGTGAGCCCCGCATCACGCACCGCCTGTGCGAACGGGGCGTTCTCCGAGAGGAACCCGTACCCGGGGTGGATCGCGTCGGCGCCAGTCAGCTGAGCGGCCGCGATCACCAGGTCGCCCCGGAGGTAGGTGTCCGACGGGGTGTTCCCGGCCAGCCGCACGGCCTCTGCGGCTTCGCGCACGTAGGGCGCTTGCGCATCGGCGTCGGAGAACACCGCGACGGTGCCGATGCCGAGGTCGCGGCAGGTCCGGAACACCCGACGGGCGATCTCGCCACGGTTGGCGACCAGGAGCTTCACGGTCACATCCGGAAGACACCGAAGCCGCCGCGGACGCCGCGGAACTCCGTGCCGTTGATCAGGCCGAGGCAGCTGCCCAGCACGGTGCGGGTGTCCCGCGGGTCGATGATGCCGTCGTCGTACACGCGCCCCGAGTTGGCCAGGGCGAGGGACTCCGCCTCGATCTGCGCCTCGACCAGCTGGCGCATCGCGGTGTCCTGCTCCTCGTCGTACGGGAGTCCACGCGAGGCGGCTGACTCCCGGCCCACGATCGACAGCACGCCGGCGAGCTGGGCCGGCCCCATGACAGCGGACTTGGCGTGTGGCCAGGAGAACAGGAAGCGCGGGTTGAAGGCGCGCCCGCACATCCCGTAGTTGCCGGCCCCGTACGACGCTCCGATGACGACCGTCAGGTGCGGGACGGTCGAGTTGCTGACGGCGTTGATCATCTTGGCGCCGTCCTTGATGATGCCGTCCTGCTCGTACTCCTTGCCGACCATGTAGCCGGTGGTGTTCTGCAGGAACAGCAAGGGCGTGTCGGAAGAGTTGGCGAGCTGGATGAACTGCGCGGCCTTCTCGGCCTCTTCGCTGAACAGCACGCCGCGGGCGTTCGCGAGCACCCCGATCGGAAAGCCGTGGATGCGGGCCCAGCCGGTCACCAGCGAGCTGCCGTAGAGGGGCTTGAACTCGTCGAAGTCGCTGTCGTCCACGATGCGCGCGAGCACGTCGCGAGGGTCGAAGGGGACTCGCAGGTCGGTCGAGGCGATGGCCAGCAGGTCCTCCTCGTCGTACCGCGGTGGTGGTGACGGGGGGATCGGCCGGGGCACCAGGTTGAGGCGCCGGACGACGTCGCGGCCGAGCCTGATGCAGTCGGTCTCGTCTTCGGCGAGCTGGTCGGCGAGCCCGCTGATGCGGGCGTGCATGTCGGCGCCGCCGAGCTCCTCGTCGTCGGAGACCTCCCCGGTGGCCATCTTCACCAGCGGTGGGCCACCCAGGAACACCTTCGCCCTGTCCCGGACCATGACCACGTAGTCGCTCATGCCGGGGACGTACGCGCCTCCGGCCGTGGAGTTCCCGAAGACCAGAGCCACGGTCGGGATGCCGGCCGCCGACAGCTGCGTCAGGTTGCGGAACATCGCCCCGCCGGGGATGAAGATCTCGGCCTGCGTCGGGAGGTCGGCGCCGCCGGACTCGACGAGGAAGATGAGCGGGAGCCGGTTCTCGCGGGTGATGTCCATGGCTCGCCCGGTCTTGCGCGCCGACCAGGGGTTGGACGCGCCG
Source organism: Mycobacteriales bacterium (assembly GCA_046590985.1). Classification (GTDB taxonomy): domain Bacteria; phylum Actinomycetota; class Actinomycetes; order Mycobacteriales; family SCTD01; genus RYN-111. The sequence goes on from JBKJVH010000259.1 coordinate 22,493, forward strand.
CCGCGGACGGTGGGGTCGTTCGCCAGGATCATGCAGTCGATGCCTTCGACCTTGCCGATGCCGCACACCAGCGAGGCGCCGACCGGAAACGGGGACCCGTAGGCAGCGACCGGCATCAGCTCCAGGAAGGGGGTGTCGCGGTCCAGCAGGAGCTCGATCCGCTGCCGGGGGAGGAGCTTTCCCCTTGAGTGGTGACGATCTGCGTACTTCTGGCCGCCGCCGGCGAGGGCTTTGCCGACCTCGACCTCGACGAGGGCGAGCTGTTCCAGCATGGCCGCGCGTCGCTCGTCGGACAGCACGTCGGGGCGGGACACCAAGACAGTCACAGGGGGGACCCTATACGCCATCTGTGAACCGCGGTTAGCATCGCTTCATGCAGCGATCCCTTTACGAGTCCGAGCACGATGCCTTCCGGGACAGCGTCCGCGCTTTCTGCGAGAAACACGTCGCCCCGCACCACGCCGACTGGGAGAAGGCGGGCATTGTCGACCGGTCCCTGTGGCTCGAGGCCGGCAAGCAGGGCCTCCTCGGCACGGACGTTCCTGAGCAGTACGGCGGTGGCGGCGTGAAGGACTTCCGCTACAACTGCGTGGTCGCCGAGGAGGTCGTCCGGGTCGGCGGGAGCGGCGTCGGCTTCACCCTGCACAACGACGTGGTGGCGCCCTACCTGATCAAGCTGGCCACCGAGGAGCAGAAGGACCGCTGGCTCCCCGGTTTCTGCAGCGGCGAGCTCATCACCGCCATCGCGATGACCGAGCCGGGTACGGGCAGCGACCTGCAGGGCATCAAGGCGAGTGCGAAGCGCGACGGGGATGACTGGATCCTCAACGGCAGCAAGACCTTCATCACCAACGGCATCAACGCCGACCTGGTCATCGTGGTGGCGCAGACGGACCCCGAGGCGGGTGCCCGAGGTTTCAGCCTCCTCATGGTCGAGCGGGGCATGGCCGGATTCGAGCGCGGCCGGAACCTGGAGAAGGTGGGTCTGAAGGCGCAGGACACCTCGGAGCTGTTCTTCGACAACGTGCGGATCCCGGGCACCAACCTGCTCGGCAGCGAGGGTCAGGGCTTCCTGCACCTCATGGACTGCCTGCCGCAGGAGCGGTTGTCGATCGCGGTCGTGGCGGTTGCGGCGGCGCGCAAGGTCCTGGACCTCACGGTGGAGTACTGCAAGGAGCGCAAGGCCTTCGGCAAGCCGATCGGCTCGTTCCAGCACAGCCGTTTCGTGCTGGCCGAGATGGAGACCGAGGTCTGCATCGCGGAGCAGTACATCGACCGGGCGGTGTCGGAGCACAACGCGGGCCGCTTCGAGATCAAGGACGCCGCCATGGCCAAGTGGTGGACCACCGAGCTCCAGAAGCGCGTGGTCGACCAGTGCGTGCAGCTCCACGGCGGGTACGGCTACATGCTGGAGTACCCGGTCGCCCGGGCTTTCGTGGACTCCCGCATCCAGACCATCTACGGCGGTACGACCGAGATCATGAAGGAGATCGTCGGCCGATCGCTGGGCGTCTGACGCCTTGCGTCCTCAGGACTGGAGCCCTGCTGGGCGCGAGCTTGAGGACGCAGCGAGTCAGGTGGGGAGAGCCGCGAGGTGGGGGGCGAGGGCGAGCTGGGCGACGGTGTCGAAGGCCTCGATGTCGTCGCCGAGCAGCAGCCGGTCGACCTTCGCGCGCCGCCAGAACAGGTGCGCGTCGTGCTCCCAGGTGAAGCCGATGCCGCCGTGGACCTGGATCAGGGTCTCGGCAGCGTGCTCGAGCACCTGAGCCGCCGTGCCCTTGGCTGCGGCCGCCGCCATCGGCAGCTCCTCCGGAGCCTCGTCGGCCGCCCAGGCGGCCCACCACACCAGCGACCGCAACTGCTCGACGCCGACGTAGGCGTCGACCAAGGCGTGCTTCACGGCCTGGTAGGACCCGATGGGTCGACCGAACGCCATCCGCTCCTTGGCGTAGGCCACGCCCATCTCGACGGCCGCCGAGGCGGCGCCGAGGCCTTCTGCCGCGAGGATCACCTGGCCGACCTGCTTCGCGTGCGACCAGCGGTCGGCGCTCCCGACCGCCGTGCCGTCGGCAACAGTGACGCTGGCCAGGCCCCGGGTCGGGTCGATCGGCTTGCCCACGACGGCCACGCCCGGACCGCATAGAACCACGTCGCCGTCGAGGTACACGAACTGCTCCGCCGTCGCCGCGTCCAGGCCCGGGGCGGTGCCGTCGAGCACCGCGAACGCGAGCGAACCGTCCCCGAGGCCGGCCAGCAGGTCGGAGTCGGCCAGCAGGATGGCAACCCGAGCGGGAGTGACCAGCGAGGGCGCCGACAGCACCCGGCCGGCCTGCTCGGCGACCACGGCCAGGTCGAGCAGCGACCCGCCGCCGCCGCCGGCAGACTCCGGGACGGTGATGCCGTAGAAGCCCACGTCGCAGACCGCCTTGAGGCCCGGCGCCAGCGGCGTACCGTCGTCGAGGGCCAGGCGAGCGGCCGACGGTGACGCGGACGCGGTGAAGAAGCTCCGGGCGGCATCGGCGAGCGCCCGCTGGTCGTCGTCGAGGTCGAAGTTCATGACGCCACCGTCGCGTTGAAGGCGACGCCCTTGTCAGCGCGGGGTTCGGCAGGCAGCCCCAGCACGCGCTCGCCGATGACGTTGCGCAGGATCTCGTCGGTGCCGCCGGCGATGGCCATCCCGGGCAGCCCCGCCTGGGAGTCCTGCCAGGTGCTGACACCAGCCGCAGTTTGGGCGAACACCGCCTCGTCGCCGAGCAGCCGGACGGCGAGGTCGGCCGTCGCACGGGCCGCCTTCGTGCCCGCGAGCTTGCCGGCCGACGCCTCCGGACCTGGTGGCTGGCCCTTGCTGATCGCCGAGAGCAGCCGGTAGCCGGTGTACCGGGTGGCGAGCGTTGCGGCGTACGCCTTGCCGAGCTCCTGCCGTACGAGCCCCTGGCGGGCAGCGCTGAGACTGCCGAGCGTGCGCGCGACGTGCACTACGGCAGCGTCGATGCCGGCGCCGATCTCGGTTCCGCCGCCGCCCAGGGACATGCGCTCGTTCATCAGCGTCGTCAAGGCCACCCGCCAGCCGTCGTCGATCTCCCCGAGCCGCTCGCTGTCGGGGATGAGGACGTCGTCGAAGAACACCTCGTTGAACTCCGCACCGCCGTTCATCTGCCGCAACGGCCGGACGGTCACGCCGGGAGCCTTCATGTCCACGACGAACATCGTCAGCCCCCGGTGCTTGGCGACCTCGGGATTGGTGCGCGTCAGCAGGATCCCGTAGTCGGCAAGGTGAGCGACGGTCGTCCAGACCTTCTGGCCGTTGACGCGCCAGCTGCCGTCGGGCTCCTGCACCGCCCGGGTCCGCAGCGCCGCCAGGTCGCTTCCTGAGGACGGCTCGCTGAACAGCTGGCACCAGATGTCGTCCGCGCGCAGCAGGCGTGTCAGGTAACGCTCCTTCTGCTCCTGGCTCCCGTGGTTGATGACGGTCGGCCCGCACATCCCGATGCCGATGAGGTTGATCAGGGGTGGGACACCGGCCCGCTTGCACTCCTGGCTGACGATGGCCTGCTGCATCGGCGTCCCACCCTGGCCGCCGGCGTCCTTCGGCCAGGTCACCCCGACCAGCCCCCCCTCGTACAGGCAGGCCTCGGTTGCCTTGGCCGCCTCGACGTCGTGGCGGGAGGCGCCGGCGAGGAGGTCCGAGTGCTCGGCGAGGTAACTCTTGACCTGCTCGCGCCACGCCGCTTCTTCGGGGGTGTCGTCAAAGTCCATGGCGCACCTTTGCCCATCCACTTGTCGGCAGTCAAGAACGCAACTTCGCGCTAGGGTCGGACGGGTGAGCGTCGACCCCGTGGCCGACTCGCCCCGCCGACGGACGCAGTCGGAGCGCCGGGCGAGCACCCGTGGTGCCTTGCTGGACGCCACCCTTGAGGTGTTGGTCGAAGTCGGCTATGCCGGCCTCACCACCTCTCAGGTCGTGGCCCGGGCGGGAGTCTCCCGAGGTGCTCAGGCGCACTACTTCGCCACCAAGGCCGATCTTGTGGTGCAGGCGCTGGCCCACCTGACCGACCGGCTGGTGGCGGAGATGGTCGGCCAGCCGCTGCGGATCGTGGAGGGCGACGAGCGGCAGCTCGAGTCGCTGCTCAATCGCCTGTGGGAGATCTATGGCGCGCCGGCGTCCATCGCCCTGACGGAGATCTTCGTGGCGGCCCGCACGGACCCAGAGCTTCGCGAGCAGCTCGTGGGGTTCGACCGGGCCGTGGCCAAGACCCTGCAGGCGACCGCCCGAACCGTGGCGCCGAGCCTCGTCGACCGGCCCGGCTTCCGGGACGCCATGGTGACCTCGATCGCCACGATTCGTGGTCTGTGGCTGCTCCGGGCAGTCGCGAGCGAGCGACAGGTGCGGCGGTTGTGGCTCCCTGCGCGTACCCAGCTGATGGCGGGCTTCCCCGTGGCAGATCAACCAACTAACCTGCAAGAACGCCGATAACCGTGGAGGACGTGACCGTGTTGGACGTCGACCTCTCGGCGCAGGAGTTCTGGGAGCGGCCACTCGAGGAGCGGCACGAGGTGTTCACCGCGCTGCGTGCCCAGCCCGGCTTCCCGTTCTACGCCGAGCCGGACGTCCCGTTCATCTCGAAGGGGCCCGGCTACTACGCGGTGACTCGGCACGCCGACCTCGACGTGATCAGCCGGGATCCGGAGCGCTTCTGCTCTGGCAAGGGAGCCGTCTCGATCGTCGACATGCCCGAGGACCTGCAGGAGTTCTACGGTTCGCTCATCAGCATGGACGACCCGAGGCACCTGAAGATCCGACGGCTGGTGTCGGCGGCCTTCACGCCCAAGATCCTGGAAGAGCTGGTCGCCTACGTCGAGGTGCTGGCCGATGAGCTGCTGGCGAAGGCGCGGGCGAAAGCGGCCAAGGGTGACGGCACGTTCGACCTGGTCGAGGAGATCTCGAGCCCGCTGCCTCTGAAGGTGATCTGCTCGATGATGGGCGTCCCCGCGGAAGACCACGACCTGGTCCTCCGGATGACGAACATCATCTTGTCCGGCGGTGATCCCGAGGTCGTGGGCACGCCGGAGGAGGCTCTCGGGTTGTTCCTCGACGCCGGTGCTCAGCTGTCGGGGCTGATGAACCGGTTGGCTGCCGAGCGGCGCGAGACGCCGACCGATGACCTGACCAGTGCCCTCGTCACGACAGAGATCGAGGGGGAGTCCCTGACCCACCAGGAGATCGCGTCGTTCTTCATCCTGCTGTGCGTAGCGGGCAACGACACGACCCGGAACGCCATCACCAGTGGCGTCCTGGCGCTGCACGAGTTCCCCGAACAGCGGGACCGCTGGCTCGCCGATCCGGCTCTGGCCAAGACGGCGGTCGAGGAGATCATCCGCTGGGCGAGCCCGGTGACCTGGATGCGGCGGACCGCCACGGTGGACACCGACGTCAACGGGACACCTGTCAAGGCGGGCGACAAGCTGGTGCTGTTCTACGGCTCCGCGAACCGGGACGCGGCGGTGTTCGCCAACCCCTTCGCCTTTGACGTCGGACGGTCGCCAAACCCCCACGTCGGTTTCGGTGCCGCCGGGCCGCACTTCTGCCTCGGTGCCCACCTGGCCCGCCGCGAGATCGCGGTGGTGTTCCGCAAGCTGTTCGAGCAGCTCCCGGACCTTGAGGTCATCGGGCCACCCGATCGGCTGCGGTCCTCCTTCGTGAACGGCATCAAGCGGCTCCCGGTGCGGCTCGGTTCCGCTGCGGGGCAGCCGTGAGGCCGTCCGACGTCGGGGAGTACGAACGGCAGTTGCGAGCAGGTGAGGTGCAGCGGATGCCCGGTGCCCTGCCACCGCACTACCCGACCTGCTTTGGCTGCGGCCCGGAGTCGGAGTACGGCCTCAAGGCGGTCTGCCGCAAGGTGGGCGAGGAGATCCACTGCAGCTATGTCTTCTCGAGCAAGCACGCCGGCGCCCCGGGGATCGCCCACGGCGGCACCGTCGCTGCCCTGGTGGACGACGTCTGCGGCTTCCTGCTCTTCGTGGTCCAGGAGCCGGCCGTGACCCGTCAGCTCGAGGTCGAGTACCTCAAGCCGGTCCTCGTCGGGGTGAGGTACGAGCTCGCCGCGAGGGTCACCCGGCGCGAGGGACGCAAGCTCTTCGTCGCGTGCGAGGGCCACAACGAGGAGGGCGTGCTGACCTTCCGGGGTGGCGGGCTGTTCCTCACGGTGGACGTCAGCCACTTCGCGCAGGCCGGGGAAGGCGGCCCGCCCCTGTTGGCCCCCTAGCCGGTGACGGCGGTCGCCGGGTGCGGGCTGGAGTGCTCGCGCACCCAGGCAAGTCCCGCGAGCACACAGCCGATCTCGATCCCGGTGGCCACCAAGTCGACGACCCCGAGCGACTCCCGGGCACCTCCGCCGATGCCCAGCGGTACGCCGATGGTGCGTGTCCACGCCCAGAGCGTCACGAGCCCGAGGTTGGACCAGATGCCGAACCGGACCAGCCGCTCGTTCGGGCTGACGAGCACGGCGACGACCCAGCACGCCTGACCGACCGCGAGCAGGGCGAAGAACCACCCCAGCACCGCTGACTCCCGGGAGTGCTCGTGCACGACCGAGCCGTGCACGATCCCGGAAGCCAGCGTCCCGAAGGCCATCAACCGGAGGCTCGCAGGGAGTGCCTCCGCCGAGGTCCGCCGCCATTCGAGCACGAACAGCACAGCGAACACGACCATGGGGGCCACCAGCATCAACCCGTGTGTCAGGTGTTCCGTCAGCTCCACCACCGCCTTTCGTGATGATCCTGCCGGGGCACAGGGTGGGCTGGCCATGACCCAAATTGATGGTTTGTGCCCATAAGGCTTGCGTCGTGTCCGTTCGGCGCGATCCTGGGTACGGCTCGCGTTTCCCCCTGTCGCGGCCGCTGGAGGTTTGTCATGGAATGGCGTCTGGGTGCGGCCGCGAACTTCGTCACGATGGTCGCCTACTTCGCCATCGTGGTCGCGATCCTGGTGCCGCTCGTGCGTGAAAAGCAGCTGCGGGCGAACGCCCTCGGGAGCGCGACGGCCCTGATCTTCTTCACGTGCGCGGTGCACCACGGCAGCCACACGCTGCACATGCTGCTGCCCGAGCTCGGGATCGCCAAGACGAGCGGCCTGGCGATGCGCACCGCGTTCGACCCGGCTGCCGTGGTGTGGGACCTGTTCACGGCCGCCGTCGGCGTCTACTACTGGACGTTGCGGCGGACGTACGGGGCTCTCATGAACGGGGCCAAGCTGTTCGACGACATGCGGGAGCGGCAGCGTCAGGCGCTCGAGATCAACGACGGCATCGTCCAGGGCCTGGCGACCGCCAAGCTGGCGCTGGAGCTCGACCAGACAGCCATCACCAGGGAGGCGCTGGAGTCGACCCTGGCCTCGGCACGAGCGCTCATCACCGACCTGCTCGGTGAGGTCGCCGAGCGGCCCAACTTCGAGGCTGGGGACCTCCGTCGGTCGAAGGCTGCCCTCCTGAGGAAGGCATGACCGCGCAGCCCCTCCAGATGCCCACCGACGACGGCCCGCGCACCGTCCGGGTGCTGGTGGTCGATGACACCCCGACCCTGCGCATGCTCACCCGGCTGTCGCTCGAGGGCTCTGGGTTCGAGGTCGTCGGGGAGGCCGGCGACGGACTCGCCGGCCTGAACATGGTGAAGGAGCTGCACCCGGACCTGGTCCTGCTGGACCTGGCCATGCCCGTCATGGACGGCCTTGAGGCGCTGCCCCTGATGCGGGAGGCCGAGCCGGACGTGTGCGTGGTGATCGTGTCCGGGTTCGATCGCAAGGCCATGGAGTCCCAGGTCCTGGAGGCGGGCGCGGATGCCTACCTGCAGAAGGGCACCCCGCCGGAGGAGACGCTGCGGACGCTCTACAGGCTCTTTCCTGAGACAGGTGCGAACCCACTGCCCGCTCCGAGGGCGTCTCAGGAGGTCGTTCCTGAGGTCTCCGAGGAGGACACCCGGTTCGCCGATCTCGAGGCCGACATGGAGCAGCTCCTCTATGTCGTCTCGCACGACCTCTCGGAGCCCGTGCACGTGATCAAGGGGTTCGCCGAGCGGCTCGCGCGACGGGCCCACAGCGAGGAGGAGGGCGAGTTCTGCGAGTTCATCCTCGACGCCGCCGCACGGCTCCAGGTCCTGCTCGATGACCTCCTGGCGTACACGAAGGCAGGGCGGGGCGAGCTTCCGGAAGAGCTGCTCGACGTGCGTCGCGTCGTGGACACCGTCGTCGCGGGGCTCGGGACGACCCTGGCCGAGTGCGGCGGTCGGGTGACGGTCGGGTCGCTGCCTCGTGAGGTCGTGGCGAACCGCCTGGTGCTGACCCAGCTGCTGCACAACCTCGTCTCCAACGGGCTGAAGTTCGTGCAGCCCGGTCAGGTCCCCGCCGTCCACATCGAGGCTGCGAGCTCCCCGGGACTCATCACGTTCCGCGTCAGTGACAACGGTGTCGGCATCGACCCGGCGGACCACGCGCGCATCTTCGAGCCGTTCAAGCGGCTCCACTCGCGCAGCCGCTATCCGGGCAGCGGGATCGGACTGGCGATCTGCCAGCGGCTGGTGGCGCGCCAAGGCGGCCGGATCACGGTCGAGTCGCAGGCGGTCGGCACCACGTTCGTGGTGGAGATCCCGGCATGACAAGGACGCCCACGGAGCGCCTTGGCTTCCCGGAGCCGACCCTCAGCACCCGCCGTGGAGGACGGACCGAGCTCACCGCCGTACCGCAGCTGCGACCAGGCATCGACGCGGCCGGGGACCGGCGCCAACCCAGTCCGAGCGCGCGGCTTCGGCTGCTCCTGGTCGAGGACAGCGCGGCTGACGGCCGGCTGGTTGTCGAGATGCTCCGCGAGGCCGGCGTCGACTGGTCCGTCGAGCGGGTCGAGCGGGTCCGGGAGGCCCAGCACTTCCTGGAGCGGCATCACGTTGACTGCCTGCTGCTCGACCTCGGTGTCTTGGACGCCGACGGCCTCGAGGGGCTGTCGAGGGTGGTGCTCAGCGGACCCGAGGTCCCCGTGGTGGTGCTGACCCGAAGGGACGACGAGCAGCTGTCGACCGAGGCCCTCCGCAGCGGCGCGCAGGACTACCTGTCCAAGCGCGACCTCGGGCCGGCGATGCTGGCGAGGGCGGTCCGCTACGCCATCGAACGGAAGGCAACGGAGCTCCAGCTCCTGCACCTCGCCCAGCACGACGGACTCACCGGGCTCGCGAACCGGACGGTCTTCCTGCGCAAGCTCAGCGCCACGCTCGTGCGCGCCGAAGGCGTCGGGACGCTCTTCCTGGACCTCGACAACCTCAAGCTCGTCAACGACACCCTGGGCCACGACGCCGGAGACCGGCTCCTCGTCGAGGTGGGTCGCCGGCTGGTGGCCGCCGTCCGGCCCAGTGACACAGTGGCGCGGTTCGGCGGGGACGAGTTCGCGATCCTGTGCCCGGCCATGCACGACGTCAGCCTTGCCGTGGAGGTCGCCGAGCGCCTGATGGCCGCCGTGGCGCAGCCGTTCCTGCTCGGCACCAAGGTCTACGTCCCGTCGGTCAGCTTGGGGGTCAGCCTCACTCCACCCGGTGTGGTCGACTCGGCCGAGACCACGGTCGCGAACGCCGACCTGGCCCTGTACGCGGCGAAGAGAGGCGGGAAGGCCCGCTTCTTGTTGTTCGACGACAACCTCCGTCAGCACGACCGCAACCAGCTGGCGCTCGAGACCGAGCTCCGGATGGCCCTGGTGGAGAAGGAGTTCCGCGTGCTCTACCAGCCGCAGGTGTCGCTCTCCACCGGGCAGCTCGTCGCCGTCGAGGCTCTCGTGCGCTGGCAGCACCCGTCCCGCGGGCTGCTGACCGCCGCGGACTTCATCGACAGCATCGAAGAGGCCGGGTTGGTCGGCACCCTCGGGGCCTGGGTCATGGAGCAGGCCTGCGAGACGCTCGCGGCGTGGCCGACGGCCGACCCGCCGCGGATGGCGATCAACATCAGCGCCCGGCAGTTCTCCATGGTCGGGTTCGTGGACAGCGTCACCGCGGTGCTCACCCGTACCGGCGTGACGGCCGACCAGATCGAGCTCGAGGTCACCGAGTCCGCACTGCTCGTCGATGACGCGGTCGCGCAGGTCCTGCGCGACCTGGCGGCGCTCGGCTTTCGGCTGGCCATCGACGACTTCGGGACCGGGTTCAGCTCCCTGAACCACCTGAAGTTCTTCCCCGCGAGCACGGTCAAGATCGACAAGAGCTTTGTCGCCGGCCTCGGCGGGGACCTTGTCGACGGGGCCATCGTCGCGGCCGTACTCGGCGTGGCCAGGAGCCTTGGGTTGTCGACGGTGGGGGAGGGGGTGGAGACCGAGGCCCAGTGCGACCTGCTTCGTTCCCTCGGCTGCGAGCTGGGCCAGGGCTACCTGTTCGACCGGGCGCTGTCGAAGGACGCGCTCTTCGCGCAGTACGGCCGCTAGCGGGTCAGCAGGGCGGCGAGCGCGAGTCGGCGGAGCACGACTGCGCGTTCGGCAGCGGGCAAGGGGCTCTCGATCAGCGAAGTGGTGTTGAGCATCGCCAGCGACGAGCCCACGGTGAGGGCGAGCTGCGCGGCGTCGAGCTCCAGCCTGGAGGGGGCGAGCGCGTCGCGCCAGATGGCCTCGTAGGACTTCATGCGCTTGCGCAGGGAGCGGCGGACGTCCTCGGTGAGCGCCCGCTGCTCGCGAACCCATACGCCGATGAGGGCCCGCTCCCCGACGACGAGATCGACGTGCAGGTCAACGAGCGTTTCCAGGTCCCGAGTGCCCTTGGCCAGAGCCAGCATCCGGTCCATCGTGGACTCGCACAGCGACTCGAGGAGTGCCTGCTTGGAAGGGAAGTGGCGGTAGACGCCGGGTCCGGTGATGCCGGCCGCCTCGCCGATGTCGTCGATGCCGACGTCGTGGAAGCCGCGCTCCGCGAAAAGGTCAGCGGCCGCTGTCAGCAGCAGCGCGCGACGCGGGGCAGTGGTGGTCACGAGGAGAGGTTAGCCTGCGTTCACAACATCCTGGGAGGCATGGCGATGAGCAGGTGGACGACCCCTGAGCGGCTGGCGCTGCGGCAGCTGGCGAAGGACCTGACCGCAAAGGAGATCGCCCCCCACGTGGCGGAGTGGGAGCGGGTCGGGGAGCTCCCGCGGAGCCTCCACAAGACCTTCGCCGCTGCGGGGATCCTGGGGGTCGGCTTCCCGGAGGAGCTCGGCGGTTCCGGCGGGGACAGCGTCGACGCGGCCATCGTCACTGAGGAGATCCTGCTCGGAGGTGGCTCGGGAGGGGTCGTCGCCAGCCTGTTCACGCACGGCATCGCGGTCCCGCACATCGCCTTCGCCGGATCTGCAGATCTCATCGACAGGTATGTCCGGCCCACGCTGGCGGGCGACCTCATCGGGGCGCTGGGGGTGACGGAGCCTGCTGGCGGGTCGGACGTGGCGGGTCTGAGGACGACAGCCCGGCTCGACGGGGACGCCTACGTCGTGAACGGCGCCAAGACCTACATCACGAGCGGCATCCGGGCGGACTTCGTCACGACCGCCGTCCGTACCGGCGGGGACGGGTATGCCGGCATCTCGCTGCTCGTGATGGACAAGGGGCTCCCTGGCTTCACGGTGAGCCCGCCACTGGACAAGATGGGCTGGCGGGCCTCCGACACCGCCGAGCTGGCCTTTCACGACGTGCGCGTCCCCACCACCCAGCTCGTGGGGGAGGAGAACGGCGGCTTCCTGCTGATCATGCGGCAGTTCCAGAGCGAGCGGCTCGCGCTGGCCACCCAGGCCTGGGCGCTGGCCGAGCGAGCTTTGAAGCTCACGATGGCCTGGGTGAAGGACCGGGAGACCTTCGGCAGGCCGCTCTCGAGCCGTCAGGTCGTACGCCACAAGCTTGCGGAGATGGCCCGCCAGGTCTGGGTGGCCAAGACCACCACCCGTGCGGCCTACGAGGCGTGGCTGGACACCGGGGACGCCGTGACCGAGGTCAGCATGGCCAAGAACACTGCCTGTGCCGTTTGCGACTTCGTCGTTGACGAGGCGGTGCAGCTGTTCGGAGGGCTGGGCTACATGCGCGAGTCCGAGGTCGAACGGCACTACCGCGACAGCCGGATCCTGCGGATCGGCGGCGGTACGGACGAGATCATGAACGAGGTGATCGCCAAGCGGCTGGGCCTCTGAGGGCCAGGGGTGCCACGGCCGACGCCAAGGAGTGCGACAATCAATCGAGCCCAGCACCGGACCGCCCTCGCGGGCAAGCCTTAGGAGATACCCCGAGCATGAGCGCTGCCGCACCCGAGCAGCCCCAGGCCCCGCGCGCGAAGGCGGCCAAGAAGGCTGCTGGCGCCGCTGCGGTACCTGAGGAGGTCCCTGTGACCATTGCTGCGAGCACCACGGCCGGCAAAGCCCCGGCGAAGAAGACTCCGGCCAAG
>JBKJVH010000049.1:0-13823 GCA_046590985.1 Mycobacteriales bacterium
GCAGGTCCTCGACGAAGACCTCGGCAAGCTCCGGCGTCGGGTACTGGCGGCCGACCCCATCCTGGACAGCTGGCGGGCCGACGGCCTGGTCCTGGCAGGAACGGTCACCCTCGATGAGGTCCTTCTCGAGGCTGTCGCGAAGGAGCGGGTGTGACCTCCCGCGCAGGCGGGCGGGTCACTCCCTGCGCCCCCGCCGACGCCCGCGCCCGCCTGCGCAAAGCACAGTGTTCCTCGCAGACGGTCTGCTGGATCTGCTGTCGTCCCACATCGCCGAGCACCTAGCTGGTGACGACCCCATCCACTGGCTGTTCGAAGCCTCGCCCGGGCTGCCTGCGCACCAGAACACCGTCGGCCACCAGTGGCGCAAGGCCTGCAAGCGCGCCGGCCTCACCGGCCTCACCCTTCATGACCTCAGGCACTTCTACGCCTCAGGTCTGATCGCCGCCGGCTGTGACGTCGTCACTGTCCAACGCGCCCTCGGCCACGCCAAGGCGACGACGACCCTGAACACCTACGCACACCTGCGGCCGACCGCGGAGGACCGGACCCGGCAGGCGGCCGGCGGGCTGTTCGCGGCCGCGACCGCTGTTTCTGTGACGGCCCAGCGACGGCCCAGGACCCTCCACTAGGCCTCTGACCTGCGGTTATAGGTCTGTTTCAGACGTTGAAGCGGAACTCCACCACGTCGCCGTCCTGCATCACGTACTCCTTGCCCTCGATGCGGGCCTTCCCGGCGGACCGCGCCGCCACCACAGACCCGGCCTCGACGAGGTCGGCGAACCCGACGACCTCGGCCTTGATGAAGCCCTTCTGGAAGTCGGTGTGGATGACGCCGGCTGCCTCAGGCGCGGTGGCGCCGACCCGGATCGTCCAGGCCCGCGACTCCTTGGGCCCGGCCGTCAGGTAGGTCTGCAGGCCAAGGGTCGCGAAACCGATGCGGGCGAGCTGGTGCAGCCCGGACTCGTCCTGGCCCATCGACTGGAGCATCTCGAGGGCATCCTCCTCGGACATCTCGATGAGCTCGCTCTCGACCTGCGCGTCCAGGAACACCGCCTCGGCCGGGGCTACCAGCGCCGCCAGCGACGCCCGCAGGGCAGCATCGGAGAGTCCCGCCTCGTCGAGGTTGAACACGTACAGGAAGGGCTTGGCGGTCAGGAGGTGCAGCTCACGGAGCAGGCCGCGGTCGAGCCCCGCCGCGAAGACGGTGACTCCCCGCTGCAGGGCATCTGAGGCCTTGCGCACCTCTTCCAGGACGGGGATCTGCTCCTTCTTGAGCCGGATCTCCTTCTCGAGGCGCGGGATGGCCTTCTCGATGGTCTGCAGGTCGGCGAGGATCAGCTCGGTGTTGATCGTCTCGATGTCGTGCCCAGGGTCGACGCGGCCGTCGACGTGCACCACGTTCTCATCGGTGAACACCCGGATGACCTGGCAGATCGCGTCGGAGTCACGGATGTTGGCCAGGAACTTGTTGCCCAGCCCCTCCCCCTCCGACGCGCCGCGCACGATTCCCGCGATGTCCACGAAGTCGACCGTCGCGGGCAGGATCTTCTCGCTGCCGAAGATCCCGGCGAGCACCTTCAGCCGGCTGTCCGGGACGCCGACGACACCGACGTTCGGCTCGATCGTCGCGAACGGGTAGTTGGCCGCCAGCACGTTGTTCTTGGTCAGCGCGTTGAACAGGGTGCTCTTGCCGACGTTGGGCAGGCCGACGATGCCGAGGGAGAGGCTCACCGCTCCAGGCTAATTGTCGGACCGCCCGGCAAGGATCATGGGCATGGAGATCCTGCTCGCGCTCGTCATCGGCCTCGCCCTCGGCTACCTCCTAGCCCAGGCGCGTACGGGTGCGCTCCGCACCCAGCTCGCGTCCGCCCAGCTGGCCGAAGCCCGACTCCGCGCGGGCGACGCCGACCTCGCCCGCGGCCAGCAGCAGGTCACCTCGCTGGTGGCACCGCTGCACGACCAGCTCGCCCGGGTCGAGCAGCAGCTCAAGGGCCTCGAGCTCGAACGCGTACGGGCCTCCGCCGAGCTCCGGGAGCAGGTCACCACGGTGGCCGAAGGGTCGAACAGGGTCGGCCGGGAGACCCGAGCGCTCGTGGAAGCGCTACGCAAGCCGCAGGCCCGCGGCCGCTGGGGTGAGCTACAGCTGCGGCGGGTCGTCGAGCACGCCGGCATGCTCAACCGCTGCGACTTCGACGAGCAGGCCTCGGTGACGACGCCGGGTGGGGTGCTGCGCCCCGACCTGGTGGTGCACCTCGCCGGCGGTGGCAAGGTCGTGGTCGACGCCAAGGTGACGCTGGCGGCCTACCTGGAGGCTCAGGAGGGCGACGCGTACGTCCGCGAGGAGCGGATGGCTGCCCACGCCAAGCACCTGCGCCAGCACATCGACGCGCTGGCCGACAAGGCGTACTGGCAGCACCTGGGACTGACGCCCGAGTTCGTGGTGCTCTTCGTCCCGGGCGAGGCGTTCCTGGCTCCCGCTCTGGAAGCTGACCCGACGCTGCTCGAGCACGCGATGGCCCGCCGGGTGCACCTGGCAACGCCGACCACGCTGCTGTCGCTGCTGCGGGCGGTGTCGTACGCCTGGCAGCAGCACCAGCTGACCGACAACGCCCAGGAGGTCTTCGCCGCAGGCAAGGAGCTGTTCGCTCGGCTGTCGACCTTCGGCGGTCACGTCGACAAGCTCGGCCGCTCCCTGGGCACGGCCGTCGCCGACTTCAACAAGACCGTCGGGTCGCTCGAGCGGACCGTGCTGCCCAGCGCCCGTCGGATGGCCGAGCTGGGACTCGACGGTGAGCTGCCGACCGCAGCTCCGGTCGAGGACGTGATCCGGCCGATCTCCGCCCCGCACCTGGTAGCCCTCTAGGGGACGGGCTAGGAGGACGTGATGTGCTCGATCTCGCGCACGAAGTCGCCCCACAAGCTGGGCGGCAGGTCGTGGCCCATGCCGGAGAACCCGACGAAGCGCGCGCCGCGAATCAGCCGGGCCAGCGCCAAGCCGCCGCTGACGCTGACCAGCGGGTCGGAGAGGCCGTGCATCACCAGCGTCGGGACGGCCACCTGCGTGAGCGCCTTCGTCCGGTTCCGTTGGGCGATCACCGCTCCGAGCTGACGGACGTAACCGGCCGCGTGGTGCGACCGGTCATAGCTGCGGCCCGCGAGGTCCCGCAGGTGCGCCTCGTCGTACAGCGCCCCACGCGACCCGATCACGCCGAACGTCTCGACGGCCGCCTCGATCGCCTGGTCGCGGTCCAGCCGACCCCGGCGGGCCAGCAGCTTCGGGGCCAGCGCGACCTTGGCCTGGCCCACCCGGCGCGATCCCGTCGACGTCATCATGAGCGTCTGGCTCAGCACCCGCTCAGGGTGCGCGAGGGTGAACGTCTGCGCGATGAACCCGCCCATGGAGGCGCCGACCAGGTGGACCTTGTGGAGGTCGAGCGCATCCAGCAGACCGAGGAGGTCGTCGGACAGGTCGTCCATGAGGTACGCGGGTCGCTTGCGTCGGAGCAGCACCTCACGGACGTCCGGGGTGGGGAGGTGGTCGACGTGCGTCGAGAGCCCGACGTCGCGGTTGTCGTACCGGACCACGAAACGACCGGCGGCGGCGAGGGCCTCGCACATCGGGTCGGGCCAGGCGATCATCTGGGTGCCCAGGCCCATGACGAGGACAACGGGCGGAGCGGTGGGCTCCCCGAACGTCTCGTAGGCGAGCTCGATGCCGTTGACGGACGCGCGGGAAACAACAGGAGCAGTCACCCCCCGAGCGTAGGGGACCTGCCCCCCGATCAGGCCGTGCTGCCCTTCTCCGACGGGGCGGCGCCGGAATCTCCTCGTCCGGTCGCGCCTGAGGCCTCAGAAGCCGAACACCCTTCCGGCAGGGCTGTGTCAGAGGTGGGACCGGTGCTGGCACCTCGGGCGTGAGCTCTCGAGGTGTTCACCTCGCTGTCCGGTGCGGAGTGGTTCAGCGACGAGGGCGCTTTGCGGGGGTAACGTGCCCGAGGTGAGCAGCAGTGATCCGACCCGCGCGCAGGCGCGCCCGCCGCTCGCCGGCACCCGCGAGCCCCAGCAGCCGCCGCCCGGCGAGCACCACCACCTCCATCTGCCCGCGGGTGCGCACGTCGCCGACCGCCGCGGTCTGACCGCCACCGGGGCCGTCACGATCGCACTGGCGCTGGGCTTCCTCGGCGCGGCCATCGACGTGAACACCGGGCGTGGGTTGCGCACCACGTTCGCGGTGTGCTTCATCGTCGGCAGCGCCCTCGCCGCCATGCTCGTGCACCGCGAGGACCTCAAGGCCGTCGTGGTGATGCCACCGCTGACCTACTGCGTGCTGGCGCTGGTCGGTGCCGCGATCGGGCACACCCACGCGGCCGACTCGTTCTACAAGCAGCAGGCCCTGGAGCTGGTGAGCTCGCTGATCCTGGGCGCGCCGGTGCTCTATGCCGCGACCGCCAGCGCGCTGCTCGTCGCGCTGATCCGAGCCTTCAGGAGCGCCCGGCAGCCTTGAGGTCGCGCCGCAGCTCCGGCGGCAGCGCGAACAGCAGGCTCTCGTGTGCGGCCGTGACCTCCTGCACGTCCGCGTAGCCGCGCGCGGCGAGCCAGGCCAGCACTCCGTCGACGAGGTCCTCCGGCACCGACGCGCCGCTGGTCAAGCCGACGGTCGACACCCCGTCGAGCCAGTGCTCGTCGATCTCGGACGTGTCGTCGACCAGGTAGGACGCCTTCGCACCCGCCCCGAGAGCGACCTCCACCAGGCGTACCGAGTTGGAGGAGTTGCGGGAACCGACGACCAGCACGAGATCGGCGCCGGCGGAGATCTCCTTCACGGCGATCTGCCGGTTCTGGGTGGCGTAGCAGATGTCCGCCGACGGCGGCCCGGCCAGCAGCGGGAAGCGCTCGCGCAGCGCCTCGACCGTCACGTTGGTCTCGTCGACGGACAGCGTCGTCTGGGACAGGTAGGCCACCTTGGACGCATCCCGGACCTGTACGGAGGCAGCTTCCTCGACCCCGTCCACCAAGTGGATGTTGTCGGGCGCCTGACCGGTCGTCCCGATGACCTCCTCGTGCCCCTCGTGCCCGATCAGCACGATGTCGAAGTCGTCGGCGGCGAACCGGCGGGCCTCCAGGTGCACCTTGGTGACCAGGGGGCAGGTCGCGTCGATCGTCTTCAGGGACCGCGCCGCCGCCTCGGAGTGCACTTCCGGCGCCACGCCGTGCGCGGAGAACACCACGATCGCGCCCTCCGGAACCTCGTCGGTCTCCTCGACGAAGATCGCGCCCTTGTCCTCCAGCGTCCGGACGACGTGGATGTTGTGCACGATCTGCTTGCGGACGTACACGGGTGCGCCGTAGAGGTCCAGGGCCTTCTCGACGGTGATGACGGCACGGTCGACGCCGGCGCAGTAGCCGCGCGGTTTGGCGACCAGCACCCGCTTGGTGGGCTCGCTCGCATCGGGGTACATGCTTGTCATCTTACGTCCGCACCCAGGAGGCCACCCCGTGTCGAAGAACGTCCCCACGCCCGTCGCCGCCGCGATCGGCATCGTCCCGACGGTCCTGGACTCCGCGCGCCGGATCCCCGGCAAGGTCGTCCAGATCCCGGTGCTGGCGATCAGCACCGCCCTCGGGGCACTGGAGACCGCCCGCCAGGAGTACACCGACCTGGCTGAGCGCGGCGAGCGCCTTCTCGCTCGCGTACGCGGGGAGTCCCTCGACGGGCTCGAGGACTGGGCGGAGTCGCTGGTCGAGGACACCCCACTCGCTCGCCCGTACGAGGTGGTCGAGGACACCGTCGAGGATGCCGTGAGCAAGGTCACCGAACTGCTCGACCGAAGCGCCGACAAGCCCGTGCGGAAGGTCGACACGGCTGCGACCCCTGACGTCGTCGAGACGGTCGAGGCCGTCGTCGCGGAGGTGGCCGCACCCGAGGTCACCGCGCACGCGGAGCTGCCGCTGGCTGACTACGACCACCTGACGCTCGGCTCGTTGCGAGGCCGGCTCCGCTCCCTGTCGGTCGAGCAGCTCGTGCAGGTCCGGGACTACGAGAAGGCGCACGCGCACCGGCTGCCGGTGGTGACGCTGATGGACAACCGGATCGCGAAGCTCGCGACGGAGGCCGCGGCGCCCGCCCCGGTGGCGGCCCTCGTCGTCGAGAAGGCACCGATCGCCAAGAAGGCAGCGCCTGCGAAGAAGGCCACCGCAGCGAGGCAGGCCAGCGCAGCCAAGAAGCCCTCCGTCGCGAAGAAGGCGCCCGCCACCGCGCCTACGTCCTAGGAAATCCCCCCATCGCTGCGCTGCGGCGTGCGGACGTTGCGGTTAGGTTCTCGGCATGGGTCAGCCGAGCAGCGCCGAGCAGCCGCTGCCCGTACGCACCGTGGCGCGTCTCATCGGCGACTGGGTCAACCGGCTCGGTCGGGTGTGGGTCGAGGGCCAGATCACCCAGATCGGCCGCAGCCCCGGCACCGTCTTCCTGACGCTGCGCGACCCGGTCGCGGACGTCTCGCTCAGCGTCACCTGCCCCCGCGCCGTGGCTGAGGCGCTCCCCCTCGAGGAGGGCAGCCGGGTCGTCATCGACGCCAAGCCGGGCTTCTACCTGACGCGCGGCACCCTGTCCTTGGTCGCTCACGAGATCCGCCCCGTCGGCGTCGGCGAGCTGCTCGCCCGCATCGAGCGCCTCAAGGTGCTGCTCGGCCAGGAGGGACTGTTCGCCGCCGACCGCAAGCGCCCGCTGCCCTTCCTGCCCGGGGTCGTCGGCCTCATCACCGGCCGGGCGTCGGCCGCCGAGCGCGACGTCCTCGAGAACGCCCGACGGCGTTGGCCGGCCGTCCGGTTCGAGATCAAGAACGTCGCGGTACAGGGCCATCTCGCGGTCGAGCAGTGCATCGACGCGGTCCGCGCGCTCGACGGCAAGGTCGACGTGATCATCATCGCCCGCGGCGGCGGCAGCGTCGAGGACCTGCTCCCGTTCAGCGACGAAGCCCTCCTCCGTGCGGTCGCCCACTGCCGTACGCCTGTCGTCAGCGCGATCGGCCACGAACCCGACACCCCGCTGCTGGACCTGGTTGCCGACGTCCGTTGCTCGACGCCGACCGACGCCGGCAAGCGCGTCGTACCGGACGTCCGCGAGGAGGCGCAGCGCATCACGATGCTCCGCGACCGCGCCAGGCGGGTCGTGGTCGGCACCGTCGACCGCGAGCAGCACCGGCTCCTGCAGGCGCTCTCCCGACCCGTCCTCGCCGAGCCCGGCCGGCTCGTTGGCGATCGACGTCACGAGGTGGAAGCCCTGGTGGACAGAGCTTCTCGTTGCATCACGCATCAGCTGGAGCGGACCCAGGCCGACCTGACGCACACGCTGGCCCGGGTCGTGGCGCTGAGCCCGCAGGCGACCCTGGACCGTGGCTACGCGGTGGTGCAGCTCCCCGATGGTGCGGTCGTACGCGATGCCGATGACGTCGTGCTCGGCGAGGCGTTGAAGGTCCGCCTCGCCAAGGGCGAGCTCCGCGTCACGGCGACGTAGCCGTGGACTTCGTCCTCGAGCACGGTCGGTCGGCTCGTGGTCGGGGCGCTCGCTGGGCTGGGCTTCGGTCTCTTCTGGGGTAACCACCTCACCGGCGGCGCGCACTGGCCCAAGCTGCTCTGGGCGAGTCTGGCACTGGCCGCGGTCCCGACGCTGCAGCTCCTGCTCGCGCCCGATCGGCTGTCGAGACCGGCCGGGCTTCTCCGCGAGGCCGTCGTACCGCCGTGGCGCTGGCCTCGCGCTGAGCTTCACCCCCGAAGCCCACTTCCCTGCGCTGGTGCTGAAGTCCGCACTCTGACTGAGCGTGGACATCCGCCCATGATCAGCACGAGCGCAGGGAAGTGGGGGAAGTGGGGGGCGGTCACGTCATGCCTGGCCGCGAACCCGGCGCGTTCCAGGCCATCGTGGCGCCGCCGAGGACCCGGAACCCGAAGGACTCGTACAGCGGCCGGCCGTCATCGGTGGCGCGCAGGTCCACCCGCGGCACGCCCTGCTCGGCGAACCAGTCCATCAGCGCCTGGAAGACGAGCCGGGCATACCCGCGCCGCAGATGCCCGGCGGCGGTGCTCATCGACGCGATGTGGCCGCGGCGGGCGTCGATCGCGTACGGCGACGGCAGGTGCTCCTCCAGCCAGCCGGCCCCGCCGCTGACCACCACCCCCTCGGCCTCGACCAGGTACGCGACGAAGTCCGGCGACGAGAGCCGGCGTTCGAAGGCGAGCACGCACGCCGCGAACCAGTCGGAACTCAGGGTGTCGCCCATCGCCTCGTGCATGTAGCCGCGGAGGCGTGCCAGGTCGGAGGCGTCGGAGGCGTCTGCTCGCCGTAGGCTGCTCACGTGACCGATCCTGCCAGCCCCTCCTACGAAGCCGCCCGCGACGAGCTGGTCGAGGTGGTCCGCAGGCTCGAGGCAGGCGGCGTCACCCTGGAGGAGTCCCTCGCCCTGTGGGAGCGTGGCGAGGACCTGGCGAAGGTCTGCCAGGGCTGGCTCGACGGCGCGAAGGCCCGGCTCGACGCGGCCCTTCAGGAACGCTCCTAGCGGATCGTCGCGGCCAGCACCTGCAGCTCGTCCTGGGTGGCGGTCTCGCGGATCCCGCCGACGAGCACAGTGGCCTTGCCGACGGACAGCACCAGCGACTGGTGCGCGTCGGCAGACTCATAGCGCGCCCAGGTCGCGCCGTTGATCTGCACGGTGCCGACCTGCTTGCCCTTGCCGGTCGCGTCGCCCAGGAACTTCGTGCCGAGCCCACCGAAGAACTCCGCGTAGTGCTCGGCCACGACGTAACCGACCCGCACGACACCAGCGTCGTAGGCCTGGACGTTCACGCGCCAGCCCGAGGGCGTGTGCGGCACCGGACCGCCGCTGGCGGAGGCGAAGTCGCGCAGCGCAAGGGTCGGGTCGACCGGCCGGAAGCTCTTGCTGTCGCCCGGTGAGGACTGGCCGAAGAACCACAGCGGGATGACGAGCAGGAACACGACCGCGAGCGAGCGCACCATGTCCAGGGCGTTCTCGCGGCCGCGCTTCTTCTTGCCCGTGGGAACGGGCGGGGACTCGACAACAGGCACCAGACCAGTGTCGGTCATCGCAGCGCTGCCTGCATCACGTCGAGGCACGCGAACGCCTCGTCCAGGGAGTTGTAGAAGTGCGGCGACACCCGGATGCCGACGCCTGGCCGGTGGTCGACGACGAAGCCCTGTGCGTGCAGGGCGTCGTGCACCCGCTGGCTGTCGCCGGGGTCGATCGTGACGTGCCCCCCGCGCCGTGCCGGATCAACCGGCGACCGTACGGTGAACCCGCGCTCCAGCGCCGACTCGAGCAGCGGTTGGGTCATCGACTGCGACCGCTCCCGGATCGCGGCGATCCCGATCTCGGCCAGGGCGTCGTACGCAGGGCCGGCGGCGTAGTGCGCGGGCACCCCCGGCGTACCGCCGGTGAAGCGTGCAACCCCGGACGCGTAGTGGTTCTCAGGGTCGAACGCGAACGGTGCCGCCTGCCCGAACCAGCCGGTCGTCACCGGCTCGAGGTCAAGGCCTGGGCGGACGTACATCCAGCCGTTGCCGGGGCCACCGGACAGGTACTTCACCGAGCCGCCGAGGTAGACGTCGACGCCGAGCGCGACCACGTCGACCGGCACCGTGCCGGCCGCCTGGTAGCCGTCGACGATGGCCAGCGCCCCGACGGAGTGCGCCTTGTCGATGAGGACCTGCACATCGTTCAGGGTGGAGGTGCGGAACAGCACGTGCGAGCACTCGACGACCAGGGTCCGCTCGTCGATCGCGTCGACCATCGCCTCCAGGTCGAGCTCGATCCCGACCCCGGGCACGACGACTGCCTCGCCGCCGAACCGGTGGATCTGCGACCAGGTGTGCAGCGAACCGGGCCACTCGAGGTCGGAGGTGACCACCCGGTTCCGCTCCCCGCGCCAGTCCAGCGCGGAGATGACGTCCCCGAGCAGGTCGGCGACGTTCTGGCGCATGACCGTGGTGCCGACGGGCGCCCCAACGAGCGACCCGACGACGTCGGCGACGCGGACGCACTCCGGCGCCCAGTCGTCCCAGGCCACGACCCCGAACTCGGCCCACTGGTCGGCGTAGGCGTTCAGCCGGTCGCGGGAGCCGCGGTGCATCGCGCCCAGGGTGTGGCTGGCCAGGTAGGTCTTGCGCGCCAGCACGGGGTAGTCCTCGCGGCGGGCCAGCAGGTGCTCGTGCATTCAGCGTCCGATCTTGGCGATGAGCTCGAGGATGTTCTGGGCGAGTGCCCTGGCGGACTGCTCGTCCTCGGAGACCGCGACCTCGTGGCCGCCCTCGCTGATGACGGAGGTGAGGACCAGCACGAGCGCCTCGCTCCACGGGTCCTCGTTGCCGAGGAGCGTCGCGTTGCGTCGGGTCCACGCGCGGTACCGACGGCGACCGAGCAGCTCGAACCCGGGCGGACCCCCTCCGGCGAGGAACATCCGGGCCAGGTCCCGCTCCGCCCAGCAGCCCTCGAGGTAGGACGCCCCGCCGACCAGGAACAGCGCCAGCGGGTCGGTCTCGCCCTGGTGGCGGGCCGACCGGACGGCCGCGGCCGCGCGGCTCTCCTGGCCGGTCTGGTAGTCGTCGAACAGCGCGAGGTAGAGCTCGGCCTTGCCGCCGAAGTGGTGGTAGAGCGAGCCGACCGAGGCACCGGCCTTCCCGACGACGTCGGCGATCGAGGCCTCGGCGAACCCGGACGCCGCGAACACCTCACGGGCTGCCTCGAGCAGGGAGGTCCGGGTGGTCGCCGCCCGGCTCGACGGGGTCGTCACGCCAGCTCGCTGAAGGGGACCCTGCGGCGGCTGCTGATCTCGCCGAGCGTCGACCACTCCTGGGCGCCGAGGCGGGCCACCGGCTTGAGCAGCGTGACCTCCGGCCGGCCGTCGCGCAGGACCTCCTCGGAGACCGCCAGGTGCACGACCTCCCCGAACACGACCGTGCAGATCCCGAACTGCTGCGTGCCGACGAGCACGCACTCCAGCGCCACCGGCGACTCCGCCACCCGCACCGGCGCGACCCGTACGGAGGGCTCGCGGGTGAGGTGGGCAGCGTCGTACTCGCTGAGGTCGGCGGGGAAGTCGGTGCCGGTCAGGTTGACCTTCTCCATCAGGTCCTCGTTGCACAGCGACACCACGAACTCCCGGGTGGCCAGGATGTTGCGCAGCGAGTCCTTCGTCCCGACGGAGGTGAAGCAGATCACCGGCGGGTCGATGCCGGCGACCGTGAAGAACGAGTGCGGCGCCAGGTTGTCGACGCCGGTCGCGGAGCGCGTGGACACCCACGCGATCGGTCGGGGTACGACGACGCTGGTCAGCCACGGGTACACCGCGGCGCCGAGCTCGGCGGGGTCGAGGTCCAAGCGGGTCACCCTGCCAGCCTCTCAGAGCCGGCACGTCGCGACTCCACTAGGCTCCTGGCATGAGCCAGCCGACGAGCCACGACGTCCCGCAGGCCCTCTCCGTGTCCCGTGAGGCCCCTGACCGCAACATCTCCCTCGAGCTCGTACGCGTGACCGAGGCCGCCGCCATGGCCGCCGGCCGCTGGGTGGGCCGGGGTGACAAGAACGGCGGCGACGGCGCGGCCGTCGACGCGATGCGTCAGCTCATCGGCACCGTCAGCATGAAGGGCGTTGTGGTGATCGGCGAGGGCGAGAAGGACGACGCCCCGATGCTCTACAACGGCGAGGAGGTCGGCTCCGGCGAGGGCCCCGACTGCGACGTCGCCGTGGACCCGATCGACGGCACCACCCTGATGGCCAAGGGGATGCCGAACGCGATCGCCGTGATGGCCGTAGCCGAGCGCGGCACGATGTACGACCCGTCGGCTGTCTTCTACATGGAGAAGCTCGTCACCGGCGCGGACGCCGCGGAGGTCGTCGACATCAGCGCCCCCGTCGCCTACAACATCCAGGCGGTCGCCAAGGCCAAGGGCGCGGCCGTCGAGGACGTCACGGTCTGCATCCTGGACCGACCGCGCCACGAGGACCTGGTGCGCGCCGTGCGCGACGCCGGCGCCCGCATCACGTTCATCTCCGACGGCGACGTGGCCGGCGCCGTGATGGCCTGCACCGAGGGCACCGGCATCGACCTGCTGCTGGGCATCGGTGGCACCCCGGAGGGCATCATCACGGCCTGCGCGGTGAAGTGCCTCGGCGGCGTCATCCAGGCCAAGCTCTGGCCGCAGAAGAAGAGCGAGTTCGTGAACGCCGCCGCTGCCGGTCTGGACCTCGACCAGGTGCTGTCGACGAACGACCTGGTGCGCAGCGACAACGTGTTCTTCGTCGCCACCGGCATCACCGACGGCGAGCTGGTGCGGGGCGTCCGGTACCGCGGCGGTGGCGCCTCCACCGAGTCGCTGGTGATGCGGTCGAAGTCCGGCACGATCCGGCGGGTCATCTCCGAGCACCGGCTGTCGAAGCTGTCGGCGTACTCCTCGATCGACTTCGAGCACGCCGGCCGCTGATGCGGATCGCCACCTGGAACGTCAACTCGGTCGGCGCCCGGCTCCCCCGGCTGGTGCCGTGGCTCGAGGACGTGCAGCCCGACGTGCTGGCGGTGCAGGAGACCAAGACCGCGACCTTCCCGACCGAGGAGGTCAAGCACCTCGGGTACGAGGTGGCGCACGCCGGCGACGGCCGCTGGAACGGCGTTGCGCTGCTGTCCCGGGTCGGGCTCGACGACGTCTCGCTCAGCTTCCCTGGTCAGCCCGCCTACGCCAACACCGACGACGACGCGCTGCTGGCCGTACCGGTCGTGGAGTCCCGAGCGGTCGGCGCGACGTGCGGTGGGCTGCGGATCTGGTCGCTCTACGTCCCCAACGGGCGCAGCGTCGACCACGGTCACTACACGTACAAGCTGGCGTGGTTGGCGGCCCTGAAGGAGGCGCTGGCGACCGAGGTCGCGGCCGGCCCGTTCGTGGTCACCGGCGACTTCAACATCGCCCCCACCGACGAGGACGTCTGGGACGTCAAGGACTTCATCGGCTCGACGCACGTGACCCCGGCGGAGCGGGACGCGCTGGCCTCGTTGCGCACCCTTGGCTTGCGAGACGTGCTGCCGCGGGCGCTGAAGTACGACACGCCGTACACCTACTGGGACTACCGGGCCGGGATGTTCCACAAGAACAAGGGCATGCGCATCGACCTGGTGTACGCGAACGACGGCGTCACGGTGACCGACGCCTACGTCGACCGCGACGCCCGCAAGGGGACCGGGCCCAGCGACCACGCACCCGTGGTCGTCGACCTCAGTCTCGGACTGCCCACGTGATCGGCGCCGGCGACCCTCCCCCCAGGGTCGCCGGCGCCGAGGCTGGTCAGCTGACGGTCGCCGTGACGGTGTAGCTCGCCGCCGAACCGCTGTAGGTGTAGACCCCGATGTACCAGTAGGCCGCGGTCGGGCTGGTCACCGTGATCGTCTCCGCGTTGCCGCTCTTGGCGCTGGAGGCGTCATTCGCGGCGGTCGTCGGCTTCGCGCCGGCCTTGACGTAGAGGTCCAGGTCGGGGTTGCACGACAGCCCGAGGGCGCCGCAGGCGGGCCCGCTGAGAACGACCTTCAGCTGGCTCTTGCCGGCCGGCACCAGGATCTTGCTGTACGCGTAGCCGCCGCTGGCCGCGGACGTGCCGGTCTTGGCCTGGCCACTGGTGAGGTTCGGCGTGGCCGGGTCGGGGTCACCCGTCGCCGTCGCGGTCGGCGTGGGCGTTGCCGTCGCGGTGGGCGTCGGGCTGACCGTCGCGGTGGCAGTGGCGGACGGCGACGGCGAGGCGGCCGTGTCGTACGCCGCCAGCAGGCCCTTG
>JBKJVH010000165.1:0-3118 GCA_046590985.1 Mycobacteriales bacterium
GCAGGTCCTCGACGAAGACCTCGGCAAGCTCCGGCGTCGGGTACTGGCGGCCGACCCCATCCTGGACAGCTGGCGGGCCGACGGCCTGGTCCTGGCAGGAACGGTCACCCTCGATGACGTCCTTCTCGACGCTGTGGCGAAGGAGCGGGTGTGACCTCCCGAGCAGGCGGGCGGGTCGCTCCCTGCGCCCCCGCCGACGCCCGCGCCCGCTTGCGCAAGGCGCAGTCCTTCGTTACCGGGGCCGAGCTGGTCCTCGAGCTCGGTGAGGACACCGGGCTTGACCTTCCCGCGGTCGCTGCCGCCCTGTCCGTGCTCGCGGGGATCGCTGCCGCCGATGCTGCCTGCTGCAGCGCCCTAGGTGAGCGGTCTCGAGGCCAGGACCACCGGCAGGCCGAGCAACTGGTCGCGACGGTGCTGCCGCACGGCCCGCAGATGGCCAAGGACCTCAAGCGGTTGCTGGAGCGAAAGGACAACGCGCACTACGGCGTGATCAGCACCACCGAGAAGGAAGCGCGCGACATGCTGGGCTGGGCGAAGCGCCTGGCTGGCGACGCGCAACGGGTCCTCGACCGCTGACCGCATACCGGCGCCCGGCGGCGCCGTCGAAACCGTCGTTCACACATCCTGGGCCGTCTGTGGGCCGTGAGAGATCGGCCACAGGGGGTAGTCACCGGTCAACGGCGGACACCCTCGGGGAACGCATAACCCCAGGTCAGAGGCCCTTTTTCGCGAATTCTCGCAGGTCAGAGCGTTGCGAGATCTCACGCGGGCGACTTTCCGCTTCAACGTCTGACCGTTTGGCGTTGCCGGATGCGGCTGGCCCGACCCCGCGGCGAGGAGGGCGTCACCCGAGGAGAAAGGGCGTCAGCACGGCCCGGCCGTCGGCTGTGCGTCGGGGCTGGGCCTCGGCCGAGAGCGTGGGACGCTCCGGTTCTGAGCCGGACGGACTCGGGCCGGCCTCCCTCTCGGCGCGCTGTCCGGAGGACGACCGTCACCGGTCCGTGACCAGAGCCTCGTTCCGTGCGAGGGTGGGGAGACAGGTCAGGCACAGCCGACGGAAGTGGACCCCGCAGTGAGCCTGCACCAGTTCTGCGCAGCGCGCTGGCGGTCGCCCTGATGACCGACCCGCCGCGCACGTCTGCGTCGGAGAGCTCCGCTCGGTCATGGAAGGCTGACCAGCGAGAGGCGGAGCTGGATGCCCGTGAAGAGGCAGCCGACCAGCGCGAGACAGGGCTGGATGCCCGCGAACACGCAGCCGCCGAGCGCGACCGCGACCAGGACACGGCGGACGTCCCCGCCGCTCCGGGAGCAGACCGGCCAGCTCAGCAACGACAGGCCGCTGACCTTCGTGACGAGCAGGCACGCCGGCGGGACAGGCTGGCTGACGGCAGAGACGGTGCGGCCAGTGACCGCGATGCCGTCGCGGCCAGTCGTGACGAACACGCCATGGGCGTCGTGGCTGAGCAGGCCGCGACGCCACCCTCGCCGTTGTTGGAGAGCATCACGCTGCTGGAGACCGGCGCGGTCAGCGACCGCACCCGAGCAGGGGCAGATCGTCGGCTGTCGGCGCGGGACCGGGCGGACTCGTCGGCTGATCGGGTTGCCTCGGGCCGAGATCGGACGGTGGCCTCGGCAGACCGGGACTCCGCGATCCACGACGATCTGACGGGCACGTTGCGTCGCGGGCAGGGTCTGTTCCAGTTGGAGCAGGAGATCGAGCGCGCTGCACGAGCCGGTGGTCTGCTGTGCTTCGCGTTCGTGGATGTGGATGGGCTCAAGGCCGTGAACGACTCGGTGAGCCACCTGGCCGGCGACGAGATCCTGCGACGGGTGTGCGACGCGCTGCGTGCCCATCTGCGCCCCTACGACAGCATCGTGCGCTATGGCGGGGACGAGTTCGTGTGTGCCTTGCCGGGGCTGACGCTGCAGGAGGTCCAGGCCCGCTTCGAGGCCATCAACGTGACCCTGGCCCAAGGGACCGTGCCTGCCTCCGTCACCACCGGCCTGGCGATGGGCGCACCGGGTGACACGGTGTCCGACCTGATCGGGCGGGCCGATGCCGACCTTCGCCGGCAGCGCGAGCGCCGCCACCCACCCGGTTGGCGGCAGTAACCTCGCGCCGGTTCTGGGCGACACGTTGCGAGCGTGTCCGTTTTTTTGGCACATCACGGCTCTGTACGGACTCAAGGGCGCGGGAAGTGCCACCGTGCACGGACGGCAACGGATGCCATGATCATCGCGGTACTGTCGGTGGCGTCAGTGTCGGTGCCGATGGCCGGAGGGAGGTCGTGTGGCCCGAGAATTCGAGGAACTGCATCGGCGACAGCAGTTCGGAAATCTCTTGCGGCTGTCTCCGCAGGCGATCGTCATCTTGGACGCGGACGGCCAGGTCCGGGAGTGGAACCCGGCGGCCGTGAGCCTGCTTGGCTGGACGCGGGAGGAGCTGGTCGGGCAGTCGTTCGAGGTCGTTCTCGGAGATCAGGACCGCGTCGCTTTCTTGCGGGTCTGGCAGGAGCTGAAGGCCCAGCGACGGGCGAGTCCGTTGAGCAGCGACCGACTTCATCATGACCGGACCTGGCTGCCGGTCGAGATCATGTTGGCTCCGATCCAGGACAGTGACGGTTCCTTCGGCGGGGTGGTCGGCACCCTGTCGCGAACCGGCCCGGTGGCCTCGTCGGACGCCGCGCTACCGACGGCAGTCGCCGGAGGCGGCCGGCCTGGTGAGCAGGCCGCGTCGGTGTGGGAACTCGATGAGGTGACCGGGCTGCCCGGGCGTCGGTGGCTGCAACGACGGCTGCTGGCGAACCTGCCGGCTGGTCTCCAGCGGGCTGTGGCGGTCGTCGACATCGACGGTTTCGCCTTGGTCAACCAGGTCTACGGCCCCGAAGCGGGTGACCAGGTGCTGGCCGAGCTCGCGCATCGGTTCATGGCGGGATGTGCGCCAGCCGTCATGGGCAGGTGGCAGGCGGATGAGTTCGTCTTCATCGTCGACGCCGTTTCGGCCGGCACCGAGTTGGAGGCGCTGCTGCAGACTGCGTCGTCGGTAGCGCGGGACAAGCTTGTCCTGGCTCAGGAGGAGATCAGGTTGACGGTCAGCGCGGGATGGTCGAGCTCGGCC
>JBKJVH010000133.1:0-6524 GCA_046590985.1 Mycobacteriales bacterium
CGCCGGACGTCGAGGCCGTAGCGGCGGGAGTACTCCCGGCTGCTGGGGAAGAACGCGTCGCTCATCCGCTCGCGCTGGACCCGCAGCATCATGACGACGTCGCTCTTGGGGAGCACCGCGTCGAGGTCGTAGGACACCTCCGCCGGCCAGTGGTCGACGCCCGTGGGCAGCAGCGTGGGCGGCGCCACCAGCGTGACGTCGGCGCCGAGGGTCTTGAGCAGCAGCACGTTGGAGCGGGCGACCCGGCTGTGCAGGATGTCACCCACGATCGTGACCTTCAGGCCTTCGATCCGGCCGAGCCGCTGTCGCATCGTGAACGCGTCGAGCAGCGCCTGCGTGGGGTGCTCGTGGGTGCCGTCGCCGGCGTTGACGACCGAGCCCTGCACGATCCGGGCCAGGTTGACCGGCGCGCCGGACCAGGAGTGCCGGATCACGACCGCGTCGGTGCCCATCGCCTCCAGCGTGAGCGCAGTGTCCTTCAGCGTCTCGCCCTTGGAGACGCTCGAGCCCTTGGCGGCGAAGTTGATGACGTCCGCGGACAACCGCTTGGCGGCGAGCTCGAAGGAGGTCTTCGTCCGGGTGGAGTCCTCGAAGAACAGGTTCACCACGGTACGGCCGCGCAGCGTCGGGAGCTTCTTCACCGTCCGCTCCGACACCGCGGCCATCTCCTCGGCGGTGTCCAGGATCAGGGTGGCGTCCTCGAGCGTGAGGTCCGCTGCCGACAGCAGGTGGCGCTTCACGCGCCCGCCCCTGGCGTCCGCGCCGGTCCCAGCAGCACCGCGTCGGTGTTGTCGTGCTCGGTCAGCTGCACGTGCACCGTCTCCCTCAGGCTCGTGGGGATGTTCTTGCCCACGTAGTCCGCCCGGATCGGCAGCTCGCGGTGGCCGCGGTCGACCAGGACGGCGAGCTGGACGGCCCGCGGCCGGCCGAGGTCGGCGAGGGCGTCGAGCGCGGCCCGGACGGTCCGGCCGCTGAACAGCACGTCGTCGACCAGCACCACGAGCTTCCCGTCGATGCCGTCGCCGGGCACCTCGGTTTCCCCGAGTGCCCGCGGCGACTTCAGCTGCAGGTCGTCGCGGTAGAGCGTGATGTCCAGCGAGCCGGTCGGCACCTCGAAGCCCTCGAAGGCCTGGATGCGGCCGGCGAGGCGCCGGGCGAGGGTCACACCGCGGGTCGGGATGCCGAGCAGGACGACGTCCCCGCCGCCGCCGGTCTTCTCCAGCAGCTCGTGCGCCATCCGGTCCACGACCCGCAGCAGACCGGGTGCGTCGAGTACGGAACGGGCCTCGTTGGGATCCCCGCTCACGGGTCGTGCGTCGTTCGGGACAGCCGTCATCGGCTGGACCTCCTTCCCCGCCTCACGGGACGGGCTCTCGGTGGAGATGCGCTCCGACCGTACCAGCCCGAGCTTCGACCGCGCGTGTCGCTTGACCGTCACCGCTCCGCGGCCTTATCGTCACTCCTAGTAATCAAGATCGGCGAGGCTTTGACGCCGGGGAGTGCACGGTCACCCCGCTCCTGCCCAGGGAGCGCTTCCCGGTCGAGCCAGTGGTGAGACCGACGCCGCGCACAGAGCCACAACGCTCTCGTGTACGACGATCAGGAGGCTCCCATGAGCGACTACGCGAAGGCCCTCGGGGCCCGACTCCGCGCGATCCGGACCCAGCAGGGCCTCTCCTTGCACGGCGTCGAGGAGAAGAGCCAGGGCCGCTGGAAGGCCGTCGTGGTGGGCTCCTACGAGCGCGGGGACCGCGCCGTGACCGTCCAGCGGCTGTCGGAGCTCGCGGACTTCTACGGCGTCCCGGTGGCCGAGCTGCTGCCCGAGGGCCACGCGTTGGCGACCGTCGCGGAGCCGACGCCCCGGCTCGTCATCGACCTCGAGCAGCTGTCGAGTGTGCCGGCTCAGCAGTCGGCCCCGTTGGCTCGCTATGCCGCGACCATCCAGTCGCAGCGCGGGGACTACAACGGTCGGATCCTGTCGATCCGCCAGGAGGACCTGCGGTCACTCGCTGTCATCTACGACGCGTCGCCGTCGGCGCTGACCGAACAGCTCATCGGCTGGGGCGTCCTGAACGCCGAGGCCCGCCGCGCCCTCGAGGTCTAACCCGTCTGTCGGCAATCCACAGGGTCCTGACCCTGTGGATTGCCGACAGAGGGGGTCGGGTCAGCCGCCGAGGACGGGCTTGAGCTGGAGCAACCGCCCCAGCAAGCCGTTCACGAACGCCGGGCTCTCGTCGGTCGACAGGCTGGCGGCGAGCGCGACGGCCTCGCTGACCGCCACCGCGTCCGGCACGTCCGCGCACCAGAGCAGCTCGTACACGCCGATGCGCAGCACGGCGAGGTCCACCGCCGGGAACCGGTCCAGCGTCCACTCCTGGGCGTAGGTCTCCAGCAGCTCGTCGATCCGGACGCGGTTCGTGACCACGCCCTCCACCAGCGTCACGGCGTACTCCGGCACCGGCGGGTCGGACTGCACCAGCCGCTCCTTGAGCGTGTGGAGCGGGTCGAGACCGCGCTGGTCGGCCTCGTAGAGGACGTCGAGCGCGCGCTTGCGGGCCTTGGACCTGGCGCCCACTAGTTCTTCTCGTTGATGCGACCCAGGTAGCGCCCGTCGCGGGTGTCCACCTTGATCTTCTCGCCGGTGGTGAGGAACAGCGGGACCTGGATCTCGGCGCCGGTCTCGAGCGTCGCCGGCTTGGTGCCACCCGTGGAGCGGTCGCCCTGCAGGCCCGGGTCGGTGTGCTGCACGAGGAGCTCGACCGAAGCCGGCAGCTCGATGTAGAGCGCAGCGCCCTCGTGAGTCGCCACCATCGCGTCGGTGTTCTCGAGCATGTAGTCGGCGTTGCCACCGACGG
This sequence comes from Mycobacteriales bacterium, assembly GCA_046590985.1. Taxonomy (GTDB): domain Bacteria; phylum Actinomycetota; class Actinomycetes; order Mycobacteriales; family SCTD01; genus RYN-111. Next base: position 2,856 of record JBKJVH010000133.1, read on the forward strand.
TCTGCGCGGGCACGTACAGCTGGTCGAACGTGCTCTTGTCCATGAACACGAAGTCGGTGCCGTCGCGGTAGAGGAAGGTCATGTCCCGCTTGTCCACCGTCGCCACGTCCACCTTGAGGCCGGCGTTGAAGGTCTTGTCGACGACCTTGCCCGTGACGACGTTCTTCAAGGTGGTACGGACGAACGCGCCGCCCTTGCCGGGCTTGACGTGCTGGAACTCAATGACACCCCAGAGCCCGTTGTCGAGCTGGAGCACCATGCCGTTCTTGAGGTCGTTCGTGGAAGCCATGTCACCATTGTGCCGTACCTGGCAGCGGGCTCATGGCCCTGGCGCGTCACGACGCAGCGCGCCGCCCGGCGTCGGGCGGGGCATCACGGCTTGACGCGTTGGCCAGTGCGACGATCGCCTGCCCACCCGCGTCGTCGTTCGCCGTGAACACACAAACGGCGGCTCCTTCGGTTGCTCCAGCCGGCGCCACGCCCAGGCACGAGTGCGTTTGTGTGCCGAGATGGCGCCACCGGACGCGGCGGGCGCCGTCACACCTGTACGTCGAGGTCCCGACGGCCTCACAGCACCGCTGCGCAGCGGGACCGCGCACCTGGGACGCGGCGGTCCCGCCGGGCACTGTGCCTTCCCGCAGCACACCCTCGCCGCCTTCCCTGCAGGCTCCACGGAGACGCAGGTCCACCCTAACCGCGTTTGCGTGTCGAGGCGTCCCTGCAGCCGGAGCAGAGCCGCAGCCTCACCCGCTGGGCGAGACGAGGGCCAAGATCACTCCGCGATGTGCCCCATGTCGTGCGCCCAAGGAGCGAGCAACGCCGCGAGTTCCGGGACGTCGAGACGACCTTCGGCGGCCGCGATGACGAGGTCGTAAGCCAGGTCGTCCGGACCATCGACGGTGAAGCCGTTGAGGTCGTAGAACACGACCATGGCGATCCAGGCCAGCCGCTTGTTGCCGTCGACCAACGCATGGTTACGGACGAGCGAGTGCAGCAGTGCGGCGGCCTTCTCGTGGACCAAGGGGTAGGCCTCGAAGTCCCCGAACCCCGACGCAGGTCGGGCCGCCGCGCTGGACAGCAGCCCCAGATCGCGCACCTGGACCTGACTCCCCACCGCAAGATCTGCGAGGTGGAGCAGGTCCTCGACGTCGAGGTACTTCACTGCGAGAGGCGGTCGAGCAGCGCGGCGTAGCGCGACACCGCGCGCGTGCCAGCATCGTGCACGGCAGACTGGTGAGACGTCCGCTCGAAGCGCTCCCGGAGCGCCCGGCGGACCACTTCGTGCTGCGAGAGCCCTTCAGCATCGGCCATGGCCCGAAGCTGTTCGCTCTCGTCGTCGTCAAGTCGCAGCGTCATGGCCATGCACACCATGATACCGCTCTGGTATCACTCGAGCGACCGGGTCAGGGCATGACCTGGGGCGTCAGCCAGGACCCCAAGCGGGCCGCCAGGGCCTCCAGCGTGAGCTCCCCCGCCGTCACCTGCCGGACGGTCTCGACGACATCGTCCTCGGAGGCCGCCAGCGGCGCGCCGTTCGCCGCGCAGAACACCCGGGTCGCGACCCACGCCGCGCGCACGTTGCCGCTGACCATCCCGCTGCAGGTCGCCAGCGACGACAGCAGCGCGGCCGCCTTGAGCGCGAGTGACGGGTAGACGTCGGTGCCGTTGACGCGGGCCTGCGGTCGGGCCAGCGCAGCGATGATCAGCCCGGCGTCCCGCAGCTGAGGGTTCTTGGCGCCCATCCGGTCCACCACGAAGGCGAGGTCCTCGAGCTCCAGGTAGCGGGTCATGCGCTGCCCAGCCGGCGCAGGACCTTGGCGTCCTCGGCGAGCACCGCGTCCACGAGGAGCTCGCGCTCGCGGCGCCAGCCGGTGGTGTAGTCGTTGATCGCCACCCGGGCGACCTCCTCGATCGTGCGCCCCTCCCGACCGGCCGTCCGGACCAGCGCCTCGTGCTCCTCGGCAGACAGGCTGACGTGCAGGCTCACGCGGGCATCCGCGGTGACATGGACTGTACGGCGCGGATCGCGGCCCGGTAGCCCTCGACCCCAAGGCCGGTGATGGTGCCCTGGACCACCGCGCTCACCACGCTGTGGTGCCGGAAGTCCTCGCGAGCGGCGGTCTGGGACAGGTGCACCTCCACGACCAGCGGCGCGAGCGCGGCGGCGTCCCGCAGCGCGTAGGAGTAGTGGCTCCAGGCGGCCGGGTTGAGCACGACCGGCGTGCCGGTGTCGGCGGCCTCATGCAGCCAGCGAACCATCTCGGCCTCGTCGTCGGTCTGCCGGACGTCCGCCTCGGGCTCAGCCTCCTGGCAGAGCGTCACGAGCTCGGCATAGGTGGTCAGCCCGTAGATGTCGGTCTGGCGGCTGCCGAGGCGGCCGAGGTTGACGCCGTTGAGAACGAGGATCTTCACGGGGTGATGCTCGCAGACCCGCGGACGCAGTCCCAGGCGGCGAGCAGGTGTGTCGGATCGGGGTTGTCGAGGATCCGGGGCTTGGCCAGGCCGTCCAGCACGACGAACCGCAGCCGGTCGGCCCGGGACTTCTTGTCGATCTTCATGGCGGCGTGCAGGGCGTCCCAGTCCCCGACGTACGAGGTGGGCAGACCGACGGCTTCGAGCACCGTCCGGTGGCGCGACGCCGTCGCGTCGTCAAGGCTGCCGGCGAGCCGGGCCAGCTCGGCGACGTACACCAGCCCGACGCTGACCGCCGCGCCGTGCCGCCAGGAGTAGCTCTCGACCTTCTCGATCGCATGACCCAGGGTGTGGCCGTAGTTCAAGGTCTCGCGACCGCCCTGCTCGGTGAGGTCATCGGCGACCACGGCTGCCTTGACCGCGATGGCCCGCTCGATGAGCTCGCGGGTGTGCAGGTCCGGGCCCTCCTCGACGAGCTCGAGGATCCGCGGGTCGTGCGTGAACCCGACCTTGATGACCTCGGCCAGCCCGCTGACGACGTCCTCCCGGGGGAGGGTCTCCAGCGCGTCGAGGTCGCAGAGCACCCCGATCGGCTCGTGGAACGCGCCGACAAGGTTCTTCCCCGCGGCGCTGTTGATCGCGGTCTTGCCCCCGACCGCCGCGTCGACCATGCCGAGCAGCGTCGTCGCGACGTGCACGACATCCACACCACGCAACCACGTGGCCGCCACGAACCCGGCCAGGTCGGTCGTGGCTCCCCCACCGACGGCCACGATCGCGTCGGTACGGGTGAAGCCCGCCCTCCCGAGCATTTCCCAGAGGTACCCGGCGACCTTCAGGTCCTTGCTGGCCTCACCGTCGGGCACCTCGACGCTCTGCGCCTGGAAGCCACTCGCCCGCAGGTCCGTAGCGATCGCCTCGCCCCGGGCGCGGAGCGCTGCCGGGTGGATGACCGCGATGCGCTGCGCCTTCGCGAGGAGCCCCGGCAGCTCGCCGAGCAACCCGTGGCCCACCACCACGTCGTACGGCTTGGCGGTCGCGACACGGATTCTGGTGGGCACCCGCAGACCCTACGACCTGTCGCATGACCGGCAGCCCGCCCCTGATGAGGGACGGGCCGCCGGACTCACCTGAGCTCTAGGGAGCGCAGGCGTTCGGGTTGTCGAAGTGACCAGGCGTACTCGGGTAGGCCGAGCCGGAGCCGTGGCTGTTGTCCGAACCCGGGTAGACCAGGGCCAGCTCGACGAAGGCGGAGGT
>JBKJVH010000151.1:0-10725 GCA_046590985.1 Mycobacteriales bacterium
GGCGGCGCGAGCTGCCGCGACCCGGTTGACCCCGAGCTTGCTGTGCTGGATCTGGTCGTGCAGCGCGATGATCGCGTTGAGCAGCATCTCCGGGCGCGGCGGGCAGCCGGGTAGGTAGATGTCGACCGGCACGATGTGGTCCACGCCCTGCACGATCGCGTAGTTGTTGAACATGCCGCCGCTGCTCGCGCAGACGCCCATGGCGATGACCCACTTGGGCTCGGGCATCTGGTCGTAGATCTGACGCACGACCGGCGCCATCTTCTGCGACACCCGGCCCGCGACGATCATCAGGTCGGCCTGGCGCGGCGAGGCCCGGAACACCTCCATGCCGAAGCGGGCGAGGTCGTAGCGGCCGGCGCCGGTCGCCATCATCTCGATGGCGCAGCAGGCCAGCCCGAAGGTCGCCGGCCACAGGGAGCTCTTGCGGCTCCAGTTGACGACCTTCTCGACGCTCGTCAGGACGATGCCCGAGGGGAGCTTTTCCTCTAGACCCATGGAGTTAGTCCCATTCCAGGCCGCCGCGGCGCCAGACATAGGCGTACGCGACGAAGACGGTGAGGATGAACAGGACCATCTCGACCAGCCCGAACCAGCCCAGCTTCCCGAAGGCGACCGCCCACGGGTAGAGGAAGATGATCTCGATGTCGAAGACGATGAAGAGCATCGCGGTCAAGTAGAACTTGATCGGGAAGCGCCCACCGCCCATGGGCTGGGGGGCCGGCTCGATGCCGCACTCGTACGCGTCGTACTTGGCGCGGTTGTAGCGCTTCGGGCCGGTGAAGCTCGCCGCCCCCACCGAGAAGGCGGCGAAGCCGAAGGCGAGCACGAACAGCACGATGATCGGCAAGTAGTACTGCAGCACGTTCGTGCTCTCCTTCCAGTGGCCGGGTCGGGCCCAGCCTAGGGGGTCAGGCCGGTGGCTCAGGCTGCCGGGGCGACCTTGACGAGCCCGTTGATGACGCGGTCCAGTGCGTCGCCACCGCGGGGGTCGGTCAAGTTGGCGAGCAGCTTCAGGGTGAACTTCATGAGGAGCGGCCGCGGCAGGCCGTACTTCGTGGCGACCTTCATGACCTGCGGGTTGCCGATCAGGGACACGAAGATGCGCCCCAGCGTGTAGTAGCCGCCATAGGTCGCCTTCATCGCGGCCGGGTACGCCTCGAGCGCCCGTTCCCGCTGCAGCCCCTGGGGGCGGGCCAGCGCCTGGACGACGACCTCAGCGGCCAGCCGGCCGGACTCCATCGCATACGCGATGCCTTCGCCGTTGAACGGGTTGACCGCCCCGGCAGCGTCGCCGACCAGGATCATGCCGTTCGCGTAGTGCGGCTGCCGGTTGAAGCCCATCGGCAGCGCCGCCCCGCGCACCGGGCCCGTGGCGTGCTCCTCGTCGAACTGCCACTCGCTCGGCATGCTCGAGGTCCAGCGCTTCATGAGCTCGCGGTAGTTGGTGTCCTGCCAGGCCTTGGTGGTGTTGAGGATCCCCAGGCCGACGTTGGAGGTGCCGTCCCCGACGCCGAAGACCCAGCCGTACCCGGGGAGCAGGTCCCCGTCGGGGGTGCGGAGCTCCAGCCAGGACTCGAGCATGTCGTCGTCGTGACGCGGGCTCGTGAAGTAGCGCCGGACGGCCACGCCCATCGGGCGGTCGTCGCGCTTCTGGATGTCCATCGCGATGGCAAGGCGGGCGCTGACCCCGTCGCACGCGATCGTGACCGGCGCCCGGTAGACCGCAGGGGTCTTCTCAGGGCCGACCTTGGCGGTGACGCCGACGACGCGGCCGTTCTCCACGATGGGGCCGCTCACGTTGGTGAGCGTCTGGAGTCGGGCGCCGGCCTTCTGCGCGGTCTGCGCCAGCAGGTCGTCGAAGTCCAGCCGGGGGCGTACGAGGCCGTAGTCGGGGTAGCTGGCGAGCTCGGGCCAGGGCAGCTCGAGCTTCACGCCGCCACCGAGGATGCGCAGCCCGCGGTTGCGGATGAAGCCGTTGGCGGCGGTGGTGTCGATGCCCATGTCGACGAGCGTCTTGACGGCGCGCGGCGTGAGACCGTCGCCGCAGACCTTCTCGCGGGGGAAGGCCGTCTTCTCGAGGACGAGGACGTCGAGGCCGGCCTGGGCGAGCGCCTGCGCTGCCGCGCTGCCCCCTGGGCCGGCGCCGACGACGATGACGTCGGCGTCCTGCTGCACGGTCACCTGGTTCCCCTCTCGCTTGTGAAAGTTTTCACGAGCGGCTCCCAAGTGTAGGACCTCCGCGGGCACCCAGCACCTCCGTCACGTCAGGTGAGGGTGCCCCGGTGCAGCGCCACGATGCCGCCCGTCAGGTCCCGCCAGCCGACGCGACTCCAGCCGGCGCCCTGGAGCACCTTCGCCAGCCCGGCTTGGTCGGGCCATGCGCGGATGGACTCCGCCAGGTAGACGTAGGCGGCCGGGTCACTGCTGACCTTGGTCGCCACCGCCGGCAGCAGCCGCATCAGGTAGTTCACGTAGACCGTCCGGAACGGCTTCCACGTGGGGTGGCTGAACTCGCAGACCACGATCCGCCCCCCCAGCTTGGTGACGCGCCGCATCTCGGTCAGCGCGACGTGCGCGTCCGCGGTGTTGCGCAGTCCGAAGGAGATGGTCACCGCGTCGAAGGAGGCGTCGGCAAACGGGAGCTTCAGCGCGTCCCCCGCGACGAGCGGCACGCCCTTGCCCTTGCCGTGCGCCAGCATCCCGAGGGAGAAGTCGCAGCCGACCACGGTCGCGCCGGAGGCGGCCAGTGCGGCGGAGCTGGTGGCCGTACCGGCTGCGAGGTCCAGCACCCGCTCGCCCTTGCGCAGCTGCAGCGCGTCGGTGACCGCAGCGCGCCAGCCGCGGTCCTGCCCGAGGGACAGCACGGTGTTGGTCAGGTCGTAGCGGGGGGCCACCTCGTCGAACATCGCGGCGACGTCGGTGGGGTCCTTTTCGAGGCTGGCACGGGTCACGCCCTCCATCATCGCCGGTGAACGAGCCGACCGCCCACCACAGTCGCCACGCACCGGCCGGCGCCGTGCTCCAGCAGGTCCTCGTACGGGCTCTCGGTCGGTACGTCGAACGCAGCGAGATCCGCCCGGCTACCGGGGGTGATCGTTCCGAGGTCCATGCCGAGTGCTTGCGCGCCTCCCAGGGTCAGCGCCCGGACGATCGCCTCGTCAGGGCGTCTCAGGCCCTGTCGGCGCGCGAGGTCACGGGTCGCCCGAGCCTCCGCGAGCAGGTCCAGGTCAGGGCTGCTGGCCAGGGAGTCGGTGCCGATCGCGACCGGGCTCGCTTCGTTGAGGTAATCCGCAACAGGCGCCTCGCCCGCGCCGAGCACCCGGTTCGAGCGGGTGCACAGCGCGACGACCGTCTGGTGCTCCCGCAGCAGCACCCGGTCGGCGGCGTCGACGTGGACGCCGTGCGCGACGTGCACGTCCGGGCCGAGCCCACCGAGGTCGGCGCAGTGCTGGACGGCGCTGACGCCGGCGCCCACGCCGCTGAGCTCGAAGTCGAAGCCGAAGCTCTCGACGAACGTGCTGAAGGGACCGGAGCCGGAGAGCACCCACTCCGCCTCATCCGCGGTCTCCGCGAGGTGCGGGTGCAGCCGGAGCCCGCGGCTGCGCGCCAGGTCCGTCAGGTCGCGGAACACCTGACTGCTCAGGGTGTAGAGGGTGTGCGGGCTGACGCCGGTCTGCCGACTGCCGTTGCCGAGCATCCGGTTGAGCCTCTGGAGGCCCGCCGGCCAGAGGTCGGCATCGACGCCGGCCAGTTCTGCGTACGAGATGCCCTGCAGGCCAAGGGATCCGGCCACCGTGATGGCCGGTCCGCGAGTGACGACGTCGGCGACTGCCGTCGTTCCGGACTTGAGCAGCTGGTGGGCGGAGCCGCGTGCCGCGACCTGCCAGTCGTTGTCGGTGAAGTCCCTGCGGATCTGGCCGAGCTGGAGCATCCACTCCGCGAAGCGCAGCCCGCTGGTCGCGAGGTGCGCGAAGGGCGGGCCGTACTCCAGGTGCGCGTGCGCGTTGACGAGTCCTGGCATGAGGATGCCCGGCCAGTGCCGCACCCGGGCGCTGTCCGGCATCTGCGTCAAGGGTCCGACCTGGACGACCCGGTCGTGCTCGATGAGCACCGCTCCGTCACGCAGCGGGGGGCCGGTCATCGTCAGGACCACGGGGGCGGCATGGACGGTGGCGGTCATGTCACCAGGCTGTCATGGCCTTCGGCGTCGAAGGGGAGCAAGATCCGCGGCATGACGGACTACAGCGACCTGACCGCGATCTTCCTCAACTGCACGCTGAAGCGCTCCCCGGAGCCCTCGCACACGCAGACCCTCATCGACCGCTCGATCGCGATCATGGCGAAGCAGGGCGTCACCGCGACGTGCCTGCGACCGGTCGACATCGACGCCGCCTTCGGGGTCTACCCGGACATGACCGAGCACGGCTGGCCGGTGGACGAGTGGCCGGCGGTGCAGGAGCAGGTGATGGCCGCCGACATCCTCGTGGTGGCGACGCCGATCTGGCTCGGTGACAAGAGCTCCGTGTGCACCCGCACGATCGAACGGCTCTACGGTTCGTCGGCGATCCTCAACGACGCTGGGCAGTACGCGTACTACGGCCGGGTCGGCGGCTGCCTGGTCACCGGCAACGAGGACGGCATCAAGCACGTCGCCATGAACGTCCTGTACTCCCTGCAGCACCTCGGCTACTCGATCCCGCCCCAGGCCGACGCCGGCTGGATCGGCGAGGCCGGCCCCGGAGCGTCCTACGGCGACGACGGCCTGGGCTTCGACAACGACTTCACGAACCGCAACACGACCTTCATGACCTGGAACCTGCTGCACCTGGCGCGACTGCTCCGCGACGCCGGCGGCTTCCCGGCACACGGCAACCAGCGCTCGGAGTGGGATGCGGGCGCGCGGTTCGACTACCCCAACCCGGAGTACCGGTAGCGCAGCGTCGCGCTGGCTCTCTGGGGGTGGTGCCCGTGCGGTGCCCGCGTGCACAGATCCTGACGACTGGCACCCCGCCTGCGGGACTCGTACGGGGTTCTGCACGCGACCGGTCCGGAACGCTGCTGACGTCGTGCCATCGAGCGCCCCCGTACGCGGCGCGGCAGCTAGCCCTCCACCAGCACCCCGTCGTGCAGCAGCAGCACCCGGTCGGCCCAGCTCACGACGGCTGGGTCGTGGGTGGCGACGATCACGCCGGCACCCCGCTCCGACTCGGACCGCAGAAGCTGAGCAGCCAGGTCGCGGAGGCTGCCGTCGAGCGCCGAAGTCGGCTCGTCCGCGAGTACGAGCTTCGGGGCGTGCACGACTGCCCGGGCGAGCGCCACTCGTTGCCGCTGGCCGCCGGACAGCTCCTCCACCAGCCGATCGGCCCGGTCCTGGAGCCCGACCCGGGCCAGCTCCGTGCGGGAGGCCGCCATCACCTCGGAGCGGTCGAGCGCATCGTCGAGGACCTGCAACGGCACCTCCACGTTCTCGGCCGCGGTGAGCAGCGGCAACAAGCCCAGGCCCTGCAGGAGCAGCCCCACCTGGCGTCGCTGGGCGTCGTCTCCCGGCACGACGGGTGCCCCGTCCAGCAGCACCCGGCCCGTGTCGGGGACCTGCAGCCCGGCGATGACCGCCAGCAAGCATGATTTGCCCGACCCGGACGGACCCTGCAAGGCGACGAGCTCGCCGGCCTCCACCGCGAACGAGACGTCCTGGAGCACGACGCGGTCGCCGAACGCGACCGAGACCTGATCCACCACGAGCAGCGTCATGCGACCAGCCGGCCCTCGCGGACGTGGACGACGGTGTCCGCGACGGCCGCGACCTCGTCGTCATGGGTGGCGATCACGACGGTCGCGTGCTCGTCGCGCCGGACCTCCGCCAGCAGGTCCAGCGCGGCGCTCCGCGCCCGGGCGTCCAACTGGGAGGTGGGCTCGTCGAGCAGCAGCACCGACGGTCGGTGGACCAGCGCGGTGGCCAGCGCCACCCGCTGCTGCTCCCCGCCGGACAGCCGCGCCACCGGGAGGTCCGCGACCGCCTCGAGACCGAGTCGGGCAAGCAGCTCGGCAGGCTCGCGTCCCGGCTGGGAGGACACCGCCGCGCGAAGGACGAGCTCGAGGTTCTGCCGGGCACTGGCCCAGGGCAGCAGACCTGCGCCCGGTACCTGCAGCACCGCCGCGACCGTCTCCGCGCGGAGGGCCTGCAACCGCCGCTGCGACAGCGCATGTACGGCGAACTCCCCGACGTGCACCTCCCCGGAGTCCGGCCGCTGCAGGCCGGCGAGCAGCGTGAGCACCGTCGACTTCCCCGAACCGGAGGGGCCGACCAGGGCCGTACAGGAGCCGGCCTCGACCAGCAGGTCGGCCCGGTCCAGGGCGATCACGAGCTCGTCCGCGCGGTAGGTGCGCGTGACGTCGTGCAACCGGAGCTCCAGGCCCGTCATGCCTGTACCTCCCGGAGCCGGGACGGGTCGGCCGCCCGCTGCAGCACCCGACCGACGAGCAGCGACGTGCCGAGCGCCAGCAGCAGCGCGATGAGGATCAGGCCGGCCACGGCGACCGGCCCGGGCGTCAGCGGAACCGTCACGCCACCACCATCGTCGGAGAACAGCGGCAACGCCGGCAGCGTCACCGCGCACGCCGTGGCGCCGGCGACCACGCCGAGCCCGAGCCCGACGGCGAGCAGCAGCAGCGACTCGGCCCGGGAGGCGCGCCGGAGCACCTTGGCGGGGACGCCCATCGCACCCAGCGCAGCGATCTCCCAGCCGCGCCGGCGCGCGCTCGTGAGCACCGAGAACAGCGTCGTCGCCACTGCCAGCAGCAGCGCCAGCCCGGCCGAGACCAGCGACAGCAGGACAGCCAGCGCCGGACCCGCGCGGGACAGCACCACCCGGTGCCGCTCCGCGATGTCGGTCGAGATCACCGCCAGACCCGAGGCTTTCAGCCGCGCCACCAGCGCCGGGTCGTCGGTCGACATCCACACCTCGCTGAGCGCGACGACGGACACCGGGCTGATGAACGCGATGGCGCTCCAGTCCGCGATGGTGCCCGTGCCCAGCGCCCGCGGGAGGCTGCGCACCGTGCCGCCGACCAGGACCGGGTGCTGCAGGCCGTCGACCTCGGTGATGATCGCGCCGCCGTGCGGGGTGTTGGAGGCCAGCACCGCGAGCGGGTCGCGGCTGACCTCGTGGGTGATGACGACGGTCGCGTACTGCTCCTTGGGGGTGGCCAGCACCTTGCTGACCTGCGCCACCGAGCTCCCGACGACCCCCGCGTCCCAGCGGGCCACGGCCGTGAGCCGCGAGCTGTCGACGGCCAGGAACCGACCCCCTGGCTCGCCGCTGAACGGCAGGTACTCCAGCGCGGCCATCGCCTTCGTGCCGCCCGGATCAGCGGCCCGGACAACGGCTCGCAGGTCCAGGTCCGCGTGCTTGGCATCAGCCTGTACGACCAGCACGCGCGCCGCTCCGACCTCGTTGTCCGCGCGCACCCGGGCAGCGCGGTTGGCGACCGACCAGGCCGTCGTCGCGGTGGCGGCAAGACCGAACGCGACCACCAGCAGGCCGGCCAGCCAGGCGCCTTCCCGGCGGCGTACGAGCTGACGGACGGCCAGGAAGGACGCCAGGTTGCGGCGGCCGCGGGTACGCCGGATCGCCGGGGAGAACACCAGCGGCAGCAGCCGCAGACCCACCAGCGCGATCACCAGCGAGACCGGTACGGGCGTCAGCAGGACCCAGGGCGCCGGTCCCTGGGCACACGCGACCGCACCACCGACACCGCCGGCAACGAGCACCAGGTCCACGCCCCAGGCCCAGCGGGACGGCGGCTTGGAGGTGCGCTGCCAGAGCTCCAGGACGGGTTTGCCGAGCTCGCGGGCGCACACCCCGAGCACCGCGACGACCAGCACGAGCGCAGCCGCCAGCAGCGCCAGCAACGCACTCGACGGGAGGGCCACCGGGGTGCCCGGTACGAGCTTGGCGGCGGCCATCGCCTTCGCGAGCAGGTACGCCAGCACTCCACCCAGAGGTGCCCCGACGGCCACCAGCAGCAGCGGCTCGGCAACGGCCAGCCCGATCACGGTGCGGGTCCGGAGCCCCCGCAACCGGGCAGCGGCGACCTCGGGCGCCCGGGCAGCGGCCGAGCCCGCGACGACCAGGAGCAGCACCACCCCGGCGAGCAGCACGAGCTGGGCAAGGACGACCGTGCTGGCCCGGCCGAGCTTGTGGCCGTCGGTGGTCGCCTTGGCCAGCTGGGAGGGCAGGTTGTCACGCAACGCGAACACCGTGCTGGGGGTGCTGTGCAGCGCGAGCTGCGCCTGCGCGGCGCTCACGGCAGCGCGGAGCCGGGGCACCTCCGCCAGGCGTACCGCACTGACATCGGCGAGACGGGTCGCGGTGGCGAAGCCGTTGGCCTGGTCACCGGTGCGCCGGTCCCCCGTGACGAACGTCGCCGGGACCGTGAGCGTCGCTGGGACACGGTCCGGCGAGACGGCGTAGCCGGCGTCGGAGGCGGGATAGGACAGGAACGCCGTCTCGCCCTCGCCCGTCCAGTAGACGGACGTCTGGTCCTTCGGCACGTAGAACCCGACGACGTGCTCGGGCAGGGCGAGGGTCGGGTCGGCGCCCTGGTTGCCCTGGACACGGGTGTTGAGGTCGGTGGGGCCCTTGATCCCCATCCGGGCGGCGGCAGTGCGGTGCAGCAGCACCTCCCCTGCCTTCGTCGGGCAGCGCCCGCTGAGCACCGTGATCTGCTGGCAGAACCCGGCCCGCCACAGCAGCGATGAGCGGTAGGCCGTGATCTGCCCCGGCACCCGCATGTCCGACAGCAGCCGCAGACCGGGGATGGCCGGCCGGTGGCGCGGCAGGTCCAGCGCATTCACCGTCTCGGCGAGCTCCCGGAGGGTGGCTGCGCTCGGCAGGCCGTGCGCCTCCCCGAGCGCCGCGTCCTGGTCCGGGCCGGCCTGCGTCAGGGTGTCGGTCAGGACCGACTCGCTGCCTGCCCGGGTCCACAGCGGCCCGACCACCGCACCGAGCACGGTCACAGCGCTCAGGAGAGCTGTCGCGAGGGACGCCGCAGCCCGCCAGCGCACGGCACGCCACAGCAGCTCCACCTTGTCTCCTCAGCGTTCCCCGGTGCGCAGACCCTCGCGGGCGGTGGGGGAACCGTCCAGTCACGTGACGTCATCGTGACCCGGCTGCCACCGGACCGTCACCCGGCGAGGGCAGCACCTGCCCGCCTACGATGACAGCGTGCTCATCGCGCCCGCCGTCGACCTGCTCGGGGTCTCGACGGTCCGCATCGAGGAGCCCGGCCCGCTGCTCGCGCTGCTCCCCGAGACCGGGGCACTGGCCTGGATGCTCGGCGGCGAGGGGCTGGTCGGCTGGGGTGAGTCCGCGCGGGTCGCGCTCACCGGACCGCACCGGTTCGCCGCGGCGCAGCAGTGGTGGGACCGGGTCGTTGCCGGCGCGAGCGTCGTGGACGAGGTCGACCTCCCGGGCACCGGCCTGGTCGCGTTCGGGTCGTTCGCGTTCGACGGCGACGACGCCACGTCCGTGCTGGTCGTCCCGGAGGTCGTCGTCGGACACCGTGACGGGACCTGGTGGCTGACCACGATCGGCGGGGTCGCACCTGCCTTGATGACCCAGAGCCCCCCCGTCGCGCCCTCGGACATCCGGTTCTCCGACGGCGCCGTGGCGAGCGGCGCCTGGAGCGAGGTCGTCGCCGAGGCGGTCCGTCGCATCGAGGCCGGCGCGGTCGGCAAGGTCGTGCTCGCCCGTGAGGTGGAGGCCCGCAGCAGCGCGCCACTCGACCTGCGCTGGCCGCTGGCCCGGCTCGCCGAGAGCTATCCCGGCTGCTGGGCCTTTGCCGTCGACGGGCTCGTCGGCGCCACCCCGGAGATGCTCGTCAGCCTCCGGGACGGGGTCGCGACCTCACGCGTGCTGGCCGGCACCCTGCGGCGCAGCGGCGACGCCAACCAGGACCTGCGGCGCAGCGAGGACCTGTCCCGCTCGATCAAGGACATCGAGGAGCACGGGTACGGCGTGAAGTCCGTCGTCGACGCCCTCGCCCTGCACTGCGGGGTGGTGGACGTTCCGACCGACCCGTTCGTGCTGGCCCTCCCCAACGTCATGCACCTCGCGAGCGACGTCACCGGCAACGTCGTCGATGGGGCCACGTCGCTGGAGCTGGTCGCCTCGCTGCACCCGTCCGCGGCGGTCTGCGGCACCCCGACCGTGGTCGCGCTGGAGCTCATCCGCGAGATCGAGGGCCTGGCCCGAGGCCGGTACGCCGGACCCGTCGGCTGGCTCGACGCCACCGGGGACGGCGAGTGGGGCATTGCCCTGCGGTGCGGCCAGCTCGACGCCGACGACCCGACCCTGATGCGGCTCTACGCCGGCTGCGGCATCGTCGCCGGGTCCGAGCCCGACCGGGAGCTGGCCGAGAGCAACGCCAAGCTCGTCCCGATGCGGGACGCGCTCAGCGGCTGAGCTCCGTGGCCACCGCTGCTCTGAGGCGCCGGTCGACCTCGACCGCGTCACCCCGGTCGGTGCGCACCTCGACGACCCTGAGCCCGCCACGCACCGTCAGCGCGTGCCGTAGCTCGGCCCGGGTCGTGGCCCGGCTGTAGCCCGTACCGGTGGCCCGGCAGAGCGCCTCGAGGTCGGCCCCGTGCGGGGTACCGAAGACCCGCTCGAAAGCCTGGGCGTGCTCCGGCGCGCCCTGCTCGAGGAGCCCGAAGATGGC
>JBKJVH010000123.1:0-2578 GCA_046590985.1 Mycobacteriales bacterium
CCTCGCGGGAGCGGTGGAGCGACCACGCATCCGACGCCACAGCCGTCCAAGTCCCGGCCGCCGCACCCGTGACGGCGGCGGTCACCCGACGGGGCCGGCCAGCGGCGCACTGGGGACTGCTCGCCCTGACGCTGTTGGCCATCCTGGCCGCGCTCGTCCTCCAGAGCATCACCGACGGTGTGGGGCGGGCGGCGACCTCGACCGAGGCACCCGATCCTGGTGGCGGAGTCCCCGGCGGTGAGGTGCTCGTCTACAAGGGGTCCGACGGCATGGCGTCCCGGCCGCTGCCGACCAAGACCGTGGCGCTCACCTTCGACGACGGCCCCGACCCGCGGTGGACCGCAGCCGTGCTCGACGTGCTCCAGCGGGAGCACGTGCCCGCCACGTTCTTCGTCGTCGGCTCCCGCGCCGCAGCCCACCCCGAGCTCGTACGCCGGGAGCTCGCCGAGGGCCATGAGGTCGGCAACCACACCTGGTCCCACACCGACCTCACGGGGGTGCCGGCCTGGCGCCGCCGGCTCGAGCTGTCCCTGGGCCAGCTCGGGCTCCAGGGCAGCGCTGGGATCAGCAGTGCGCTGCTCCGGCCGCCGTACTCCTCTGGGGCGCGAGCCATCGGGCCGCGGGAGCGGGGGGTCCTGCGGGAGGAGACCGAGGCCGGCTACCTCGTCGTGCTGAGCGACCGGGACACCGAGGACTGGCGGCGGCTCGGGGTGGCCGGGATCGTGGAGCGCGCGTTGCCCACGGGTGACGCCGGTCAGGTCGTGCTGCTGCACGACGCGGGTGGGGACCGGTCCCAGACGGTGCAGGCGCTGCCCGAGATCATCGCGAGGTACCGCTCCGCCGGGTTCACCTTCACCACCGTCTCGGGTGGTCTGGGGCTGCCGGCGCAGGCCAGCGACCGGCGCGTCGGCGGCTTGCCCCACCTGCAGGGGCAGGCGTTGCTGCTGACCGTGCGCCTCGCGCACGACTTCGTGGTCGTCATCGGCTGGGCGTTGCTCCCGCTCGGGCTGCTGTCGCTGCTCCGGACCCTGCTGGTGATCGGGCTGGCCCGACGTCATGTACGGCTGTCGGCCGCCCGCATCGAAGGTCCGCCGTGGTTCCCGCCGGTGAGCGTCCTGGTGCCTGCCTACAACGAGGCAGTGGGCATCGAGCGCGCCGTGCTCTCGTTGGTCGCCAGCGACTACCCCGACCTGGAGGTCGTGGTCATCGACGACGGCTCTACCGACGGGACCGGTGACCTCGTCGAAGCCCTCGGCCTGCCCAACGTGCGGCTGATCCGGCAGCCGAACGGCGGGAAAGCGGCCGCGCTGGCCACCGGGACGCGGCACGCCAGCCACGACATCCTGGTAATGCTCGACGGCGACACCGTCTTCGAGACCGACACCATCCGGCACCTGGTGCAGCCGCTGCGCGACCCGCGGGTGGGGGCGGTCAGCGGCAACACGAAGGTCGGCAACCGCAAGGGTCTGCTCGGTCGCTGGCAGCACCTGGAGTACGTCTCCGGCTTCAACCTCGACCGGCGGCTGCTGGACCTGCTGGGCTGCATCACCACCGTGCCAGGGGCTGCCGGAGCCTTCCGCCGGCAGGCCCTCGACGCCGCCGGGGGCCTGAGCACCGACACCCTCGCTGAGGACACCGACATCACCATGGCGGTGCTGCGGGCCGGCTTCACCGTCGTCCACGAGGAGCGCGCCAGGGCCTGGACGGAGGCGCCGAGCACCGTCACCGACCTGTGGCGGCAGCGCTGGCGCTGGGGCTACGGCACGCTCCAGTGCGTCTGGAAGCACCGGGGCTCCCTCCGGGAGAAGGGCGCCTTGGGACGGGTCGGGCTGCCCTACATGTTCGCCTTTCAGGTGCTGCTCCCCCTTGCGGCGCCGGTGATCGACGTGTTCGCGGTGCATGGGCTGCTGACAGGGGAGGGCCGGCGGGTCGCCCTCGTCTGGCTCGTCTACTCGGGCGTGTCGGTCGCGACCGCGGCCTACGCCCTGCACCTCGACAAGGAGCGGTACGGGCCGCTGTGGAGCCTGCCGTTGCAGCAGCTGTTCTACCGGCAGCTGATCTACCTCGTCGTCATCCAGTCGCTCGTCAGTGCCGTCTCCGGCCTGCACCTGCCCTGGCACAAGCTGGAGCGGACCGGCGACGTCGTCGTCCCGGCCTAACCCGCTGGCGCCCCGCCGATAGGCTCAGGGTCCGCCCCGTTGAAGGAGAAACCTGTGCTCCGCATGTCCACGCTGTTCCTGCGCACCCTGCGTGAGGACCCGGCGGACGCGGAGGTCCCGAGCCACAAGCTGCTCGTCCGCGCCGGCTACGTCCGCCGCGTCGCGCCCGGGATCTACAGCTGGCTGCCGCTCGGGCTGAAGGTGCTCAACAACGTCGCGACCGTAATCCGAGAGGAGATGGACGCGATGGGCGCGCAGGAGGTGCAGTTCCCTGCGCTGCTGCCGCGCGAGCCCTACGAGCAGACCGGCAGGTGGACGGAGTACGGCGACGGCATCTTCCGCCTCAAGGACCGCAAGGGCAACGACTACCTGCTCGGTCCCACGCACGAGGAGCTGTTCACCCTCATGGTGAAGAGCGA
>JBKJVH010000255.1:0-18170 GCA_046590985.1 Mycobacteriales bacterium
CGGAGTAGCCGTCGCCGTCGCGGTGGCCGTCGCGGTCGGAGTCGCCGTCGCCGTCGGGGCGGGTGCGGCGGTGGGCGCCAGGACCAGCTGCGGGGCGTACGAGGACTCCCGCGAACCGAAGCTGAGGGCGGCGCCGCTGGTCGTGGTGAGCAGCAGGCTGTAGGTCCCGTCGCCCTTGATGAGCGAGGTCACGTCGAGACTGGACCAGCCGTTCTTCTTGGTCGCACCGCTGGTGCCGAGGGCCGCGCCGATGCCGTTCGCGTTGGCGAACGTGATGCCGGACTCGGTCCAGTTGTTGTCGGTCGCGTAGGCCCGCACCCCCGTGGCGTTGGCGGCGAGGGAGTAGACGCGGAGCGTCGCCTTGCTGACGGCACCTCCGGATCCCGACACGGTGAGCTTCAGGTAGCTGCGCACCAGCGGCGAGCCGTCCGCGCTCAGCGTCTTCGCTGTGCCGTTGTTCACGTAGTTGCTCGCGCCGCTCACCGTGGCGTCCGCCACCACCGTGCCCGTGAGGGTCGTGGTGGCGGCCGAGGCCGGCAGGGCGGCGACAGCGCCGGCGGCGGCGGTGGCAGCAGCAGCGGCCACGCCGATGATCCGTGCCCGGCGAACACGGCCGGTGGCGGAGAAGATCGTCACGTCGAAAGCTCCAGGGGGTAAGCGGGGGGATCAGCGGCACGAGACTCTGTGCGCTTGTCTGGTCACTCAGAGCGATCGACAGGAGAGGCAACTTGCTGTAACCGAATTGCCGAAGTGAGTTCACGGAGAGCGACGATTGCGAGCACAGGTCCAGACCAACCAGGGCAAAGGGCCGCGACGCCTGGACCTGCCCGCGGCGTGGACCACCACAGCCGCCCCTGCGCCGGTAAGGTCGTCAGAGGGCCGTTCCAGGCCGATCGCGAGCCGAGAGCGAGCACCCTCGTGACAGAGCAACCCGTGACCGCACGAGAAGGCTTCGAGCTCGTGCACTGGGAGGGCCTGGCCCGTCGGCGGTGGCGATCCGTGCTGGCCCTGGCCTTGCTCGGGACCGTGCTGGCGTCCGCCTCCGTTCTCCAGCGCGGCACCTCCTACCGGGCCACCACGACCGTCGCCGTTCAGTCGCCCCTGGACGGCGCGGGTACGTCCCCGCCGTCAGCCGACCAGCTCCAGGCCGAGATCGACCTGGCCGGCAGTGCGGTCGTGCGGGCCGCCGCTGTCCAAGACCTGAGCGGAAAGGTCACGCTGTCCACGACGAGCAGCGCCAACAGCGGGGTCCTCACCTTCGTGGCCACCACGTCCACCGCGACCGCGGCCGTCCAGGCCGCCGATGCCTACGCCGCCGCCTACCAGGAGATCAAGAAGAAGACCCTGCTGGGCCAGTACGACGCGGCGATCAGTTCGCTGCAGCAAGCCGTGACCGCCCTGCAGACCCGCCGGGCGGCCAGCGGGACCGAGTCCGAGAAGGCCGCCCTGGACGGTCAGATCAAGGCCTACGCGGCCAGCCTGCAGGACTTGCTGCTGCAGCGCGAGCTGGTCCCCAGCCGGACGCCGCAGGTGGTGGCACCGGCCGGCCGACCGATCAGCCCGGTTCCCAGCCACCTGGTGGCCTACGTCCTGATCGGCGCGGCGGCCGGGTTTGTCGTAGGACTGGCCCTGGCCGCCCTCGCAGAGCACCGCGACGACGCCATCCGTGACCCCGAAGGCCTGGTCGCGGCCTACCGGCAGTCCGCCCTGACCGCGGACTTCCTGTTGCCGCCGCTGGTGATCTCGCTGCCGGCGCACCGGGGACGCCGTCGCCTCCTACGGCGGCCGGCGACAGGCGCCGCGCTGCCCCTCGCGGCGGCCGGCACGGCAGCCGCCAACTGGTACGGCCTGCTTCGGGCCAGCCTGGACACCCGGCTGAGCGAGCCGGGCCACGGAGTGGTGCTGGTCGCCAGCGCGGTCGGCGAGGACGGCGCCGTCACGGTCGCCCTGAACCTGGCCGCCGCGTTCGCCCGGACCCAGCGCAGCACCGTCCTGCTCGAGCTCGGGGTGCCCGACCGGATCGGGCCTGCCCTCGGACTCGCCCCCGAGCTCGGTGCCCCCACCGCCGTCGACGTGATTCTGGGCGAGGCGGAGCTGGTGGACGCGCTGCGGCCCACGAACCTGCAGGCCGACCTGTTCCTGACCTCGGTCGGTACCGGGCCGCTGCCGCTCGACCAGCTCGGGACCGCAGGCGGTGACGGCCTGCTGACCCAGCTCCGGGAGCAGGCGGTGGTGACGGTCGTCGCGGCGCCGCCCCTGGTGTCCCACCCGGAGGTACCGGTCCTGGCCGGTCTGGTGGACCGGGTGGTGCTCGTCGCGCAGGCCGGAGTGACCCGTGAACGCGACGTCCGGCTGGCCGTGGACGCGCTGTTCCAGATCGGCGCGGAACTGTCCGCCCTGGTGCTCACGGACGCGGGGCCGCGACAGGGCGGTCCCGACGGGCAGGCCCCAACGACGGCCCGTCGCTCACGGACCGTCGCGACAGGAGCGCGCTAGGAGGAGGAGCCCCCAGCGCCACGACGGCGCGAACGGGAGACCAGCAGCAACAGGGCGCCGCCGGCCGCGATCGAGCCGGCGCCGATCAGGCTCTCCTGGGTGATGTCCTGGCCGGTACGCGGCAGGTGCACTCTGCCGCCACCACCGCCACCGGTGGTGAGCGTGACCCCGGTGCCGCCACCTCCCGTCCCACCGGTCGTGGGGGGATATCCCGGATCAGCGGAAGCCGGGACCATCCACAGGAACGGGGCTGCCGCACAGGCAACCAACAGGGCGCAGGCGGGTACTCGGCGCATCTCGGCCTCCTAGACCTCATGGAGGAGAGTCGCGAGAAGTGCCGGTAATACGTCAGGGGCAAGACTTCTCGTGAACGGTCGTGACCTGCTCCCGTACGAGGGACTGCACGGGAACGTGCGGCGCCGTTCGGCTCGCCGGCTCGTCCAGCTGGAGCACGAGGGTGCGGGGCTGCCCGGGCTGCAGTTGCAGCAGGACGACGAACACCGGATGCCCGCGTTCGCGCCCCGCGCGCCCCACCGCCGGGGCCCCGTCCACCGTCGCCTCGACCAGGCGGGAGCCCTTGGTCACGTAGAGGAACACCAGCAGGGACGTGGAGCCCGGAGGGTGCGAGCCCGGCGGTTTGTCCAGCCGACCGGCCACGACCGGGGGGAGCGCCGCTCCGTCGGCCACGTCGTCGCGGAGCACGGCTGTCAGGGTCGTCCGGCGGCGGCCGTCCTTGCAGGCGGCCAGGTCGTACGTCAGGGTCCGCTCCAGGTAGTAGTCGATCTTGTTGCCGGCCGAGTTGTTGACGACCAGGAAGGCGAAGGGCCCCGACGTGTCGGGGATCTCCCCGGACAGCACCGACCCGGCGATCCAGGCCTGCTCCTGGGGGTGGTTGCTGAACATCAGCGCCTGCCGGGCCCTCGCGGCCCGCGCCACTGCCTCCCCCAGGGCATAGCGGGAGGGCGCCAGCGGCCCGAGGATCCGGTCCAGCACCGCTCGGGCGCTCACCAGCAGGTAGTCCTTGCGGGCCGTCTCCTTGCCGACGTACCGGGCATACGGGAGGCTTTCGGTCTGCGCGACCACGTTCGCGGCGGTCAGCACCCCGTCGTCCGGCAGCGGAATCGGCCCGGTCACCGTCAGCAGCTGCGCGAGCGCCAGCGGGTCGACCGCGAACGCGCCGTCCAGGGGCACGCCGGTGTGCTGCTCCCACATGCTCAGCCACAAGCGGGCGGCGTACGGGAAGTTGCCGGTCATGTTGGCGTTCTGCCAGGCCTGCAGGTCAGTCCCGTAGAGCGCCGCGAAGTCCGGGCCGAGGTCGACCCGCGGAGGCGGCAGCTGGTAGAGGTCCCGGTCACTGCCCAGCTTCTCCACGCGGACCCGACCGTGGTCGGCCCGCAGGATCGCGTACGCCCCCAGGAGGCCGCCGGTCCCCCGCGCCTCGGCGTTGTTCTGGAAGGCCACGAAGTAGCGCCGCACCCCGTCCGCCCCGAGCATCCCCGGCACCAGCCTGGACCCCGTTGCGAGCGCCTGCAGATCGGTCTCCAAGGCTCGGACCCCGGTCACGACGCGCTGCCGGGCGGCCCCCACCGGCGGCAGCACGAAGGCGACCGGACCCGCGTCGAGAGCGCGCACGACGCGCCGGGTACGGGCCAGCGCGGCGTCCAGCGCCGGCGTCGCCTCCCTGAGTGCCGCGACGTCCACCTGGTTTCCCGGGCCACTCCCCAGGCTGCGGAGCCGCCCGCTCGCCTCGAGCAGGCCGGGCAGCACGTCGCGGGCGACATCGTCGACGGCGCGGGTCAGCACCGAGGTGCTGCTGGCCGAGCGACCGAGCAGCGGCACCCCGCCGAGGACCCGCCACAGCGGCCCGTCGGTCGCACCAGCCGCCGTAGCAGCGTCGACCTGCAGCCTGCGCAGGGACCTCGCGGCCTTGGCCTGGTCGCCTGCTGCCACCTCGGCCCGCAAGCCCGCGAGACCGGCTTGCGCGTGCCGGAGTGCCCCCTCCGCGGTCCGCAGGTCCAGCGCCAGCTTGACCCCGACGCCCACGGTCAGCAGCAGACCGGCGGCCAACAGGGCACGCGGGCACCGCCGGACCCTCACACCCGCTCAGAGTGCGCGTTCAGGCCCCGTGATACCTCTGCGACACCGCCACCGTCGCGTGCGCACTGGAGGTCTTGCCGACGAGCAGCTTTCCGTGCAGCCGGGCGGCGGCCTCCGCCACGCTGGGGGTGCCAACCGCGTGGGCGGTCTGCCGACGGGGGGCCTGGACCTGCTGAGCCGCGAGCTCGGCGGCCGGGTGGGTGACGAGCTGCCAGCCGTACAGGTCGCAGAGGGGGGTGAGGGCGGTGCGCCTGGCGTCGAGGGAGGCGACCAGGGTGACGTCCTCCCGGTCCAGGCCGTGGGCGGCGAGGGTCTGGCCGATGAGGGCGTCGAGCTCGGCGAGGTCCGCCCTCGTGGACGCCCCGAGGCCCAGCACGAGACTCACACGCAGGACGCCACGATGTTCAGCGCCAGCTGCGGTACCCCGGCCGGGTGCAGGTGGAGGTAGGACGCGACGACGGCCGCACCGGTGGTGAAGCCCTCCAGCGTGCCGTCCTGCAGCTGCCACGCGGGCCGGACGCCCGAGCGCGGGTCGACGACCGTGCGGTGGAACTCATGGCCGGTGACGACCGTCCCGGCCGGACCGACCAAGGTGTCGTGGACCGTGGTGGCCGTGCGGTAGCCGAGGGTGAGCGCCGACGACATCGCGGCGGTCGCGGCGTACTGACCGACCATCTCGACGCCGTCAAGGCTCTTGCAGAGCAGCAGCAGCCCGGCGCACTCGGCGTAGGTGGGCCTGCCCTGGGCGAGGTGCTCCCGGAGCGCCGCGACGAACCCGCGGTTGGCGGTGATCTGCTCGGCGTACACCTCCGGGAAGCCACCGGGGAGCACCACCGCGGCGGTGCCGGCCGGGAGGTGCTCGTCGCGGAGTGGGTCGACCACGACGACCTCGCCCCCCGCGGCGGTCAGCGCCTCGGCCATCTCGGTGTACGCGAAGGTGAACGCGGCTCCGCCGGCGAGCGCGATGACCGGCCTGGTCTTGTGGTGTGCCGCTGTCGGGGACCACGGCTCAGCTGCGAGATCGCCTGCGGTGGCGGCGATCTGGAGGATCCGGTCGAGGTCGACGCCGGCCGCCACGACCCGCCCGAGCTGCTCCACCGTCGCCACCGCTTCAGGGGTCCGCTCGGCGACCGGGATCAGCCCGAGGTGCCGGGACGGGGTCTCGACCTTGGCGTCCCGGCGGAGCACCCCGAGCACCGGCGCGAGGTTCGCCAGGGCGTCCCGCAGCATGCCCTCGTGCCGGTCGGTGGCGACCCGGTTCAGGATGACGCCGGCCACGTCGAGGTCCTCGTCGTAGCTGAGGAACCCGTGCACCAGAGCGGCCACGCTGGTCGACTGGGAGCTGGCGTCGACGACCAGCACGACGGGAGCCTGCAGCAGGTGGGCGACGTGCGCCGTTGAGCCCTCCCCGGTCGAGCCGCGGCCGTCGAACAGCCCCATCACTCCCTCGATGACGGCGACGTCGGCGCCGCGCGCACCGTGCAGGAACAGCGGCGCGATGAGGTCCTCACCGACCATCACCGGGTCGAGGTTGCGCCCGGGCCGACCGCTCGCCAGCGCGTGGTAGCCGGGGTCGATGTAGTCCGGCCCGACCTTGTGCGGACTGACGTCCAGCCCACGCTGACGCAGGGCGGCGATCAGACCGGTGGCGACGGTGGTCTTGCCCGCGCCGCTCGACGGTGCGGCGATCACCAGCCGCGGGACGTTCACGCTGCGCCTCCGGGCGCTCCGGCTCGGAGGGACCGCACGTTCCCGAGCGGGTGCCGGCCCGCCCCGACACCCGACGGACGCGTGATCTTGGTGGGTGCCGGGGACCGGCCGAGCCCGGAGCACCCGCAAAGATCGGCGGCGGCCGCTGCGCTCACCACTCGATCCCCCGTTGGCCCTTCTGGCCGGCGTCCATCGGGTGCTTGACCTTCGTGGTCTCCATCACCAGGTCGGCCGCCTCGAGCAGCCGCGGGTGCGCGTCCCGTCCGGTGATGACGACGTGCTGCGCGCCGGGCCGGTGCGTCAGCGTCTCGATGACGTCATCGAGGTCGACCCACCCCCACTTCATCGGGTAGGTGAACTCATCGAGCACCAGGAACTTGTACGTCTCCGCCGCCAGGTCCCGCTTGATCTGCTCCCACCCCTCACGCGCGTTGGCCGCGTGGTCCTCGTCGTCACCGTGCTTGCGGGACCACGACCAGCCCTCGCCCATCTTGTTCCAGACGACCGTGCCGCCCTTGCCGGTCTCGCCGAGGGCCTTGAGCGCCTCCTCCTCGCCGACCTTCCACTTCGCGCTCTTCACGAACTGGAAGACCCCGATGGGCCAGCCCTGGTTCCAGGCCCGCATGGCCATCCCGAAGGCCGCGGTGGACTTGCCCTTCATCTCCCCGGTGTGCACGACCAGCAGCGCGCGGTTCCGGCGCTGCCGGGTGGTGAGGCCGTCGTCCGGCACCGACGTGGGCACTCCCTGAGGCACGTCAGGCCGCCTTCACCACGGAGGTCAGCGCCTCGGCGCTCAGTTCCTCGAGCCGCAGCGCGCGCCCACCCAGCTGCTCACCGAGCAGGGACGCGAGCCCGAGACGTACCGGGCCGGACTCGCAGTCGACCACGACGCAGGCGGCGCCCGAGCGGGCGAGGTGGGCCGCGGCGAGCTCCGGCGAGGCACCGCTGGTGTGCCGGCCGTCGGTGACGACGACGACGAGCGCGCGGCGGGCCGGGTCGCGGACCGCCTCGACGCGGAGCACCTCGGCGGCTCTGAGCAACGCGGCCGACAGCGGTGTGCGGCCACCGGTCGGCAGCTCGGTCAAGCGGGTCGCGGCGGCGTCGACGCTCGAGGTGGGCGGCAGCACCAGCTCGGCGGTCGCGCCCCGGAAGCTGATCAGCGCGACCTTGTCGCGTCGTTGGTAGGCGTCGGTGAGCAGGCTGAGCACGGCGCCCTTCACCGCCGACATCCGCTGCCGCGCCGCCATCGACCCGCTGGCGTCGACGACGAACAGCACGAGGTTGCCCTCACGCCCCTCGCGCACCGCTTCGCGGAGGTCCTGGGGGCGGACCCTAAACGGCTGGTTCGGGGCGGCCGCGCGCAGGGTGGCCATCAGGTGCAGCGAGCGCAGCCTCCCGACGGGCAGGCGGGACCCGGTCAGCTTGCCCGTACCGCCCTCGGCGAGCGAGCGTCGGCCGGCCGCGCCGCCGCGCTTGTTCACACCGGGCACCGTGAGCTGGACCGTCCGGAACGTCTCCCCCGGCGCTTGCGTCCTCACGTCGGCGCCAGGAGGTGGGGGGAGTTCTGAGGACGCAGCGGGCTCGCCCCCTTCGTGCGTCCTCACGTCGGCGCCAGGAGGTGGGGGGAGCTCTGAGGACGCAGCGGGGGGGCGGGAGCCACCACCGTCGCCGTCGTCGTCCGGACCCTCCTCCGGCGGTACGGAGTCGAGCGCGTCCTGCAGCTGGTCCTCATCCAGGCCGGGCGCCTCGAACGGGGTACGCCGGCGCCGGTGCGGCAGGGCCAGCCGCGCGGCGGTCCGCACGTCCTCGGTGGTGACGTCCGACCGGCCGGCCCAGGCCGCCAGGGCCAGCGCCGCCTTGGCGGTCACGAGGTCCGCGCGCAGCCCGTCGACGTCGAACGCCGCGCAGACCGTGGTGATCTCCTGCAGCGCGTGGTCGCTGAGCACCACCTTCGGAAGCAGGTCGCGGGCGTCCGCGATCCGGGACGCCAGCTCAGCATCCGCCGCGGCCCAGCGCGCAGCGAACTCCGCGGGCGCGGCCTCGTACGCCAGCCGGCGACGCACCACCTCGGCGCGTTCCACCGGCTCCCGCGTCGCGGCGACCTGCACCGTCAGCCCGAACCGGTCGAGCAGCTGCGGCCGGAGCTCGCCCTCCTCGGGGTTCATCGTCCCGACCAGCAGGAACCGGGCGGCGTGCCGCACCGAGACCCCCTCGCGCTCCACGTAGGACGTCCCGAGGGCCGCGGCGTCGAGCAGCAGGTCGACGAGGTGGTCGTGCAGCAGGTTGACCTCGTCGACGTACAGGACCCCACGATGCGCGGCGGCGAGCAGCCCAGGCTCATAGGCCGAGACGCCGGTCGTCAGCGCCCGCTCGAGGTCGAGGGACCCGACGAGCCGGTCCTCCGACGCCCCGACGGGGAGCTCGACCAGCCGGGCGGGACGCTCCACGGACACGCCGTGCAGCACGACGTCCGGGCAGTCCACATCACCGACGGCGCAGGAGAACCGGCAGCCCTCGAGCGTCTCGACCGGCGGCAGCAGCGCAGCGAGGGCCCGGACGATCGTGGACTTCGCGGTGCCCTTCTCGCCCCGGACCAGCACCCCGCCGACCGCGGGCGAGATGGCGTTGACGATGAGGGCGAGCCGGAGGTCGTCGAGCCCGACGACGGCGCTGAACGGGTACACCGCCGAACTCTACGTGAACACCACGGTACGGGTCCCGTTGCGCAGCACCCGGTGCTCCAGGTGCCAGCGCACCGCCCGCGCCAGGCACACCGTCTCCAGGTCCGCGCCCTGCGCCGCGAGCTGCTCGGGGGTGTAGGAGTGTGACACCCGCGCGACCTCCTGCTCGATGATCGGCCCCTCGTCGAGCTCCGCGGTGACGTAGTGGGCGGTCGCCCCGATGAGCTTCACGCCCCGCTCGTGCGCCTGGTGATAGGGCCGGGCGCCCTTGAACGAGGGCAGGAACGAGTGGTGGATGTTGATGGTGTCAGGGAGCAGGGACACCAGCTCGTCCGACAGGATCTGCATGTAGCGGGCCAGCACCACCAGGTCGACGTCCTGTGCCAGCCTCACGATCGACGCCGTGTCCGCCGGCACGACGTGGTGGAACGCGATGCCGTAGGACTCCACCAGCCCGCGGAAGTCCTCGTGGTTCGACGCGACCCCCACCACCTCCCCGGGGAACGCGCCGGTGCTCTGCCGGAAGAGCAGGTCGTGCAGGCAGTGCCCCTGCCGGCTCACCATCACCAGCACCTTCGGACGCGAGCCCAGGTCGCGCAAGGCCCAGGTCATCGCGAACTGCTCGGCGACGCCAGCGAACCCGGCGCGCATCTCGGGCGTCCCTGTGACATGGACGCGCATGAAGAACCGCCCGCTGTCGGGGTCGCCGTACTCCTGGCTGTCCAGGATGTTCGCCTGGTGCGCAGCGAGGTAGCCGGTCACGGCATGGACGACGCCGACCCGGTCCGGGCACGACAGCGTGAGCACGAGATCCACGTCCCCACCGTACGGGTGCGACCATCAGGTGTGCGCTGCCGCCTGCTCGTTCCCGTCCCGCTGGCCGTCCTGTTGGTCGGAGCCTGCGCCAGCACGCCGTCGGCCCTCCCGTCCGCCGGACCGACAGCGACCCCGACAGCCGCCCCGACCGTGACGGCCACCACCGCGAACCCGGCCCCCGCACCGAGCCACCCGACCGCCACCCGGGCTCCGTACGTGCTCGGGGCCTCCCCGCTCCCGCTGCGCGCCGACGGCTTCGGCGAGGTGCTTCCCACCCCCCAGGCCCTGCGCGACCGCAGGCTCACCGCGAAGGACACCTTGCCGCCGCCGGCCGACGGCCGGTTCCACGCAACGACCAGCGCCATCACCGACACCCTGCGCACCCGGATGGGCCAGACCTACCAGGCCGGCTGCCCGGTGCCGCTGAGCACGCTGCGCTACCTGACCCTCACGTTCCGGGGCTTCGACGGCCGGCCGCACACCGGCGAGCTGGTGGTCGCGACCGGCGTGGCCGCCGCCGTCGTGCGGATCTTCCACGACCTGTACGACCAGCGCTTCCCGATCGAGCAGATGTCCCTGCCGACGACGGCCGACGTCACGGCGAGGCCGACCGGGGACGGCAACGACACCGCCGGTTTCGTCTGCCGGCCGGTGCGCGGCCAGACCAGGTTCTCGGCGCACTCCTACGGGTTGGCGATCGACGTCAACCCGTTCCAGAACCCGGAGAAGAAGGGTGACCTGGTGCTCCCCGAGCTGGCCAGCGCCTACACCGACAGGTCGTGGGTCCGGCCTGGCATGATCCGGGCCGGCAGCCGGGCAGCCCACGCGTTCACCCGCGAGGGCTGGACCTGGGGAGGCACGTTCCGCTCGCTGAAGGACTACATGCACTTCTCGGAGAACGGCCGATGACCATCCGCCCAGCGACCCGCGACGAGCTGCCGACCGTGCTCGCGGCGTACGCGTGGCTGTTCGCCCCACCCGGCGGGACGCCCCCCAACTGGGACCCGGTCGGAGCGTACGAGCGGCTGCTGAACCTGCACGAGTCGGACAAGGCGGCCGTGCTGGTCAGCGACGACCTGGCGGGCTTCTGCACCGTGGTGCTGGACCTTCGTTCGGTGCGCTTCGGGCAGCGCGCCTGGGTGGAGGACCTGGCAGTCGACCCCGCGCGCCGGTCCGCCGGGCTCGGCAAGCAGCTGCTCGACACGGCGAAGGACTGGGCCGGTGAGCACGGTGCAACGCACCTGGAGCTCGACTCCGGCGACGGCCGGGTCGACGCGCACCGGTTCTACGAGCGGGAGCAGCCCAGCTGGACGTCCCGCTGCTTCGCCTGGCAGCTTCACCCGAACGGGTGACGCCCGCACCGGCCGCCGGTCGTTGAAGCAGGCATGACTGACCCGTTGCTCGCCCGCTGGCCACGCGCCGAGGCCCCCGTCGCCCGCCAGACCGGGGTACGCGACGCTGCCACCGCGGCCGCACTGGAGGCCTATCTGGCTGCCACGACCGACGTCCCGACGCACCGGGTCATCCGGCTCTGAGGACACCCGCCCGCAACTGACCTACCTTCAGGGAGTGGCGACCAAGGCGGAGCTCCGGGAGCGCCGCAGCCTGCTCGCCCGGACCTGGGAGTCGCTGGTCAGTGGCGGTCCCGTCGAGGAGCCCACGCTCGACAAGCGCGTCCTGGAGTCGTGGCAGCGCTCCAGCACCTGGGTCAGCCCCGAGGTCGAGGCCGCCCCCGTCGACGACGCGGACGCCGCGATCGCCCGGTGGCAGGGCACCCCGGTCGCCGACGGCCTGCACGCGGTCGAGGCCGATGTCGTCTCCCTCGCCGACGACGGCGACCTGATCGCGGCCGTCACCGACCACACCGGCCGGATCGTCTGGACGCACGGCAGTCGGGTCATGCAGCGCTCTGCGGAGCGGGTCAACTTCGTCCCCGGTGGCCGGTGGGACGAGGCCTCCGTGGGCACCAACGCGCTCGCGCTGGCCCTCCGCACCGGCCGACCCTCGACGGTCTACTCCGCGGAGCACTTCAGCCGGGCCGTGCACGGCTGGGTCTGCTACTCGGTGCCCCTCAACGACCCGACCACCGGGGCGGTCCTCGGCGTGCTCGACCTGTCGACCACGTGGGACCGGGCGAACCCCCTCGCCATCGGCACCGCCCAGCTCCTGGGCCGGCTCATCACCGGTGCCCTGCCGCTGCCGCGGCGCGGCAGCTCGATCGAGTTGCAGGTACTCGGTGGCTCGCACGTCCGCGTCGGGGGCCGCCCGCTCCTGCTCCCGCAGCGCCAGGTCGAGATCTTGCTGCTCCTGGCCATGCACCCCCAAGGCCTGTCCCTCGACAGCCTCCACGCGCGGCTGTACGGCGACGCCCCCATCAGCACCTCGACCCTGAAGGCGGAGGTCAGCCACCTCCGTACTGCTTTAGGGGGTGCGATCGGCTCGCGGCCCTACCGGCTGCTGGGAGAGGTCGACAGCGACCTGCAGCGAACGCTGCGGGCTCTTGACACCGGCGACCTGCAGCAAGCCCTGAAGGGCGTCGCCCCGCTGCTGCCGGAGTCGAGCTCGCCGGACATCGAGGAGTGGCGTCGCTATGTGGAGGTGGCGCTCCGCGACGCGGTGCTGGCGGCCGGCGACGCCGAGGCAGCGCTGACGCTCGCGGACGCCCAGCCGTACGACCTGGAGGTCGCTGAGCACCTCGTCGCCACGTTGCCCGCGGGCGACCCGCGGCTGCCCGCGGCGAGGGCCCGGCTGCACCGGGCCCTCGCAGGCTGAACCAACCTCGAGCCAACCCTGGCCCACCAAGGTGTGACCTGCGGCACTGAAGCCGCCACGCATTGGAAGAGGTCAACACCATGGTCTTCGCGAACCCCGGCACCCCCGACGCCCTCGTCACCTTCGACCCGCGCTACGACAACTTCATCGGCGGCAAGTGGGTCCCGCCTGTCAAGGGCCAGTACTTCCAGAACCTCTCGCCCGTCACCGGTGAGGTCTTCTGCGACGTCGCCCGCTCGACCGCCGAGGACGTCGAGCTCGCCCTCGACGCCGCGCACGCAGCCAAGGACGCCTGGGGCAAGACCAGCGCGACCGAGCGCGCCGCGGTCCTCAACAAGATCGCCGACCGCATCGAGCAGAACCTGCAGGAGCTCGCGATCGCCGAGACCTGGGACAACGGCAAGCCTGTACGGGAGTCGCTCGCCGCCGACCTCCCCCTGGTCGTGGACCACTGGCGCTACTTCGCCTCCGCGATCCGCATGCAGGAGGGCTCTGCCGGTGAGCTCGACGGCGACACCGTGGCCTACCACTTCCACGAGCCCCTCGGCGTCGTCGCGCAGATCATCCCGTGGAACTTCCCGCTCCTCATGGCCACCTGGAAGCTCGCGCCTGCCCTGGCCGCCGGCAACTGCGTCGTCCTGAAGCCTGCCGAGCAGACGCCCGTCACGATCCTGCTGCTCGCCCAGCTCATCGGGGACCTGCTCCCCGAGGGCGTCCTCAACATCGTGAACGGCTTCGGCGTCGAGGCCGGCAAGCCGCTGGCGTCCTCGGACCGGGTCGCGAAGGTCGCCTTCACCGGCGAGACCACGACCGGCCGGCTCATCATGCAGTACGCCTCGGAGAACCTGAACCCGGTGACGCTCGAGCTCGGCGGCAAGTCGCCGAACATCTTCTTCGCCGACGTGATGGACGCCGATGACGCGTTCTTCGATAAGGCGCTCGAAGGCTTCACGATGTTCGCGCTCAACCAGGGCGAGGTCTGCACCTGCCCGTCCCGCGCGCTGATCCAGGAGTCGATCTACGACGCATTCATGGAGCGCGCACTGGCCCGCGTGGACGCCATCACCCGCGGCAACCCCCTCGACCCGGCCACCATGCTCGGGGCGCAAGCCTCCAACGACCAGCTCGAGAAGATCGTCAGCTACTTCGACATCGCCCGGGCCGAAGGTGCCGAGATCCTGCGCGGCGGCTCGCGCCGTGCGGTCCCGGGACTCGACGGTGGCTACTACGTCGAGCCCACCGTGATCAAGGGCACCAACGACATGCGGGTGTTCCAGGAGGAGATCTTCGGACCGGTCGTGTCGGTCACCACGTTCACCGACTTCGACGACGCCATGCGGATCGCCAACGACACCCTGTACGGCCTGGGTGCCGGCGTCTGGTCGCGCAACGGCAACATCGCCTACCGCGCCGGTCGCGAGATCCAGGCCGGCCGGGTCTGGACGAACTGCTACCACGCCTACCCGGCGGGGGCTGCCTTCGGCGGCTACAAGCAGTCCGGCATCGGTCGCGAGAACCACAAGATGATGCTGGACCACTACCAGCAGACCAAGAACCTGCTGGTCAGCTACAGCCCTGACAAGCTGGGGTTCTTCTGACCCTCGAGCGGGTCACAGCGACGCCGGCGGCCTTCGCGCTGCTGGCGTCGCTCGAGGCCGAGCACGGGCCGCTGATGTTCCACCAGTCCGGTGGCTGCTGCGACGGCAGCTCCCCGATGTGCTTCCCCCGCGGGGAGTTCCGGGTCGGCTCGCGTGACGTCTACCTGGGCGACCTGGGCGAGACGCCGTTCTACATGAGCGGCCCGCAGTTCCAGTACTGGAGCCACACCCACCTCACCGTGGACGTGGTGCCAGGCCGCGGCTCGGGCTTTTCCGTGGAGGCACCGCGCGGGGTCCGCTTCCTGATCCGCTCCCGCCTGTACGACGAGGCGGAACAGGCGGAGCTGGAGAGCGACGGCTACCCGCCGACAGGTCCGCGCGAGGATGCCAGGACCCCTCACGACTGACGACCCAGCGGGTTCCCCCCGATCGCCACGATGACGTGATCAGGCAGGTCACGTCATCGTGGTGATTCCCGAGGAGCTTGCAGCGACCCGGGGGGACGACGAGGGTCAGCTCTCGGGGTCCACCAGGGCCTGCAGCACCGGCAGCATCAGCCGTTCGATCTCCTCGCGGCTCGCGCCCTTCACCGCCGGGATCTCCAGCAGGTAGCGGGCGATCGTCACGCCGATCATGGTTGCCCCGATCAGCCCCGCGCGGAGCTCCGCGTCCGGACCGCCGAGGGTCGCGGCCACCATCGACTGCGACTCGCACATGACGTCGTCGCGCATGATGCCAAGGGCCCGCTCGTGGGTCAGGCAGTTGCGCAGCAGCGCGATGGTGCTGTCCCGCAGCGCTGGGTCCTCGAAGTTGGTGAACAGGTCGTCGAGGGCGGTGGCAGCGATCTCCTCGCGGCACGCCTCGGAGAGCCGTTTGTGGTCCACGTGCCAGCGGGCAGCGGCCGCGAACAGCCCTTCCTTGTTGCCGAAGTACTGCATGACCAGGGCCGGGTCGATGCCGGCCTGGGCGGCCACGCTGCGGATGGTGGTGCGGTCGAAGCCCTGCTCCGCGAACTGCTCACGCGCTGCTTCCAGGATGGCCACCTCGGTCCGGCGACGGCGCTCCTCGCGGGGCAGCCGGTCCGGACTGTCGGAGGTGGTGGGCAGGATGGGCGATGTCACACACGTCACTCTACAGCTGTTGACCGTTCATCATGCAACAGTCTACGGTCGTTGAGTCAACTTTCGTAGAGGGGACCCCATGGCCACCACCGCACTGACCCACGCAGACGGCCGCACCGTCCACAAGGGCTTGGCGCTCGTCACCGTCGCCATCGCTCAGCTGATGGTGGTGCTCGACGCCACGATCGTGAACGTCGCGCTCCCCGACATCGCCCGCTCCCTGCACGTCCGCAGCAGCGGCGACCTGTCCTGGGTCGTGACCGCCTACACCTTGACGTTCGGTGGCTTCCTGCTCCTGGGCGGCAAGATCGCCGACCGCATCGGCCGGCGCCAGGTCTTCATGGGTGGCGCGATCTTGTTCGCGGTCGCGTCACTGCTCGGCGGGATCTCCGGCAACCTCGGGCTGCTCATCGTGGCGCGCGCCCTCCAGGGCATCGGCGCGGCGCTGATGTCCCCCTCAGCGCTCTCGTTGCTGACCGTGGTGTTCGAGGAAGGCGAGGAGCGCAACCGCGCTCTCGGCATCTGGTCGGCCATCACCGCCGGTGGCGCCGCACTCGGCCTGATCCTGGGTGGCGTCCTCACCGAGTACGCCTCCTGGCGCTGGGTGCTGTTCGTGAACATCCCGATCGCGGCAGTGGCCGTCGTCGGGGCGCTGCGCTTCGTCCCGGAGAGCAAGGACGAGCGCGCTCAGGGCTTCGACGTGCCCGGCGCGGTCCTGATCACCGGCGGACTGATGACGCTGGTGTTCGCGCTGGTGAAGGGCAACGAGTACGGCTGGGACTCCGGCCGGACACTCGGCCTGCTGGCGCTGGCCGCCGTGCTGCTCGCCGCCTTCGTCGCCGTGCAGCGGACCGCCGCCGCACCACTGGTCCCGGTGCGGGTGTTCGCCACCCGCAGCGTGCTGGGGGCGGACCTCGCGGCCCTGTTCATCGGCGCCGGCATCTTCGCGATCTTCTTCTTCCTCATCCTGTGGATGCAGCAGGTCAACGGCTACAGCCCCATCACGTCCGGCCTGGCCTTCCTGCCCATGACCGTGCTGATCGGCGGCGGCGCCGGCCTCGGCTCGGTGCTCCTCGGCCGGATCGGCCCGCGCCCGATGCTGGTGGTCGGCCCGTTGCTCGCCAGCTCCGGGTTGCTGCTCCTCGGCCTGCGGCTGACGCCGGACTCCAGCTACCTCGGCACCGTGCTGCCGTCGCTGGCGCTGGTCGCCTCCGGGATGGGCATCACCTTCGTTGCGCTGACCAGCTCAGCGGTTGCCGGCGTCCCCCAGGAGGACGCGGGCATCGCGTCGGCCTTGCACAACGCCGGCCAGCAGGTCGGCGGCGCCCTCGGCCTGGCCCTCGTCACCGCCGTCAGCACGGCACGGACGACCCACCTGTTCCCCAACGTGAAGGCCGCGCAGGGGCAGCTTCAGAGCGGCGGGCCCGTCGACCTCGCCCTGGTGCACAAGGTGAACGACGCGCTGGTCTCCGGCTGGGCGACCGGCTTCCTGGTCGGCGCCGCCGTCCTGGCGAGTGCCGCCCTCATCGGCGGCAGCCTCGTCAGGGTCAACAAGGAGACCGCCGTCGCGGCGCTCCAGGACGCCGTCCCCGCCTAGGTAGGGGCACCGGGCGGTACGAAGGGCAGCCCGCGGGTCGGACCGTCCGTCAGCAGCCGCACCACGGCGTCGGTGTCGAGGTGGTCGGCTACGGCGTCGCCGAGAAGGTCGAGCCGGGCCTGCCGAACGTCTTCGAACGCGCGCGTGCCCGGCTCCCAGGAGCGCCCGACCAGGGCCGCCACCTCCGCAAGGTAGGCGCGCCGGAAGCCGTCGCTCTCGAGCGCCCCGTGCCAGACGGTGCCGCTGACGGCGCCGACCTGGACCCCGTCCAGGAACGCCTCCCCGCCGGTGGCGCTCAGCAGTCCGTGGTGGATCTCGTACGCGGTGTCGACAAGGTGCCCGCGCCACTCCCCCACGGGCCGGCCCAGCACCTTGGTCGCACCGAAGACGGTGGACACCGGGAGCAGCCCGAGACCAGCAACCTCACCGGCGCCGGACTCCACGTCATCGGTGATGGTGGTGCCGAGCATCTGGAAGCCGCCGCAGATCCCGAGCACCGGCCCCTCGTGCCGTTGCAGCGCGACGGCCAGCCCGCGGGACCGCAGCCACGCCAGGTCGGCGACGGTCTGGCGCGTCCCGGGAACGATCACCAGGTCGGCGTCCGCCAGCTCCTCCGGGGTGCTCGCGAAGCGCACGAGGACCCCGGGCTCGGTCCGGAGGGCATCGATGTCGGTCCAGTTCGACAACCGCGGCAACCGGATCACCGAAACGCGCAGCACGTCCCGTCCGACGGCCGGCAGCGGTGCGACCGGAGCCGACAGCCCGAGCGAGTCCTCGACGTCCAGCTCCAGTCCTTCGGTCCACGGGATGACCCCGAGGGTCGGTCGCCCGGTGAGCTGCTGCAGCATGTCGAGGCCGGGCTGCAGCAACGCCGGGTCGCCCCGGAACTTGTTGATCACGAAGCCGGAGATCAGCGCCTGGTCCTCCGGCGACAGCAGGGCGAGGGTCCCGAACAGCGCGGCGAACACCCCGCCCGGGTTGATGTCGCCCACGACCAGCACCGGCAGCGACGCGGCCCGAGCCAGCCCCAGGTTGGCGATGTCGGTGGCCCGCAGGTTGATCTCCGCGGGCGACCCGGCGCCCTCGCAGATCACCACGTCGAACCGCGAGCGCAGGTCGGCCAGGCATGACAGGGCCACCTCGAGCAGGGCCGGCTTCACGTCCCGGTAGCTCAGCGCCGACACCTCGGCGTAGGGCTTGCCGAGCAGCACGACCTGAGAGGTCCGGTCCGACCCGGGCTTGAGCAGCACCGGGTTCATGGCAGCCTCGGGAGCGATCCCGG
>JBKJVH010000085.1:0-24992 GCA_046590985.1 Mycobacteriales bacterium
GTACACCGGGGCCAGCATCCTGATGCTCTCGACCGAACCTGCCAGCGCGCCGACCCACATGATGGCCAGTACGACGCACACCGGGGTGGCGACCCAGGCCGGCATCAGCCGGGCACCCAGCAGGCCGAGCAGGCCACCGCCCAGCAGCATCAGCGGGCCCTGCGCCAGCTCCCACGCGTTGGGCAGCAGCGGCTCGTACAGCGGAGCCTCAGGGGCGTAGCGCAGCACCAGCAGGAGCCCGTACTCCACGATCGCCGCCCCGACGAGGAGCAGCGTCCAGCCGGACACCCTGCTGCGGCCGGCAGCGGGTAGGGCGCCCAGCAGCTCCTGGCCGCGGTCGCGTCCCCCGACACTCGCGACCACGGCCATCACGATGAGGCCGACGATGGCGAAGTAGAACCCGATGAGGTGGTTCACCCCGTCGTACGCCCCCGGGTCGAAGCGCGTCGGGAACAGCCGGATCACGAGGTAGAGGACCCCCACCATCGTCAGTCGCAGCGCCAGACGGCGGGCGTCGAGACCGGCCAGCGCAACCGGCACCGGCACCTTCAGGGGCAGCGCCGGACGGGGCACGCGCAGCCTCGCCCACCAGCGCCGGATGTAGAGATCAGGCCTGGCCCGCTCGGCCAGCACCAGGAGCACGAGGGCGGCGATCTCCACGGCTCACACCCCCGCCGGCTCGAGTGCCTTGGCGCCGACCAGGACGAGGTAGGCGTCCTCCACGGTCGGCTCCACGAGCTCCGCGCCGGGAGGCGGCGAACCGATCTGCCGGGTGCTGCCGTCCCCGGCGACCCACGCCAGGTCGGCACCGATCTCCCGCACGTCGCTGCGCCACACGCGCCCTCGCGCCGAGGACGCGAGCTCGGCCGGCGAGCCGCGGAACAGCACCCGGCCGGCGTCGAGCACCACCACCTCGCGGCACAGCGCCGCGACATCCTCGGTCTGGTGCGTCGACAGCAGGACGCAGCGGTCCGGGTCGCGCGAGACGAGCTCGCGGAACCGCAACCGCTGCTGCGGATCCAGGCCGACCGCGGGTTCGTCGAGGACGAGCAGCTCAGGGTTGCCGAGGAACGCCGTCGCCAGACCGAGACGCCGCCGCATCCCGCCTGACAGTGACCGCGTCTTGTCGTACGCCTTGTCCGAGAGGTCGACCAGCTCGAGCACGCGGTCCACCTCCTTGCGACGGGCGGCGCGGTCGGTGTGCTCCTTGAGCACCGCGATGTAGTCGACGAACTCCCGGACCGAGAATCCCGGGTAGGCGCCGACGTCCTGCGGCAGGTAGCCGAGCCGGCGCCGGATCTCCAGGCGCTCGGCCGCCACCGACGGGTCCCGCCCGAGGACCCGGACCGACCCGCTGTCGGGAGCGAGCACGGTTGCCAGGATCCGGAGCAGCGTCGTCTTGCCGGCACCGTTCGGTCCGAGCAGCCCGGTGACGCCGGGCCCCAGGTCCAGGGTCAGCCCGTCGAGGGCGGTCGTGCGGTCGTACCGCTTGACGACCTCCTGCACGCGCACGGTCATGGCGTTCCCCCTTCATCGATGCGCTTCTGCTGGTCCACGAGCACCGCAAGCGCAGCTGCGGTCAGCAGTCCTGCCACCAGTTGTCCGGCCAGTCCGAGCGCGGCCACCACGGACACCCCCTCGCGCTGCATCAGCATCACGAAGGACACCCAGGCGGAGCCGACGAGAGCGGCCGCCCAGGCTGCCCCCACGCGTGGGCTCAGGGCCAGCGCGACGAGCGTCAGCGCGATCGCGGGCAGCAACCAGACCACCGACGCGAGGTCACGACCCGGCAGCGCGAGTGCCACGGCACCGGTCCCGACGAAGGCGGTCACCCCGACCGCGAGGCTGCGCGCCAGCAGCAATCGCGTTGTGGAGTACGGCGTCGCCGCGACGTGCGGCAGGGCCGGGTCGAGCGCCGGTGCGTACGCCACCGCAGTGGTGCACACCGGGAGCAACGGGGCGAGCAGCAGGAACAGCGCATCCGGGTCCTTGCTTCCGAGCAGCACCAGGAGACCCAAGCCGATCGCGGCGAGCACCGCCACGCACCAGGCAGCCCGCAGGGCCGGCGCCGCAAGAAGGGCACGCACATCGGCCTCCTGCATCCGGAGGCGGATGAGCAGTCGCTCGAGGCGAGACAGCTCGAGGACGTCGACCCGGTCCTCGATGCGGGCCCGCAGCGACGCGAGCCGATCGATCGGAACGGCCTGGCTCAGCTGGTCGCGGCAGCGGGCGCAGCCGAGCAGGTGCGCCTCGATGGAGGCCCCGGACAGTGCCATTGCCTGCCCGTTCGCATAGGCCTGCAGCACCGGCTCGTCCGGGTGCCAGGGGGCGGGGGGTGTCATGCCAGTTCCTCTCTCAGGGCGGCGCGCGCCCGCATCATGCGTGTCTTGACCGTGCCGGTCGGGAGACCGAGCAGCCGGCCGGCTTCGCGGTTCGTGAGCCCGTCGAGCACCGTGGCTTGGACGACGGCGCGCAGCTCGGGGGAGAGCCGGCCGAGGGCACCGGCAAGATCGCCGTGCTCGACACCGAGCAGCACCTGCTCCTCAGCCGACATCACCTGCCCTCCGTACCCGTCCAGCAGGACCGCCGTGGCGGCCGGGCGGCGGCGGAGCCCGTCAACGAGCCGCCGCACCCCGATCCCCCAGATCCAGGCCGCCACCTCGCCGCGGCCCTCCCAGCGGCTCGCGGAGCGCCAGACCGCGACGAAGGTGTCCTGCACGACCTCATCGACCAGACCCGGGTCGCTGCACCGACGCGTCAGCCTCAGCACCAGCCACGGGGCGTGCCGGTCGTACAGCTCGCGCAGCGCGGCGCGGTCGCCCCCTGCCACTGCCCGGAGCAGCTCCGCGTCGCCCTGCCCTTCCATCGGAGCGAGCTAGAACGCGACGGTCAGGCAACCGAGCCGGCTGCCGGCTGTGCCGGCGACTCCGGGCTCGGTGTGGGTGCGGCTGGCGTGCAGGATCACGCTGTTCGCTCCGCCGGTACGGAACTGCCAACGCACCAGGGCCTGGGCGCTGCCGTTGCCCTCGGCGTCCGTCGTCAGGTCGAGCCACACCTCGTTGCCTGCGTTGGCAAACGCCGGGTCGGTGGCGTGGCCGGCTGGGGCCGCCGTGTTCTGATAGTGCGGCCCGGCAGCCGCCCCGGTGCCGCCGCAGGCGTTCACGTGCGCGTGCGCCCCGTACTCGCGGCCCGGCAGCAGTCCGCGCACATGGAGGGTGACCACGGTCGCGCCCGCGGAGGTGCGGACCTCC
Organism: Mycobacteriales bacterium; assembly: GCA_046590985.1. Classification (GTDB taxonomy): domain Bacteria; phylum Actinomycetota; class Actinomycetes; order Mycobacteriales; family SCTD01; genus RYN-111. The sequence goes on from JBKJVH010000085.1 coordinate 3,252, forward strand.
TGCACCCGGGCGGTGGCCCCCGGCGGAATCAGGGCGGCGTCATAGCTGACCAGGGCACCTTCGGCGCGGACCCGGTCGGCGGCGGCCGGCGCCGACGGCAGGACGGCGTAGACGCCGACAACCAGGGCGGGCAGGGCGGCGAGTCGGAGACGAGTGACCATGAGAGCACCTCTTTCGACGACGGAAGGCTACGACCACCCTGTCGTTGCGCAAGCCTGAAAGGGTTCTCCGGAGTTGCCCTCATCACCTGCTCGGCGGGGGTTGACCTTCTCCAACAGGGGTATCTCCCAGGCAGCCGCGGCAACGAGCCGCAACGTTCGGTGGAGGTAGTTGTTATGGGTATCGGTGCCAGTGTCTTCCTGCTCGCCGTCGGCGCGATTCTCGCCTTCGCCGTCGACTACAACGTGAACGGCCTTGACATCAACGTCGTCGGGTTCATCCTCATGGCCGCCGGCCTCGTCGGCCTTTTCATGACGACGATGATCTTCGGTCGCCGCGACCGGGTGGCGACCACCACCACCGCCGCCGCGCCGGTGACCACCGAGCGCACCACGACCCGCGACGTCTACTAAAGGCCGTTGAGCACGAGCGTCAGCTCCGCGGGCGCTCCCTCCACCAGGCGGACGGGAATGCCCCAGTCCTGCTGAGTCACATGGCAGGCCGGGTGCGCCACCCCGACGTCACAGCTCGCGGCCATCGCCGCGATCGACAGGACACCCTCGTTGCCTTCCAGCACGAGGGTTCTTGTCATTTCCGTGCCTGAGCCGGCCCCCTCGACCACGAGCTCACCGGAGACGGTGAGCCTGGTCGGGGGGCCGTACGCGTCGTCGAGCTTCTGACCCGGCGGCGGCATGAAGACGACCGTCAGGGTCAGGGGTCCGGGGCTCAGGTCGGTGACCGGCCGTTGCGTTCGTAGCGCGACCCCGTTGACGACGAGGGCCTCATCGGGCAGTCGCAACCGGGTCACCCGGTGAGCCGCCGACTCCACGACGAGCAGGTGGTCGCCGGCAACGACCGCATCGCTCGGCTCCTTGAGATCCGCCATCAGGGTGCTGACCGAGTCGCCGGCCGGGTCGTACCGGCGGATCGCGCCGTTGTAGGTGTCGCTGACCGCCACGCTGCCGTCAGGCAGCACGGTGACCCCCAGCGGGTGCTGAAGCAGGGCTTGGTCTGCCGGACCGTCGCGGTGCCCGAAGTCGAACAGGCCCGCGCCCACGGCCGTACCGATCTCGCCGTCGCGGAGGTAGCGCAGGGCGGAGGTCTCGGCATCGACGAACCAGAGGCGGTCGGCACCCGAGGCGAGCCCCGAGGGCTGGGCGAGGTAGGCCTGCAGCGCGGGTCCGTCGCGGAGCCCTTCCCCTGTCGTACCTGCGATCACGCGGACGTGAGTGCCGTCAAAGGCCCACAGCTGGTGGGTGCCGGCCATCGCGATCACCACCTCGCCGTCGTGGACCACGACGTCCCAGGGGGTGCTGAGGTTGACCTCGAGCGCGGGCCCCTCGGTCGCGTCGCCCGGACGCCAGACCTGGCCGGTACCGGCAACCACCGTGATCTCGCCGGTGTCCAGGTCGAGGGTCTGGAGCAGGTGGTGAGCGGTGTCCGCGACCAGCACCTTGCCCTGGAAGTGGCACAGCCCCTGCGGCTCCGCGAACGGCTCCCCGCGACGCCCGCCCCAACGCTGGACGACCTCGTCGCCATCGAGCAGCACGACGCTGTGGTGCGCCGTGTCGGTGACGAGCAGCCCGCGGTCGGTGTGCAGCGCCTTGCCCGGGAAGGAGAGCTCCGAGCCAGTCTGCGTCGGCGGCACGTAGAGCCCGTCACCGCGGTGCAGCGTCCCCTTCGCATCGTGCTCGACGACGAGCTCCTCGAGCAGCCGACCGATCCCGTCCGCGTGGCCCTCACCTGAGGCGACGTGCACCACGTACCCCTCCGGGTCCAGCAGCACCAGCGTCGGCCAGGCCCGGACGGCGTACTGCTTCCAGGTGGTGAGATCCGGATCGTCCAGGACCGGGTGGTGCACGGCGTAGCGCTCGACCGCGGCCACGACGTTCTCGTGGACAGCCTCGTGGGCGAACTTGGGCGAGTGCACGCCGATGACCGTCAGCACGTCGGCGAAGCGCTCCTCCAGCGGCCGCAGCTCGGCCAACACGTGCAGGCAGTTGACGCAGCAGAACGTCCAGAAGTCGAGCAGCACGAAGCGACCCCGAAGTCCCTGCAGGGAAAGGGGTTCCGCGGTGTTGAGCCAGCCACCACGGCCGGTCAGGGCGGGCGCCCGCACGCGGGCCTGTCGGGACATGACGACAGCGTAGGAGGGCCCTCACACCGTGAGGTCCAACCTCACGCCTGAGGGGTGCAAGCCAACCACCCACTCAAGGAGCTGACATGTACTTCGCGACCTACACCTTCACCGGCGACCCCAGCACCCTCCTGGCCGGCTACCGGAAGATGCTGACCAGCTTTCCCGACGAGGAGCTGATCCTGCACGTCTGCGTGGAGACCGCCACCGGCCTCACCATCTACGACGCCTGCCCCGATCGCCAGGCGTTCGACGCGTTCCGGACCAGCACCGAGTTCACCGCCGCCCTCGCGGACGCGGACCTGCCGAGCCCGGTGATCACCGGGTTGGGGGAGGTGCAGAACGTCGTCGTCCGGCCCGCCGTCAACGTCTAGGCAACCCACCCGCGGGGTGGTGAACTACCGGACATGACCCCCTTGGTAGGCCGGCAGGACGTGCTGGCCTACCTCGGTGGCGTGCTCAGCCAAGGCCGTACGGGAGCCGGCGGCCTGGTGCTGGTGACCGGCGAGCCAGGCATCGGCAAGACCCGGGTCGCCGAGGAGCTCGCGCGCAGGGCCGAGGGCTTCTCGGTGCACTGGGCGTGGTGCACCTCCGAGCGCACCACGGCCTCGCTGCGACCCTGGTCCCTGATCGTCCGGACCCTCGTCGGCCGGAACACTGAGGTGGCAGCGCGGGTCCAGGAGTCGCCGCACCTGCAGGCGTTGCTGGCCGGAAACTCCCTCCAGCAGGGCGATCCCGAGTTGAGTCGCGCGCTCCTGGCCAACGACCTGAGCGCGGTGCTCGAGCTGGCCGCCCGAACCACGCCGCTGCTGTTGGTCCTCGACGACGTGCACGACGCGCAGCTCTCCACGCTGCGGGTCCTCGCGGGCCTCGCCGACGTCGTGCGTACCTGCCCGGTTGTCATCGTGGCCACGGCCCGCGACGGCGCCCACGAGTGGCGGGGACGGGAGCAGGTCCGCGGGGAGCTGCTGGGGCAGGCGCACCGGCTCAGCCTCGGCCCGCTGACCGCGGCCGACGTGGCGGCGCTGCTCAGCGACCCGACCCCCGAGCAGGTGCAGAGCCTGCTGGCCCGCACGGGTGGGAACGCGCTGCTCGTCACGGAGCTGGCGGGCGCGACCGACGAGGTGTCGGCCTCCTTGCGGGCCATGGTCGCCACGCGCTGCGCCCGGCTGCCCCCGGCGAGCCGCCACCTCGTCGAGGTCGGAGCCGTCCTCGGTCCCCGCTTCCGGCTGGATGTGCTGGCCGAGGTCGCTGACGTGCCGGCGGAGCAGATCGCGGGACAGCTCGGCGACCTGGTGGTCGCGGACGGCCCCGGCCGCGCCTGTTTCCGCCACGAGCTGCTCCGGGACGCGATCTACGCCGAGCTGCCGCCGGCGCAGCTGCAGCACTGGCACGCCCGGGCCGGCGAGGTGCTCGCAGGGCTGCACCGGCGAGGCAGCGACGTCGACGCCGCGGAGGTGGCCACCCACCTGCTCCACAGCGGAGCCGACGGCGCCGCCGAGGCTGCCGTCGAAGCGGCGCGCCGCGCGGCCGGGATGAGCGCCTTCGAGGACGCCGTCCGCTGGTACGGCGAGGCGCTCCCCCTGCTGTCGGATCCCCCTGAGCGCGTCAAGATCCTGCTCGAGATGGCCCGTGCCCAGCGGGGCAGCGGTGATCGGGTGGGAGCTCGGGCCCTGCTGCTGCAGGCTGCCGCTCTCGCGCCCACCCCTGAGCAGCACGCCGAAGCCGCGCTGGCGCTCGGCACCGGACCGGGCGGCTTCGAGGTTGACGCCAGCGACAGCGCGCAGATCGCCCAGCTCGAGAAGGCGCTCGCCGCGCTGCCCGACAGCGCCCTCGCGCTACGGGCTGCGGTGCTCGCCCGGCTGTCCGTGGCCCGCTACGCGGTGACGCCCGCGGCCGAGTCCCTGGCCCAGGCCGAGGAAGCGGTTGTCCTGGCTCGTGCGTCTGGTGACCGGGTCGTCCTCGCGGGCGCCTTGGCCGCGCTGTGCGATGCCACCGCCGGCCCCGGCCACCTTGATCAGCGGCTTGCTCACGCGCGCGAGATCGTCTCGCTGGCATCGGATGCGCCCGAAGTGGAGCTGCTCGGCCGACGGTTGCGGGTGCAGGCGCTGCTCGAGCGGGGCGACCGGTCACGGGCGGAGCTGGAGGTGGCGGCGTACGCGATGAAGGCCGATGCGGTCCGGCACCCGCTGTACCGCTGGTACGTCCCACTGTGGCGAGGCTTCTGGGCACTGGCCGAAGGCCGGTACGAGGACTGTGCCGCGGCGACGGCGGAAGCCCAGCGGCTGGGTGCCGGGAGCGAGAACGCCGTCATGCTCACCATCACGCAGACCTGGTGGCGGCTGGCGCAGCAAGGTGACCGAACCGGTCTGACCGAGCTGTTCTGCCGCAACGACATCACCCAGTTCACCGGGGCCTGGGCGGTTCTCGCGTTGGCTCTGTCCCAGCTTCAGCAGGGTCTGCCCGAGCTGGCCTACGCGACCTTCGGGACGGTCGCGCACGCCGTCCTGGACCTGCCGAGGGACTCGGAGTGGCTCCCCTCGATGGCTCAGGTGTGCCAGCTGCTGGAGGCCGGGGAGCACCCGCTTCGCCAGCCGGTCTACCGCGCGCTGCTGCCCTTCGCGGACCAGTTCGTCATCGAGGGGATCGGAGCGGCGGCCCGAGGTCCGGTGTCCCGTTTCCTGGCCATGGTCGCTCCCGACGCGGCCACCGCGCGGCAGCACCAGCAGGCCTCGGACTCAGCCTGCCGGGCGTTCGGAGCGACGGCGCTGCTGGCTGCCGCCCCTGCCACCCAGCGGCCGTCCTGGCTCCTGGAGGGTGACACCTGGGCGGTCTCGTTCGGCGGCCCCGTGCACCGGGTGCGGGACAGCAAAGGCATGCGCGACCTGGCTGCTCTCCTGGCGGCGCAAGGGAGAGCGGTCGGCGCCCTGGACCTGGCGGGTGCCGAGGGTGTCCTGCAGCACGACACCGGGGAGGTGCTCGACGCGCAGGCACGACACGCCTACAAGGAACGGCTGCGGGAGCTCGAGACGTCGGCGTCCCTGTCGGAGGCGGAGGCGCACGAACGGGAGCTCCTGCTGGACCAGCTGGCCGGCGCCTATGGCTTGGGTGGCCGGGCCCGCCGGCAGGGGTCCTCCGCCGAGCGCGCCCGCTCGGCAGTCACGGCGCGGGTGCGCGAGGCGATCAAGCGCCTCGAGGACCTCGATCCCGTGCTGGGGAAGCACTTGCGGCACGCAGTCCGCACCGGGACGTTCTGCTCCTACCAGCCGGAGGCTCCGGTGCCCTGGGACGTCACACCCTGAGGGCTATCCCGCGAGGCGCTGGTGGCCGAAGAAGCACCGCTTCATGATCATGTCCGCCACGGCTGGAGGCACCATCTGCTGCCACTGCTCGTCGCCAAGGGCGATCCGCTTCAACACGTCACGGCTCAGGATCGGCAGGTACTCGGGCCGGTAGTTGTCGAGGTTCACGAACGACCCTCGGCCGGCGAGGTAGTCGAACAAGGGCTGCAGCTCCGCCGCGACGCGGACGTCCTCGACCGTGACGACCGGGCCATCGGGCAACGTGAGCATCGGGTACACGTACAGCCTGAGGTCGTTCTTGAAGAGCCGGCCGAAGCTCTCGAGGATGCCGCCGTGGAGCTGCGCATGGGTCGCCTCGTCGAACAGGTCGAGCAGCGACGGCACCCCCATCACCATGCCGATCCGGCCGGTCGTCCGCTCACGAAGATAGGCGGCGAGTCGGTGGTACTCCACGTAGTCCGAGATCAGCACCGTCATCCCGCACGCCGCGAGCAGATCGGCGCGGGCCAGGAAGTCCCGGCGGTCCACGTCGGCGCCGCCCGCCAACAGGTTGCTCATCGTGAGCTCGGTGAGGGCCAGCACCGGGCCGTCGAACTTCTCCTCCGCACACGCGATCATGTCGATGTTGACCACCGTCGGCGGCCGGAAGCTGCCCCGTTCGACGAGGATGCTCTTCTTCCGCAGCGCCTCCGACGGCTGCAGCACCTCCCCGTCCGGGCCGAACATGGCGGCCCCGGAGAGCCCGAGCTGTACCAGCTTCAGGGCCATCAGCCGGTTGTCGACGGACCGGAACTCGATGCCCCGGAACTCGATCATGTCGATCTCGATGCGCCCCGTGGAGAGCTGGTCGAGCAGGCTCCTCACGACCTGGTCGGGCAGGTGGTGCTCGAAGAACGCTGCGTGCAGGAGATTCACGCCCACGACGCCGAGCGCCTCCTGCTGCAGCTTCGCGTCGTCATCGAGCATCCGCACGTGCAGGACGATCTGGCTGGGCTCGTCGTGCGGACGGGACTGGAAACGGACACCCATCCAGCCGTGACACTCGTTCCCGCCGGCGTAGCTCCGGGCAACCACGGTGTCGGCGAACGCGAAGAAGCTGGTGGTGTCACCGCGTGAGTCCGTCAGGCGTTCGACGTTGAGGTTCAGCTCGTGCTCGAGCATGGCCTGCAGGCGACCCTGGCTGACATACCGGTCAGCTTTCCCGTAGACGGCGTCGCTGACCTCCATGTCGTACGCGCTCATCGACTTGGCCACCGTGCCGGCCGCACCTCCGGCCCGGAAGAACCACCGGGCTACTTCCTGACCTGCGCCGATCTCGGCGACCGTGCCGTAGAACCGCGGGTCAAGGTTGATCCGCAGCGCCTTCTGCAGCGTGTCGGTGTCGATGGCGCTCACGCAGCACCATCGGCAGGGCCGAGCCTTGCCTGAGTGCGCGGCGGGATGAGGACTCGGTGAGCCACCCCACACCTCCTCGAGAGGGAAGCAACGCACCTTGACGCACCGTGCGGCCGGTAACTCGCGAGAGTTCAGCCATGAGGTGCTCATCGTGCTCAGTTTGTTCCGCCATGAGTGAAAAGTCTTTTTTTAGTTGTCGAACTCTTGTACTATGACGGTATGGATGAGTTGGCCGCGCCGCAGAACGTGCTGGAGCGTTCTTGCGCGTTCGTGGACCAGATCAGCCGGGTGTCGGGGCAGATCCAGCTGTTGGGCCTGCAGCTGTCCCAGCTCGTGAATGAGTACGTGCTGTCGGAGACCCCGGCGGGGCAGCGCCGGTTCGTCGGCGATGAGTTGGCGATGGCGTTGGACCTGTCGCCGCGGCAGGGCCAGGCGTTGGTGCTGGATGCGCAGATCCTGTGCTCGTTCCCGGCCATGACCGAGCAGGTCGCCTCGGGGCGCTGGTCGCTGAAGCACGCGTGGGCGGCGTTGGACGGGATCGCCGGCTCGGGCCTGACTCCCGGGCAGGAGGCTGAGGCGCTGGCGATGGTCGCCGGCCAGGGGCAGGCCAGGACGCCGTGGCAGGTCCGGAAGGCCGTCGCTGCGGCGGCGCTGGTGCTGAACCCTGAGGCGGCGGCGGCGCGGCATGAGAAGGCCAAGCAGGACCGGTGTGTGTATGTCGGGCAGTACGAGCAGGGCATCGGGATGTTCACCGCCTGCGGCACCCCCTCGGCCGTGCATTCCCTGATGACCGCGATCGACTGCCAGCTCGGCCCGACCGGCCCCGAGGACGACCGGAGCCTGGCGCAGCGCCGGTTCGACCTGCTGACCGACCTGGTCTGCGGCCGCGCCGAGCCCGGCCAGTGGCAGGCGTATGTCCTGATGACGCTGGAGACCCTCACCGGCGCGAGTGACGCGCCCGCGGAGATCCCCGGCCTGGGCCTGATCAGCGCCCAGGAGGCCCGCGAGCTCGCCGGGAACGCCGCGCTCCGCCGGGTCGTGGTGGACGAGCACGGCGAGCTCGTCAACGTTGACTCTGTCGTGCACCAGCCCCCGGCCGATGACGTCGAGGCGCCGGAGCCTTCGGCCATGGCGGAGCGGCTCTGGACCCGGCAGGCGGAGCCGGCCGACCTCGATGAGGACCACCGCGCCCCCCAGCACACCCACGCCGGTGCCGACGCGGCCGTTGCTGCGGGCGCGGTGCCCGACGAGGCGGACCGGGCGTGGGCTGCCGCGCAGGCCGACGCCGCGCACGCCGCCGCCGAGACCGAGGCGGCCTACCAGGTGCTGCTGCTGTCGCCCAGCGCCTTCGAAGCCGCCGTGCGGGACCTGCTCCGCACCGAGCTCGCCGCGGTCGGGGTGGACCTCGACACCCAGCTCGCCCACACCGCTGCCCTGGCCACCGCCGGGCTTCGGCCCCCGACGGAGTACCCGGCGTTCTCAGGCCTGATCGTCGAGGTCGACCCGGACCCGTTCACCCCCACCAGTCACAGCACCGGCTGTGGCTGGGACCGGCCAGCACCCGGACCTCCATGGCGTCCCCGGCAAGGCCCACCCGACCAGCCACCGACACCCGGCGACCTGGGCTGGGAGCACGACACCACCAACTACCGCAGCTACGCCACCACCCTCCCGCAGACCCGGTATGAGCGGGAACCCGGACCCGACCCCAACCTCCTGAGACCCCCGCCCCCACCGGCCTGGACCGCCACCGCGATGACCGCTGCCCTCACCCAGATGCTGACCGCCAAGATCAGCGCCGCCCCCGGCCCGAGCAGCAGCTACGCCCTACCTCCTCGGATGGCCCGGCACGTCAAGACCCGCGACGCCACCTGCACCTTCCCCGGCTGCCCCAAGCTCGCCCAAACCTGCCAGAACGACCACATCACCCCCTGGCCGCAAGGCCCGACCTGCGTCAGCAACGTCGCCAGCGACTGCACCCACCACCACCAAGGCAAGACCGAACGGTTCTTCACCGTCACCCGCGACCCCGGTGGCACCCTGCACTGGACCGTCACCCGCACCGGCTACACCGTGTCCCGCGGACCCCGGCCCCTCCTCCGCGGCTGGTAGCTGGAGCCATCGCTCCTGAAGGCGGAGCGGACGACGATCGGTCCCGCGTGGCACCGTGAGTCGCGAACCGCGGAGAGGAGCCGAGCATGACCTACGTCCTTGATCCGCGGGTGGACGCTTACCTAGACGCGCTGCAGCCGTGGCAGCGCGAGCTGTGCCAGCAGGTCCGTCACCTGGTGCACGCGGCGGACCCCGAGGTCACCGAGACCATCAAGCGCACCGGGCAGCCCTACTTCGTGCTGCAGGGCAACATCTGTGCGCTGCTCGCCGCCAAGGACCACGTCAACGTCTTTCTCTACGACGGTGGCATCGTGCCGGATCCAGAGGGGATCATCACGGCTGGACATCGAAACAGCACCGCGCGCACGGTCGGCATCAGGCAGGGCGAGGAGATCAATGCCCCGGCGCTGACGGCCATGGTGAAGCAGATCATCGCCAACAACCGAGCCGGCGGCTGGCGCAAGCTGAAGCAACAGGCCTAGCTCCAGGCGAGCGCGACAGCAGGGTCGGCAAGGACCCGGGCGATGTCGGCCAGGAACTGCGACCCCAGCTGACCATCGACGTTGCGATGGTCGAAGGACAGCCCCAGCGTGGTCACCTGACGGACGACCACGGATCCGTCAACCACCCAGGGAGCCGGCCGTACCGCGCCGAAGCAGAGGATCGCGGACTCGCCAGGGTTGATGATCGGCGTACCGGTGTCGATGCCGAACGTCCCGACATTGGTGATCGTGATGGTCCCGCGCGCCATGTCGGAAGGGCTGGTACGCCCGGCGCGCGCCGACTCGACGAGCTGCTGCAGCGCCCGCGCCAGGTCCACGAGCGACAGCTGGTCGGCGTCCTTGATGTTGGGCACCAGCAACCCCCGCGGGGTGGCCGCGGCGATGCCGAGGTTGACGTACTCCTTCACGATGATCTCGTCGTCGTCGGTGAAGGTGCTGTTGATCTCCGGGTTGCGCTGCACCGCCAGCAGCAGGGCTTTGGCAACGAGCAGCAGCGGCGACACCTTGACGTCCGCGAACTCGGGAAGCGCCCGCAGGCGCCGGACCAGGTCCATCGTCGGTGTCATGTCGAAGGTGATGAACTCCGTCACGTGCGGCGCGGAGAACGCCGAGCCGACCACCGCTTGTGCAGACATCTTCCGGACGCCCTTGACGGGGATGCGCCGCTCGCGGGTTGCCGGGTCGTAGGGAGCGGCGCCGAACCAACCGGTTGCCGGCTCGAGGTAGTCGCGCGGGCCCACCGATCGCTCGACGTCCTCGCGCGTGACGGTGCCACCCGGTCCGGTGCCCACGACCCCCGCCAGGTCGACGCCGAGTTCCTTGGCCAGCTTCCGCACCGGTGGCTTGGCCAGCACCGTCACGCCACCAGCCGTCACCGCCGCGAGCTGCCCGACCGCGGCGGCCGAGACCCGGGCCGCAGTCTCCGGGGGAGGGGCAGCAGCAACTGGGGCCGACGAGGGCGCGGAGTCGGTGCGGGCCCGGCGCTTGGCGGTACCGCTCTTGGGTCCATAGCCGACGAGAGTGGCGGTCCGACCCCCTGGCCCGACCTCACCGATGAGCGCGCCCTCCACCGACGGAACCAGGTCCAGCGGCCCTGCCGACGGGTCGGTGTCGATGCTGATGATGACGGCGCCGACATCGACGACAACCCCTGCCGGGTAGTGGATCTCCGTCACCACCCCCGCGAACGGCGACGGCACTTCGACGGCGGCCTTGGCCGTCTCGACCTCCACGATCGGCTGGTTGAGCACGATGGTGTCGCCGACCGCGACGAGCCACTGCAGGATCTCGCCCTCGGTCAGTCCCTCACCGAGGTCGGGGAGCTTGAAGTCCTTAGTACGCAAGGGAACGCTCCACGGTGAACAGCACCCGGTCGAGGTCCGGGAGGAAGTCCTCCTCCACGCGCGACGGCGGATAGGGCACGTCGTACCCCGTGACGCGCAGCACCGGGGCCTCCATCTCGTAGTAGAGCTCCTCCGACAGCCGCGCCGAGATCTCGGCGCCGAGGCCCACGAACGACGACGCCTCGTGCACCACGACGGCACGGCGGGTCTTGCGTACCGAGGTGAAGACGGTGGGAAAGTCCAGCGGGGAAAGGGACCTCAGGTCCACGACCTCCAGGGACCGGCCCTCCTCAGCAGCAGCCGCGGCAGCGTCGAGGCAGGTCTTCACCATGGGCCCGTACGCGATCAGCGTCAGGTCCGTGCCCGGTCGGACCACCATGGCCTGCTCCAACGGCAGCCCCACCGCGGAGGTGTCGACCTCCGCCTTCTCCCAGTAGCGGCGCTTGGGCTCGAAGAACACCACCGGGTCATCGAGCGCGATCGCCTGCTGGATCATGAAGTAGGCGTCCACCGGGTTCGCGCACGCCATCACCTTCAACCCCGCGGTGTGGCAGAAGTACGCCTCCGGCGACTCGCTGTGGTGCTCCACCGCACCGATACCGCCGCCGAACGGGATCCGGATCACGACCGGCATCGGCACCAGCCCGCGCGACCGCGCGTGCATCTTGGCCAGCTGGCTCACGATCTGGTCGTACGCGGGGTAGACGAAGCCGTCGAACTGGATCTCGCAGACCGGCCGGTAGCCGCGCATCGCGAGCCCGATCGCGGTGCCGATGATCCCCGACTCCGCAAGGGGAGTGTCGAAGACGCGGTCCTCACCGAAGTCCTTCTGCAGCCCGTCGGTGACCCGGAAGACGCCGCCCAGCTTGCCGATGTCCTCTCCCATCAGCAGGACCTTCGGGTCGCGCTCCAAGGCCGCGCGGAGCCCCTCGTTGATGGCCTTCGCCATGGTCAGCTGCATCAGTGCCCCACAAATCCGGCGTGATAGGCCTCGAAGGCCGCCGCCTGCTCGCGCAGCAGCGGCGTGGGTTCCGCGTACGCCCGGTCGAACAGCACCGACGGCGGCGGGTCGGGCATCTCGAGGCAGGCCTTGCGGATCCGGGCGGCGAGGGTGTCCGCCTCGGCCTCGACCTCCGCGACGAACCCCGCGTCCGCCAGCTGCTGCTTGAACAGGAACGCCTTCATGCGCTCCAGCGGGTCCTTGAGCTTCCACGCCTCCAGCTCGGAGCTCAACCGGTAGCGGGTCGGGTCGTCGGAGGTGGTGTGGGCACCCATCCGGTAGGTGAACGCCTCAATCAGCGTCGGTCCCTGCCCGGTACGGGCCGCGTCGAGCGCCTTGCTCGTCACCGCCAGGCAGGCCAGCACGTCGTTGCCATCGACCCGTACGCCGGGGAAGCCGAAGCCCTCCGCCCTCTTGTACAAGGGGATCTTGCTCTGCGTCGAGGTCGGGGTGCTGATGCCCCACTGGTTGTTCTGGCAGAAGAAGACGATCGGGGACGTGTACGCAGACGCCCAGACGAACGCCTCGTTCACGTCACCCTGCGAGGAGGCGCCGTCCCCGAAGTAGGCGATGACGGCCTCACCGGACTCGGCGTCCCCGACGGCACCGTCCTTCTGGATGCCCATGGCGTAGCCGGTCGCGTGCAGGGTCTGCGAACCGATGACGATCGTGTAGAGCGCGAAGTTCTTCTCGTTCGGGTCCCAACCACCGTTGGTCACGCCACGGAAGAGGCTGAGCAGGTGCACGGGGTCGACGTCGCGGCACCAGGCGACCCCGTGCTCGCGGTACGTCGGGAAGGCGAAGTCCTGGGCCCGGAGTGCCCGCCCCGACCCGACCTGCGCCGCCTCCTGGCCGAGCAGCGCCGCCCAGAGCCCCAGCTCGCCCTGGCGCTGCAGGGCTGTCGCCTCCACATCGATGCGCCGGACCAGCACCAGGTCCCGGTAGAGCGCGCGGTACCCCTCGTCGGTGAGGTCGACGTCGTAGTCCGGGTGGTGCAGCCGCTCGCCCTCGGGGGTGAGCAGCTGGACCAGGGGAGTGGCCTCCGGGGAGGCCGGGGCGGGCAGCGTCACGTGGTGCTCCTCGTCGGTGCGGGGCCGGGGTCGCCGGTCCCTCGACGTCATGTAAGCACGCCCTGTGACGTGGGTCTCACCGGCTAGCGCGCGTGGCGCCCCGCCCGGCCCGCGGGCTTGGCGTGCTTGCCCTTCTTGCCGTGGCCCTTGTCGTGGCCCTTGTCGTGGCCCGTGTCGTGAACGTGGCTGTGACCCGGCCCCCGGTCGTCCGCTGTCGGCGGCGGCGTCTGATGCCTGAGGCTCCCGCCGTACGGCGCGGTGGGCGCCCCGCTCGGGTCCGGACCGGGCGCGACCGGGCTCACCAACGGCACCGTTACCCGGACTACTGACCGCGCCACCGGGACGGTCACGGGCGGCAGACTGGGAGCGTCCGGGATCAGCAGCGCGACCAACGGCACCGTGAGGGTGCGCCGGCCCGGCTGGGTGCGCTGGTTCAGCGCCGCGCGAAGGGCCCGCTCGGTGTCGTCCGGGACGACCGCCCGGACCACGGTGTCCGGAGCCGACACGACGGGCGGATCGAGCACGACCGAACCGGCGGAGCCACCGTCGGGGAGCAGCCCGCCCTGAGGGAGCGAGGTCGCGCTCGACAACCCGCTGGCACCGTGGTTGACGAGCACCGCGGTGCCTCCCGAGGCCAGCGTGACCAGGGCGGCCGTGGTGGCGCCGAAGGCCAGTCGGGAGTTGCGGTGGAGGCGAAGAAGATGGCTGGGAGCCACCGGGTCGGTCACCACTGCTTCACCTCCCGCTTGTCTCGCCACCTCGTCAGGTGGTCACGCTATGACACTAACTAACCACACAACGTGTCATCCGGTCGACACGCTCTTGCGCCATCTGTCAGATAAGTGTCCCCTGTCCGGTTCCACCGCGACAGGGCCGAACGGTTGACACTCAGCGCTCGGCGGCGGCCTTCACAGCGGCCAGGGTCTGGTCGATCGAGGTCTCGGTGAACGCGGTGCGGTCGGCGACACCCGTCGCCAGCTTGCCGAGCACGTTCATCAGCCTGCCTCGCTGATCGGTCCACGTCTCGGTGACCGAGCAGCCCTCACCTTCGGGCACGACGGTGTAGCCCCACTCGGCCACCTTCAACCCGGCCGTGCTCACCTCGAAGACGAACTCGGTGGAAGGGACGCACCGTGTCACCACGACGGTCGTGCTCCAGCGCCGCCAGCCCGATCGGTTGCTGCCGCGGAAGCGGGCGCCGACGGTGGGGCCGGTCGCGCCGTCGGCCCAGGACCCGCCGGTGTTCTCGGGGCTGAGCTCCCCCATGCCGGGCAGATCGCTCACCAGCTCCCAGACGCGTTGGGCCGGAGCCTGGACGGTGACGGACCGAGAGATGCTCATCTTCAGAGCCTAGACAGGAGATCCGGCGGCAACGTCGAACTCCTTCCGCATGGATGCCCGGAGAACCGCTGTCGCTGCCCTGCTCATCGGGACTGTGGGGGTGGCCGTCTCCGGGCTGGCCCCGCAGGCGCAGGCGACGTCCACCCTGAGCTTCGGGCACCAGGTGATCATCGACCACCAGCGCAGCGGCTTCGAGCCCGACCTGGTCGTCGACTCCAAGGGCAAGATCTACTCCAGCGTGCCGAACGGCTCCTCGCAGGGCGAGTCGTTCGTCTGGCAGAGCGTCGACCGCGGCGACAGCTTCCAGCTCGTGCCGGGCAACGTGGCGTTCGGCAAGCCGGCGTCCTGCCTCGGCGGCGGCGACACCGAGCTCGCGAAGGACAGCGGCGACAACCTCTACCTGTCCGACCTGCAGAACCTCACGAACCTGTCGAACTCGGTGAGCACCGACGGCGGCATGACCTTCAAGGCTTCGTGCACCGCCGCCCCCAACACGCCGGTCGACCGGATGTGGTTCGCGAGCCACGGCAAGCTCGGCGACCCGGACTTCGCGATCTACGAGGAGTACGACGCCGTGCTGTCCGGCGCCGACCCGAACAGCCCGATCAGCAACCAGCTCGTCGAGACCGTCAGCCACGACGGCGTCAACTTCACGCCTGTCATCAACGCGCACCCCAGCCCCGCGTGCCTGGGCGGCGGCGTCGTCAACTGCGTGACCAACGAGGAGAGCCTGCCCGGCAACCAGGTCGTCACGAAGAAGGGCGACATCGTCATCGCCCACGGCGGTCAGGACGGCCGCTCGGTCTACGTCAGCGTCGGGACGCCGACCACGACGGGCACCGGCCAGGCCGCGGTCACCACCGCGACGTGGCAGGACGTCCGCGTCAACGGCGACATCTGCCCGGACAAGAACAGCTCGGCCCCCGGCACCTGCGGGTCGGCCAACTTCCCGACGATCGCCCAGGACACCGCCGGCAACCTCTACCTCGTCAACTCCGCGCAGCTCCTCAGCGGCGGCAAGGCGAAGGGTCCCTACCAGGTGTACGTCAACGTCTCCCGCGACGGCGGCCGGCACTGGGGCCGGTCGGTGCAGATCAGCCACGGCGGCTCCAACGCGTTCCCCTGGATCACCGCCGGCAGCTCCGGTCGGGTCGGCGTCGCCTGGTACCACGCGAACGAGGAGAGCGAGAAGAACGACTACTCCTTCGACGGGCTCGCGCATGCCTCCTTCGACGTGCAGGTCGCGCAGAGCATCAACGCCCTCGCCGGCAAGCCCTCGTACGACGTGGTGACCGCCACCGAGCACCCGATGAAGTACGGCCCCATCTGCACCGCGGGCACCGCCTGCGCCGCCACGATGGGCGACCGCTCCCTCGGCGACTACCTCAACATCGGCATCGACCAGGACGGTGCCCTGACGGTCGTGTACGTCGATGACACCTCGAGCTCCTACACCGTCGGCCCGACCGGTGCGATTGCCGAGAACGGCCCACCGGTGCTCCAGAAGCAGGTCACCGGCCCGTCGATGATCGTCGGGAAGACCCTGAAGAAGAAGGCTCTGGCGTACGACAAGGTGACCGACCCGACGCTGGACGCGTTCTTCAACGCGAACTCGCTGCGCACCCCGGCCAACGTCAACCAGGACCTCACCGGTGCCGCCATCACCGAGGAGCCCGGTGGCCTGAAGATCACCATGAAGGTCAAGTCGCTCGAGAGCACCTCGATCAGCCCGACCCTCGGTGGCACCACCGCCGAGTGGATCACCCGGTTCACCACCTACAACAAGGCGACGCCGGGGAACGGCCACATCTACTACGCCGGCATGGAGGTCATCGAAGGCGGCGCGCCGCGGTTCTTCGTCGGTGACGTGACCGCCCCGACCGCGGGTGTCCAGATCAGCATGGCCTTCGACAGCGCCACGACCATCAAGGGCAGCGCAGCGGGCAGCGGCCTCATCACGCTGCACGTGCCGTACAGCGCGATCCCCGGGCTGAAGAAGGGCCAGCTGGCCTACAGCGCGACGGCGTTCACCGCCTCGACGAACGGCACCCTGGCCCGCGGTCCGCTCGGGCTGTTCAACGTCATCGACTCCACGGCGCCGTTCAACCACCGCCGCCGCTGACTAACGTGGGGCCATGACCTGGCCCCGCCCCGTACCGCTGATCGGTGACACCACCTCCGCGGCCGAGCGGGCGTCCGCACCGGACGGCTGGGCCTTCCCGCCCGAGGTGCGGACCGGCCTGTACGAGGTGCTTGCGGCCCGCCGGGACGTGCGTCGCTACCGCCCGGACGACATCCCGCCCGAGGTGCTCGAACGGGTCCTCATGGCGGGCCACCAGGCGCCGTCGGTGGGGCACTCGCAGCCGTGGCGCTTCCTGGTAGTGCGCGACCCCTCGGTCCGCGAGCAGGCCGCCTTGATGGCCGACCAGGAAAGGCTCGCGCAGGCCGCGCAGCTCGAGCCCGGCGCGGCCCGGCGGCTGCTGGACCTGCAGCTCGAGGGCATCCGGGAGGCACCCCTGGGTGTGGTGGTCTGCTGTGACCGGCGGGTGCCGGCGGCCGGGGTACTGGGGCGCGCGACGTTCCCCGACGCGGACGTCTGGTCGTGCGCCTGCGCCATCCAGAACCTGTGGCTCGCGGCCCGCGCCGAAGGGCTCGGGATGGGCTGGGTGACGCTGTTCACCCCGGCTTCCCTCGGCTCGCTGCTCGGGCTTCCGGACGGCGTCGTCACCCTCGGCTGGCTGTGCCTGGGCTGGCCTGACGAGCGGCCCCCCACCCCGGGGCTGGAGCGGGCCGGCTGGTCCAAGCGCCGACCGCTGGCGGAGGTCGTGATGACCGACCACTGGACCGAGGCGGACTCGCCGGTGTCGCACCTGCGCGCCCCGGTGCCGGCTGAGGTCGTCGCCGCCCGGGACGCTGCCGACCTGCTCCTCACGCCGCCCGGCTCGCTCGGCGTCCTCGACCGGGCCGTCGACCGGCTCGTGGCGCTCGGCCACGGCGACCAGACCGACGGTGTGCTGGTGCTCGCGGGTGGCGCCCACCCGGTGACGGCCCTGGGGGTGTCGGCGTTCCCGGACTCGGTCACCGCCGTGGTCCTGGCGGCCGCCCGTGAGGGCACCGCCCTAGGGACGGTGGCCGCCACCGCCTCGGGTCTTCGGTCCGTGGTCGTCGACGCCGGCAGCTCCACCGGGGACCTGCTGCACACCGACGCCATGACGGTTGCTCGCGTGACGGGCTTGCTGGCGGAGGGCCGCGAGCTCGGGGCGTCGTTGGGTGGCCTCGTCGCGCTCGGCGAGGTCGGCATCGGCAACACCACCGTTGCCGCGGCGCTGGCCGCCCTGCTGCTGTCGCTGCCCGCCTCGGAGGTCGTCGGGCTCGGGTCCGGCGCGGACACCGCCATGCTCGAGCGCAAGCGCGCCGTGGTGGCGGGAGCGCTGGAGCGGGTCGGGGCAGTCGGGGATCCCGTACAGGCCCTGGCGGCGCTCGGAGGCCCCGAGGTGGCGCTGCTGACCGGGGTGGTGCTGGGTGCGGCCGCCTCGGGGGCGGCGGTCGTGCTGGACGGTCTGCTCACGTCCGTCGCCGCTCTCACCGCTGTCCTGATGGAGCCCGGGGTGGCGGCGCACCTGGTCGCCGGGCAGCGCAGCCGGGAGCGGGCACATCCGCTGGTGCTCGGTCGACTGGGGCTGGAGCCGCTGCTCGACCTGCGGCTGCGGGCCGGTGAGGGTGCCGGGGCGTGCTTCGCAGCCGGGATGCTGCTGGCCGCACTCCGGGTGCGGCGGGAGACCGCGCGGACGTCCTGACAGAACAGCGGGGCGCCTCCCCCCGGAAGCGCCCCGCTGGTCTACCTGCCCGGCGACCACAGCCCTGGGCCGCGGCGCTCGCCGAGCGATGACTTGTGTTTCGCCATCGCCCGGCGTTCTCCTGCTGCCCGTGACCAGAAAAATCCGGCGGTCTTGCCCAGCCGGGAGCAACTGGCCCTGTCATGTACAGGCACAGCCGCAGCCGACCACTGCACGGTGATCGCTCAGCAGGATCCAGCTGGTGGCTACTTCTGGTGCACGACGATGCTCCCGGCGGCCAGCGGCAGCGGACTGCTGGAGCTGCCAACCTGGTGGAACACCCGACCATTGGCGTCGGTCACCACCATCGCGAACTTGTCCGTGCTCCCGTCAACTGCGTCGATGCGCCACCGGTAGCCGGCGCCTGGAGACGACGCCTTCCCGTTGGCATAAACGGTCACGTCGACCGGACCGGTGAAGGACCCGGTGTAAGGCGACGCGCTTCCGCTGACGAACAGGTTGTCGAACGACTTGCTGCGCATCTGGTACCTCTTGCCGTCGGCGCCGTAGAAGGCGTACTGCGCCACCCCGCGGATCTTCATCTGCGCCGAGGCTCCGATGACGACCTTCTCGTAGCGCACCGACATGCCGAACTGTCCGCGCTTGTCGACGCCGGAGACGGCGACCGGGACGTTGTTGGTCCCCGGGTCGATGACGTGCCCCCCACCCGTCACGTACTGGTCGGGGCTGGGCTGGTACACCGTGACCGTCGCATCCGTGCGCGCTTCCGGGAAGATCCCGCCGGAGACCGACACCGTGACGGTGTAGACGTCCGCCGACAGCGTCCGCACCGCACTGGCGAACCCACTGCCGTCCGAGGCGAGGCTCACCGGAATCGTCACCGTCGCTACCGGGATGGTCGACGCCGTGCCTGTCACGGTGAAGGTCGCGTTCGTGGACGTCAGGTCACCTTGGCTGCCGTCCGGCGCCTGCGTCACTCGCACCGCAAGCGTGACCGGAGCCGTGGTGCCGGTCGTCGACCCGGTCGAGGCCAACGTGTCGCCGGTGTAGGCCACCGTCAACAGCTGCCCGACGGTGTAGGTCACCGTTCCGGTGGCGGTGAGGCCAGCCCCATCGGTCGCGGTCACGGAGAACGTGTGCGTACCCGGTGAGGTGTCGTACGCCCCTGGTGCGCAGGTGACAACCCCTGAGGCATCAGCGCAGGTGAAGTCCGGAACGGCGGGCGCAACGGCGTACCTGCCGCCGTCCGTCGGCGTGGTGATCGTGACCGACGGTCCGGTGGTGTCGATCGACACCAAGGCGGCGGCTCGCTCGCCGTGGAACGTCGCCGTCACCACATGCACGCCCTCGCCTGTGACCACGGTCGGTCCCGTGTAGGGGAGGGCCGGCGCGTCATCGACAGCCAGTGCGTAGCCGTCACCGGTGACGGCTGTGTTCGAGGAGTCCACGATCGTGACGGTCCGCTGGCCACCGGACTGCGGTCCGACCTGCAGTCCGAAGCTGCTGCTGGTGGGCAGCGCCTGAGCCTCGTAGTTGAGGCCCTTGTTGGCGTTGACGTCGACGTTGCCGGCGTTGTCGACCGCCGTCACCGAGAACTGCCCGACGGAGTCGATCCCGTCGGCGAGGGGCGCGGTACCGACCCACATGGTGCCGTCGCTGGACTTCTGCAGCTCGACCTTGCTCCAGGTGTGCGGGTCGCCCGGGTTGGGGCTCCCCGGCAGCAGGTAGAGGACGAAGACCCGCGCCGTGTCGGTCGACGGGGCCACGGCAGTGAAGCGGACCCGGTTGCCTACCGTGTCGACGACGCCCTGGATCTCGGTCAGCAGCGGCGCCCGGAAGTCCGGGCTGTTGGACAGCTGACCTGCCACCTGCGTCGACGTCACCAGGCGCTGGACGTCCGGCGTCGAGCCCGCCCCGCTGCGGAACTGACCCGGGACGAGGACGACCTCGTCATGAGGCTTTCCGTCGGGGCCGGTGATCCGGACCGCGCTCGCGATCGACGTCGGGTAGAACGCGGTCGTGACATCGGGTTCCGGACGGAACTTGCTCTGGTCCACGATCGGGATGTCGATGGCCGGGTTGATGTCCTGCTCGGTGGTCGTCAGCGCCTCGACGGTCGCCCCGTGCAGGACGAGGTCGTCAGGGCGCGTGGCCAGCGGGCTCTCGAGTCGCGGCTCGATCGGACGGTAGGCCGTGACCTGTGGCTGCTGCCCGTTCGCGGTGAAGAAGTCGCCCCGCGTGCCCGTGACCCGGAGCGTGGTCGGGGTGTAGAGCGCTGAGCTGACGGCGTACACGGACTTCGTGGAGAGCGAGCCGGCCGGCGGCAGGACGGTCTTCGCGACCTGACCAGCCGAACCCAGCCGCCACTGCGGCAGGCCGTAGAAGGTCGACTCCTCGAGGGCCTTGTGGTCGTAGACCCCGGCCACCCCGAGCGCGAGGTACTTCTGCTTCGCGAACTGCAGCGCCTGGCCGACGGTCATCGTGCCGTCCAGGTTCTTCGCGAAGTAGGACATCAGGCGCTCGCTGTAAGCGATCGACTGCGAGTCCCCGTAGCCGTAGCCGGTGTTGGCGACGAAGACACCCTTGGCCGCACTGACCCGCTGTGACCAGTCGGCCAGGCGCCCCTGCTCAGTCGCGGTCAGGCTGGAGACCGTCTTGGCGAGCAGGTCGGACAGGTTCACACCGGCGTTGCACCCGACGGTGAACAAGATCCCGTCACTCAGGTCAGCCGGCAGGCTGCCGGTGGACGTCAGGAGCTCGTTCTGCACGCCCAGGGCGTTCTGGTCGGCGGGGAGGGCGCGGTTGTTGTCGTAGTGACCGTTGATCGAGTTGATGCCGTGCGGGTTCGCCGCGAGGGCGCTCACCGCGTTGGCCTTCGTCCACGTCTCACTGATGTTGGCCGCCGTGTTCGTGCTCGTGCGGGCATCCGCAGTGGCCTTCAGGTCGGCCCCCAGGTCGGTGAGGAAGTCATAGGCCGCCGTGTAGTACGAACTCGCGTTGCGCACTCCGCCCTTGCTGATGAACTCGTTCAGCGAGGCGCTGATCTCCTTCGGCGTCTCGACGAGCCGGCCGACAGCAAGGTCGGGGACGAACAGCTGGGTGTCGAGGTAGGCGCTCGGTGCCAGCGCGCCGTAGGGATCGTCGGAAAGCAGGTACTTCTTGAAGAACGACCGCGACACCGGGTTGTCGTTCAGCCCCACTCGCGTGCTGGGGGCGTAGTCCGACTGGTTCGCCTCGGAGGTCAGGTCCGGAACGCGCCCCATCGGGATCGCGTCGTCGTTGCCGAGGATTGTCACGAAGCGTAGGTCCGGGGCGCTGCTGCGAAGCCGGTCGACCAGCGTGTTGATCCCCGTCACGACGTCATTGATCTTCGGGATCGAGCACGGGTCGGCGTCCCAGGCCGAGTAAGCGGCCGCGACGGTCGGGTCTGCTCCGACGTCGAGCACCTGGCCCTTGACGTCGGAACGGGCCGCGAACGCGTTGGCCCGGTCGATGAGGCCACCGCTGCCTTCCACCGGACCCGCGGTGGCGTCGGTGGCGCCATAGAGCTGGCTCATCCGCTTGCGGTTGACGAGCACGATC
>JBKJVH010000192.1:0-4033 GCA_046590985.1 Mycobacteriales bacterium
ATCGAGTGCGCTGGTTCCCAAGTTCCTCGCAGACGCACCGACTTCGTACGAGGTCACAGCCGCGAACGCCAGCGCGACGGCCTACACGATCACTCCTGTGTCCGGCAACACCAACGGCTGCACATAACCCTGCAGCGTCGGTTGCCTCGCGGGCGCACTCACCACCTGATCTGGGGGGATCAGTAAGCGGGGGGTGAGGACGGCTCGGGCCTTCGGGCCCGGGCCGTCTTCACGTTCCGCGCTCCGCGCTCAGCGCAACAACTCCATCCGGACTCCTGCCTCATCCCACTCCGGGTCCTCAGGAAGGCGCTCCACGGCTCGGGCAGCGATGCGCCGCGCCGTCACCATGTCCGCGGACGCATCAAGCAGGTGCCGGAGCTCGACGCCGGGCAGCGACGCCTCGAGCACCGCGTCAATACCCGGGATCCGCGCCTCCACGAGGGCTTTGCGCTCCGCGACGCCCTCAGGTGACTCCTTGGGATGCTGCATCGGGACGTCGTCGTTGAGCTGGTAGAGCGACAGCTCCGGATGAACCTCGAAGACCTGGCGCTGACGGTAGGGCTGCATCTCCTCGGCCACCTCGGCGTACCGGCGGAGCATCCGGGCGGAGATGGGCGACAGGCCCTTGCGGGCGTGCTGGTCGAGGTCGCCGGTCTCCAGCAGCCGGCGCGATGGCGGGGAGGTGATGGCACCGCCACGGGCGAATCCCAGCAGCTTGCGGGCTTCCCGGTCGCAGGTACGGCCACCCGGGGTGTCCTCGGTGGGGAACGACAAGTGGCAGTGCACGGCGATCACGTCGAAGGACGGCCGGTAGTCGAGGATCTCGGCGAAGCTGGTGAACACCTCGGGCTCGGTCGGGAAGGCCGTGATGCCCTGCAGCCGCGCGCCGACGACGAGCCAGCCGGCCGGGCAGGGCTCGACACCGGCGATCAGCCGGTACGGCAGGTCAGGGCCGCCCCCACGTCTTGCTCCTGGCACTCCCTGACCCTAGCGGTCCCTGAGCTCGATCAGCGGAGGACCACGCTGACGGCTGGTTCGAAGACGGTCAGGCGCGCTTCTCTGGTGACCAAGGCGACGCCCAGCGAGTGAGCCGTCGCAGCGATCATCCGATCCAGGACGGCCGTCCTAGGGCTCTGACCTTGCTCCACGACCATAGCCGTGAGAATGCCGAAACTGGCTGCGGCACTGCCGTCGAAGGGCCGGCCTGGTCCGTAGATCGCCATGATGCGTTGAAGTCTGGCCGTACGCATGGCACGTTCCACACCCTCCGACACCACCAGGCCCAACTGCATCTCGGAGAGGCTGACCGAACTGATCTTGGAATCTATGCCCGACAGATCGGGAATCCCCTCCTCAGCCGAAGCCAGCAGCACGCTGGTGTCCAGGATGGCTCTCACCGACCCTGCCGCTCCCAGGGGTCGTCCATGACCACCTCTGCGCGATCCTGGACGACGTCACGACTCCAGGCGGAGTCGACATCGACCTCGAAGAGGGTGGCGGCTTGCTCAGCAGAGACCCAAAGATCGGGTCGAATCGGAACCAGCCTCGCTATCGGGACCCCCCGATCCGTGACGAGATACTCCGCCCCCTCCCGCACCGCTCTGAGTTCGTCGGTGGGGGCACCCCTCCGGCTCTCGCCAGGCTCAGTGGCCGCCCTTCTCGTCGCCGCCCTCGCCCTTCTTGCGCTTGCCCGGGGACTGGCGCGGCACGGCGGTCGGCGAGGGTGCCACCGTCGGTGACGGTCTGGCCGCGGCGGCATCGGCAAGGACGGCAGTCAGCTGCGCGAGGATGTCGGCTGCTCGCACGCTGCTCACCTCGCCGGCGCGCTGCTGCGCGGCCACGTCGGCACGGAGCTGCTCGGAGGCTGCGTCGAGCGAGGCGGCGCTGCCCGTTCGGGCCGCGGTCTCGACCCGGGCGACGTCCTTCCGGAGGACTCCGCTCGCCTCGGCGTTCAAGGTCGGGATGCTGAGCCCGCCGCCGCAGCCGGCCAGCAGCAAGGCGGTTGCCACACCCGCAGCGGTCCGGCGCCTCATCGGGTGACCAGCTGACGGAGTCGATCCAGGTCAGGCCCGAGCCTGGCCGGGCCGGGCGCACCCGATGCCGGTGGCGACACGACCGGCGTCCGGCTCGCCGAGCCGCCGGACATCGACGCGGCCACGGCGACGACCAGGACGACCAGCAGGAGCGCGGCGCCCCACAGCACAGCCTTCGGCCTCGCCCGGGGCGACCGCGTACGGTCCACCAGCGGAACGGTCGCCGGGCGGCGGCCAGGAGTCGGCACGGCTGTCGTGAACACCCGGGTGCGGTCCTCCTGCTCGGGCTGGGACTCGAAGGCCTGCGTGACGCTGTCTTCCCCGGGGGCGGGCAGGCTGCGAAGCACCCGCCCGACCTCGGTGGCGTCCGGGCGCCCGTCGGGTTCCATCGACGTCATCGCGGCGAGCAACGCAGGCCAGCCACCGGGCAGGGAGGGGTCGACGGCCGGCGGTCGGCTGAGCCGAGCCAGCGCCGTTTCTGCGGTCGACCCGGGGTACTCCCGACGGCCGGTGAGGGCCTCGAGCAGGACGAGGCCAAGGCTGTACACGTCGCTCGGCGGTCCTACCCCGGAGCCGCGCACCTGCTCGGGGCTGAGGAAGGCGGCGGTGCCGATGGTGAGGCCGGTCGCGGTCCTCGCGTCCGCACCGAGGGTTTGCGCGATGCCGAAGTCGGCCAGCCGCGCATGGCCGCGTGGGTCAAGGAGGATGTTGCCGGGCTTGACATCGCGGTGGACGACGCCGCGCGCATGGATGTAGGCCAGCGCATCTGCGATGCCCGCACCGACTGCCGCGGTCCGTCCCGCGTCAAGGGGTCCCGCGTGGAGCACGTCGGCAAGGCTCGGCCCGTCGACGAGCTCCATCACCAGGTACGCCCGGGGGCCACTGCCGTCGACGGGGGTGTCCGCGCCGGCGTCGTGCAGGGTGACAAGGTTCGGGTGGTTCAAGCCCGCAAGGGTCCGCATCTCATCGCGCTGCCGGTCCGGTCCGTGTGCATCGAAGGCCGCTCCGAAGACCTTCACGGCGACCTCCCGCTCGAGCAGGAGGTCCTGTGCCCGGTAGACCTGGCTCATGCCGCCGGCGCCGAGCAGCGGGCCCAGGGCGTACCGGTCGGCAACGACCACCGACGCCGCCAGCTGTCGGGTCTGCTGCTCGGCGGCGGAAGTCGGCTGAGGGCGCATGACCATGGTCTACCCCACCTGGCCCCGCAGCAGGCCTCGACATCCGGGTGAGTGTGATCACCTGCGTCCGCTGTTCAGATCCCCGTGAAGGCGGAGCGGGTCAGCGCCCTCGGCGCCGCTTCGAGGCAGCGGTGGGCTCGGCGACGACGGGCGCCGGTTCCTCGACGTCCTTCGGGTACAGGCTGACCAGCCGTGCGGTCTCCAGGTCGACAACCTCGTCGGCAACCAGCCGGGTGAGGTCCTTCTCCAGCGTCTGCATGCCGTCCCCGCTGTTGGTGGAGACGACGTTGCGGATCTGGTTGGTCTTGCCCTCCTTGATGAGGTTGCGGACCGCGGAGTTCGCGACCAGCACCTCGTACGCCGCGACCAGGCCACCACCGATCCGGGGCAGCAGCCGCTGGTAGACGATGCCGGTCAGGGCGTTCGCGAGCTGCACCCGGATCTGCGGCTGCCGGTCGGCGTCGAACACGTCGACGATGCGGTCCAGCGCCTGGGCGGTGTCGTTGGTGTGCAGGGTCGCCAAGACCAGGTGGCCGGTCTCGGCGAGGGTCAGGGCGAACTGGATCGACTCGAGGTCGCGCATCTCACCGACCAGCAGGACGTCGGGGTCCTCACGGAGGGCGGCGCGCAGCGCGCGCGGGAAGGACTCGGTGTCCGTACCGACTTCGCGTTGGTTGACGATCGCGAGGCGGTTCTCGTAGACGTACTCGACAGGGTCTTCGATGGTGATGATGTGGCAGGCGCGGTCGGCGTTGATGCGGTCGATCAGCGAGGCGAGGGTGGTCGACTTGCCGGAGCCGGTCGGACCGGTGACCAGCACCA
>JBKJVH010000137.1:0-12568 GCA_046590985.1 Mycobacteriales bacterium
ACGCAAGTGCTTCTACACGACCCCGATCAAGGCCCTGTCGAACCAGAAGTACGCCGACCTGGTCGAACGGCACGGCGTACTTCTGGTTCGACAGGGCCTTGATCGGGGTCGTGTAGAAGCACTTGCGTCCGGCTCGGAGCGCAAGGAAGACCGCGAACTCCCCCACCACCGTCTTGCCGGCACCGGTCGGAGCGGCGACGAGAACGCCCCTGTTCGACTCGAGCGCCCGGCAGGCGGTGCGCTGGAACGCGTCGAGGCCGAACGGGTAGCCGACCTCGAACTCCGCCAGCGCCGGGCCGGGCTGGGAGGCCCGGAACGCGGAGTACCTCTCGGCCGGGCTGGTCATGGCCTCAGGTTAGGCGCAAGGGCTGCCTCGCAGCGTCAGAGCTGGGAGGGCGTGGTGTCGATGACGGAGGCCTCGTCATCCGCGAGCTCGGCGTCCGGGTTGTCCCGGAGCCTTCGCCGCGCCCCGCGCTCACGGATCCGCGCGAGCACGATGCACACCTCGTACAGGACCCAGAGGGGGAGGGCCATCGCGAAGAAGGTGAACGGATCCTGCGAGGGCGTGATGACGGCGGCGAACACGGCCAGTCCGACGATCATGGCGCGGCGCATCCCGACGAGCCGTTCGACCGTGAGGACCCCGACGATGTTGAGGAACATCACGATGACCGGGAACTCGAAGGACACCCCGAAGGCCAGCAGCGTCAGCGTCACGAACGACAGGTAGCTCTGCAGCCCGGTGAGGTTGATGACGCCGTCGCCGCCGACGGTGAGCAGGAACTCCAGTCCCTTGTCGATGGTGAGGTAGGCGAAGGTGCAGCCGAGGGCGAACAGCGACAGCGAGGCGACCAGGAAGGCCGCGGCGTAGCGCTTCTCCTTGCGGTGCAGGGCGGGCGTGATGAAGGCGCCGAGCTGGTAGAGCCAGACCGGCGCAGCCAGCACGACGCCGCCGATGCCGGCGATCCGCAACCGCACCTTGAACTGGCCGAAGACGTCCAGGACGTACAGGTTGCACGTCCCGTGCGAGACGGCAGTGCGGCAGTAGGGCTCGCGCAGGAAGTCATAGACCGGTTGGTAGAACCAGAAGACCAAGCCCATCGCGAGCACGACGGCGATCGCGGACTTGCCGAGGCGGTTGCGCAACTCGAAGAGGTGCTCGACGAGCGGCATCCGCCCGTCAGGCGGACGGGTGGCCACAGGGGCAGGTGGCTACTGCGGCCGGTCCGGGCTGGCCGGCGGCTTGAGCGGCTCCCCGGTGTAGGGGTCGAAGCGCAGCAGCGGCTGGCCCGTGACGGGGTCGAAGCGCTGCGACGGCGACAGCTCCGACGGCTTGTCGGGGGTCAGGTCGTCCTCGCGCAGGCCCTTGGTCTCGGCCTTGAGGATCCGCAGCGACTTGCCGAGCGCCCGCGCCGAGTCGGGCAGCCGCTTGGCGCCGAACACGACCATGATCACGAGCAGGATGAGGACGAGCTCCCAGCCACCAGGGAAATTCACAACTACTCCTCGATCGGACGTCTCCGGACAGCCTACGTCTCCGCGGGGCCTTTAGCGCCGCACCGGCGTCTTTGCCTGCTGCGCGTTCAGGTCCACGGAGGCATCGGCGATCCGGGTCGAGCTGGCGCCGAGTGCGCGCACGAGGCTGCGGCCCCGCTGGTAGAGGCCGAGGCCGGCCAGGACGAGAACCACGAAAGCGAGCAGCGCTACGGCGAGGTCGACCCAGATCATCGCGTCACCGTAACCCCCCTCAACGGCGGAAATCCACAGGGTCAGGACCCTGTGGATTTCCGACGAACGAGGAGGGGGGCGTCAAGCGGCTGCGCGGTCCACCAAGCTGGCGAGCAGGTCGGTCTCGCCGAGGCCGAGCGCGAAGTCGAGCAGGTCGTCGTAGGACAGCACCGGGCCGGTCTTGATCTCGAGCACCTCGGCGGGCAGGTCCCAGACCGTGGCGGGGACGCCCCCGGAGACGAGCAGCGACACAACGTGGTCGTCAGCCGGCTTGCGGACCTCGGCGGCGCAGCCGTGGCACTGGAAAGCGTAGTAGGACAGCGGTGCGTGGCTGCAGACCATCAGGGAGACGTCGGCGGGGGTCAGCTCGACCTCACCGCAGGTGGGGCACGAAGCCTTGATGGTCGTCATGGCCGGTCCTCTCGTTCTGCGCCCCTCCCTGGGGCCACACCAACGCTTTCGGCAGCCTGAACCAAAGCCTTGACTCGTTGCACCCACAGATGACTCAGCGTGACTACTCGCACCTACTGCACGGAGTACGCCGCCAGGGCCGTCCGGGCGTCTACGCGCACCTGCTCGGCCAACGACGCCGGCTCCAGCACCCGACCCGACGCGCCCAGGGACAGCGCGAGCCGCCGGACCCAGGCCGTGCCGCGGGTCTTCAGGGTGATGACCTGCCGACCGTCGCCGACCTCCTCCACGGACTCACACGGGTAGAAGTCGGCGACCCAGGCCGCGCCGGACTCGAGCGCCAGCCGGACGACGGTGTCCCCCTCCGCCGGCTGGAACAGCCCCTGCGACAGGTCGCGGCTGGCCAACCCCGGCGGCGGCATGGCGTCCTCGTCGAGCACGGTGAGCTCCTGCACCCGTCCGAGGTGGAAGATCCGGACGCCCTCGGCGTGCCGGCACCAGGCCTCGAGGTAGCTCTGGCCGTCCATCACGACCAGCCGCACCGGGTCGACGTCACGCTCGGTGGTCGCGTCCCGCCCGGCGGTCCAGTACAGCAGCCGCAGCACCTTCTTGCGCTCGAGCGCCTCGCGGACCAGCGGCAGGACGGTGCTCTCCCCCTCGAGGGCCACCGCCACCCGGTCAGCCGGTACGGCGGCAGCGCCCGCGGCCTGCTCCACCTTTGCGAGCGCCCGGAGCACCGGCTCCGGGTCGGCCAGGCCAGGGGTCTCGGCGAGCGTGCGGAGGGCGACGACCAGCGCGAGCGCCTCGTCCACGGTCAGCCGGAGCGGGCGGTCGACGCCTTGCGGGTCCGAGAGCGTGATGGTGTCGCCCTCGAACTCGATCTCGATGAGGTCGCCAGGGTAGTGACCGGGCAGCCCGCACAGCCACAGCAGGTTGAGGTCCTTGCGGAGCCGGTCCTCGGTGATGCCGAAGTCAGCTGCGGCGGTCGCGAACGGCACACCTGGGCGCTTCACCAGGTAGGGCACCAGGGCCAGCAGCCGGGGTAGCTGCTCGAGAGTGCCGGTCATCGGGCCAGCTCCTGCAGCCGCTCGATGACGGCCGTACGGGCCTCCGGTGGGCTCAGGATCACCGCGTCCGGGCCGTAGCCGGCGACCCGGTCCGCGAATCGTCCGGGGTCGCGGTAGGTGGTCTCGACGATCTCCCAGCCGTCGCCGTCGGGCTCGACGGCCTCGGCCCGCCGTCGGAGCTCCCAGCAGCTGCCGGTGCGCACCCGTACCCGGGCGGGGGTGTGGCTGGCGTCGCCCTCGATGCGGACCACCATCGCGCGCAGGTTCGCCTCGGCCGGGACCGTCACGGCCCCGTCGGGGCCTTCGGCGGTGACCTCGCCGACGATCCGGCTGAGCCGGAACACCCGCGGGGCCTCGCGGAGCAGGTCGAAGGCGACGAGGTACCAGCGACCGCGCCAGGAGACGACGCCCCAGGGCTCGACGTGCCGGTCCTCGGCGGCGGGCCGGCCCGCGGTCCGGTAGCTGAACCGCAGTCGCCGGCCCGCGACCGCGGCGTTGAGGCAGCCCTCGAAGGTCGGCTCGGTGGCGCCGATCCGCGGCTCGAGGCCGGTTGCGCTCTCCGGCGTCTCGATGCCGGCGGCCCGGAGCTTCAGCAGCGCGCTGCCGGTGACCCCGGCGAGCGGTGCGGACTGCCACAGCCGCGCGGCCAGCCCCAGCGCGGCGGCCTCGTCGGGCTCCAGCGTGATCTCCGGCAGTTGGTAGTCCCGCTGCGCGATGCGGTAGCCGACCTCGTCGTCCCAGACCGAGTTGGAGCCGGTCTCGAGCGGGATGCCGAGGTCGCGGAGCTCCTCCTTGTCCCGCTCGAACATCCGCCGGAAGGCCTCTTCGTTGTCGGCGTCGTACCCCGGCACGGCCTCCCGGATCTGCTGCACGGTGAGATACCGGCGGGTCGCCAGCAGGCAGATCACCAGGTTGAGGAGCCGCTCGGTCTTCTTCGCTGCCACGGCGACGACGCTAGTCCCCTGAGGCGGGCCAGGGCGGCTATCCCCAGTTCGTGTCGTGCTCGGCTAGTTCTTTCGGGTGGTTCTCGCGTCCCACTGACCGGAATGCCTAGCCTTGAGGCGGCCAATCGTCGAGACTGTGCTTGTGGACCTTGGGGAGGTTGGGCAGGCTTCGGCCTTTCCGCGCGATTTTTCCGCGGTCGCGGCCCAGGTCCTCGGATACCTCCGCGCGACGATCGGCCTGGACCTGTGGCTGGTCGGCCGACGGCTCGAGGACGACTGGGTCGTGCTGTCTGCGGACGGACCGCCCGAGCTGGCGTCGCCGGGGCTCCGCCTGCCGTGGGAGAGCACCTTCTGCTCGCAGGTGGAGGCGGGCCGCGCCCAGTGGGTCACGCCCGACGTCGACCAGGACCCGGTGATGCTCGGGGTGCGCGAGGCCCTGGGGCTGCCGGTCCGGGCCTTCGTGACCGTCCCGCTGCACGGCGACCACGGGGAGCTCCTGGGCACCCTGTGCGGGGCCGGGTTGACCCAGCCCGGCATCAAGCTGGCGGACTGCCGGTCGCAGCTCGACCTCTTCGCGGGGGTGTTGGGGGCGTTGCTGTCGACGGAGCTGAAGCTCGAGCGCGAAGCTCGCTCGCGGGAGGTCGCCGAGCTGGCCGCCGAGACCGACGCGCTCACCGGGGTGGGGAACCGCCGCAGCTGGGACCGCCTGCTCGCCTCGGAGGAGGTGCGCTGCAGCCGGTACGGCCTCGGCGCCGCCGTTCTGACGGTGGACGCCAACGGGCTGAAGGGCGTCAACGACCGCTGGGGTCACGACGCCGGCGACGAGCTGCTGCGCCGGCTCGCCGGCGTCCTCCGGCACGAGTGCCGCCCTGTCGACGCGGTGTGCCGGCTCGGCGGCGACGAGTTCGCCATCCTGCTCGTCGAGACCCAGCTGGCGCAGGCCGAGGTGGTCGCGGACCGGCTGCGCGAGGCCCTCCTGCTGGCCCAGGCGTCCGCAGCGATCGGGGTCGCGGTGCGCTCCGGGGACGGCCTCGTCGACACCTGGCAGCGTGCTGACGCCCTGATGCTGGAGGACAAGCGGCGCGTCCCGCACCGGCACATCCAGCCGGCAGCGGCACCTCGGGTCGATGCCGCTCAGGACGTCCTGGTCGCCGAGCTGCTGGCGCTCGCCCGTCAGCACCTGAAGGCCGACATCGCCTACGTGCTCCATTTCGACGACACCCAGGCCGTGGTGCGGGCCATCGACTCGGTCGGCGTGGTGTCCGCCTGCCGCGGGTCCAGTCAGCCACTGACGGAGACCCTCAGTGACAGGCTGGTGCGTGGCGAGCTGCCTTCGGCGATCCCGGACACCGCGCAGATCCCTGAGCTGGCGGCCCTCCAGGCCAGCGCGAGCTACCAGATCGCGGCCTACGTCGGAGTCCCCCTCCACCTGGCCGACGGATCCTTGTACGGCACGCTGTGCTGCCTGTCCCACACGCCCAACCCGGCGTTCGACCACGTGGCGGTGCGGTTCCTGGGGGACGTCGCGCGCAGCCTGAGCCCGCTGTTGGCCAGCGAGGAGAGCGAGACCGCCGAGCGCCAGCAGGCCGTCCGCGATGTCGACGACGTGCTCAACAATCATGGGTTCTCGATGGCGTTCCAGCCGATCGTGGACCTGCGGACGGGGGCGGTCGGCGGCGTCGAGGCGCTGGCCCGCTTCCACGACGCCCGGCGGACGACGGCGCAGTGGTTCGACGACGCCGCCCGGGTCGAGCGCACCGCCGACCTCGAGCTCGACACCGCGACCGTGGCCCTGGCGGAGGCCACCGGCTGGCCGGGGCTGGTGTGGCTCAAGCTGTCGGCCTCGGTGCTGCTGTCCCCAGGCCTGGCCGACGTGCTCCAGGGCCAGGACCTCGGTCGGCTGGTCGTGGAGGTCTCGGAGCACGAGCCGGTGCCCGACTACGAGAGCGTCCGCCAGGCGCTCCGGCCCTTCCGCGAGCAGGGCCTGCGGCTCGCGGTGGACGACGCCGGCGCCGGGTTCGCCAGCCTGCGGCACGTGCTGGAGCTCACCCCGGACTTCATCAAGCTCGACATCAGTCTGGTACACGGCCTGCCGGGGGACCCGGCGCGAGGGGCCTTGGTCAACTCCCTGGTCGCGTTCGCCGCGCAGTCGGGCGCCGTGGTGGTTGCTGAGGGGATCGAGTCCGAGTCCGAGTTGACCGCGCTACTGAGTGCCGGTGTCAGCCTGGGCCAGGGCTACTTCCTGGGCCAGGCCGCACCCGCTCGCTACCAGCTCGAGGTGCTCCGCGTGCCGGTCCCCGTAGGTTCCTAGCGCTCGGCTCAGCCGACGCCGAGCAGGTCGACGACGAACACCAGCGTCTCGTTCGGACCGATCGCGCCGCCGGCGCCCCGTGCTCCGTACCCGAGGTGCGGTGGGATGGTGAGCCTGCGCCGGCCGCCGACCTTCATGCCCGCGACGCCCTGGTCCCAGCCGCCGATGACCATGCCGGCGCCCAGCTGGAAGCGGAACGTGTCGCCGCGGTCCCAGCTGGCGTCGAACTGCTTGCCGCTCGACCAGGCGTGCCCGACGTAGTGCATCGTGCAGCCCTTGCCGGCAACAGCCTCGGCGCCGTCGCCGACGGTCAGGTCCTCGATGACGAGGTCGGCGGGCGGGGCGCCCTCGGGGATCTCGATCACGGGCTTGTCAGGCATGTACGGGTCTCCTTGAGGTCGGGGAGACGAGCCTGTCACATGGACGCGATGAGCTTCTCGACCCGGTCGTCGACGGCCCGGAACGGGTCCTTGCACAGCACGGTGCGCTGGGCCTGGTCGTTGAGCTTCAGGTGCACCCAGTCAACGGTGAAGTCCCGGCGCTTCTCCTGGGCCTTGGCGATGAACTCCCCCCGCAGCCGGGCCCGGGTGGTCTGCGGCGGCACCGACTTCGCCTCGAACGTGAGCAGGTCGGTGGTGGCGCGCACGGCCATCCCCTTGCGCTCCAGGAGGTAGTAGAGCCCGCGGGTCCGGTTGATGTCGTGGTAGGCGAGGTCGAGCTGGGCGACCCGGGGGTTGGACAGCGCCATGTCGTGCTTGGTGCGGTAGCGCTCGATGAGCTGGTGCTTGATGACCCAGTCGATCTCGGTCTCGACCAGCGACAGGTCGCTGGTCTCGATGGCGGTGAGGGTGCGGCCCCACAGGTCCAGCACGCGCTTCACGGTCTCGTCGCCGCCGCGCCGGGAGACGAAGTCGACGGCCTTGTTGTAGTACTCGCGCTGCACCTCCAGCGCGCTGGCCTCCCGGCCGTTCGCGAGCTTGACCTTCTTCAGGCCGGTGAGGTCGTGGCTGACCTCCCGGATCGCCCGGATGGGGTTTTCCAGGGTGAGGTCACGCATCACGATGCCGGCCTCGATCATCCGCAGCACCAGGTCCGTGGAGCCGACCTTGAGCAGCGTCGTGGTCTCGCTCATGTTGCTGTCGCCGACGATGACGTGCAGCCGCCGGAACCGCTCGGCGTCCGCGTGCGGCTCGTCCCGGGTGTTGATGATCGGTCGGGACCGGGTCGTGGCGGACGACACGCCCTCCCAGATGTGCTCGGCCCGCTGGCTCACGCAGAACACCGCGCCGCGCGGGGTCTGGAGCACCTTGCCTGCCCCGCAGATCATCTGCCGGGTCACCAGGAACGGGATCAGCACGTCCGCGAGCCGGCTGAACTCCCCGTGCCGGCCGACGAGGTAGTTCTCGTGGCAGCCGTAGGAGTTGCCGGCGCTGTCGGTGTTGTTCTTGAACAGGTAGATGTCGCCGGCGATGCCCTCCTCGCGCAGCCGTCGCTCGGCGTCCACGAGCAAGCCCTCCAGGATCCGCTCCCCCGCCTTGTCGTGCGTCACCAGGTCCACGACGCTGTCGCACTCGGGCGTGGCGTACTCAGGGTGGCTGCCCACGTCGAGGTAGAGCCGGGCGCCGTTCTTGAGGAACACGTTGCTGCTCCGCCCCCAGCTGACGACCCGCCGGAACAGGTAGCGCGCGACCTCGTCGGGACTGAGCCTGCGCTGCCCCTTGAACGTGCAGGTGACGCCGTACTCGTTCTCGATCCCGAAGATGCGGCGCTCCATCAGCGAACACCGGCGTACGTCAGCGAACTGAATAACCGCAGGTCAGAGGTCATGTTTTCAAAATCCTGGTTCGTAGACGTTCGTCGAAGACCGCCGGAAACGTGGTTGAGCCTGCCACATTCCTGCCACGTTTGATCTTGAAAAAAGTGATAACTTGTTTTGGACCTGAAAAGTAGCGAAACCGAACCACGTTCGGAAGCCGGTGGGTTGGAAGGACGACCGACGTGACCAAGCCCCGCAAGGCACCTCCCCGGCGCCCGACCCGTGCCGGGGTGTCGGTGGAGAGCCGCCGACTGGCCGACGGAGGCACCTGCTTCTACGCGCGCTTCACCGACGCCAGAGGCCGGCGAACGGTGGTCCCGCCGCCAAGCGGGGGCCAGACCTGGCCGGACTGGGGCCAGGCCTTCACCGCCGCCTGCGTCGCCCAGGCTGAGGCCGCGCGGCTCAGCTACCGCAGCGCTGACGGCGAGCGGCTGCTGTTCACCGATCTTGTTGCTCATCACTACCTACCCACCCTGTCCGATGCGGCACCGAACACCCGCAAGAACACAGCGTCGCACCTCGGTGACAACACTGGTGTGCCAACCCGCAAAGGGCCATACGCCGAGCGTGCCGTCCGCAGCCAGCTCCTCTACGCGTTCGGCCATCTCCCCATCGGTGCGATCGGCCCCAACGAGGTCCAGCAGTGGATCTCCCAAATGGCTGTCGACGGCTACACCCACGCCACCATCCGGGCCAAGAAGTCGTTGCTCAAGACGATCCTGCAGGTCGCCGTCGACCAGGGCTGGCTGGTCGACAACGTGGTGGATCGAGCCCGCCTCCCGAAAGCCGTGGAACAACCCGACGAGGACCGGGCCATCACCCCCGAGGAGTGGGCGCAGATCCGGCTGCAGCTGTCCGGCGAAGGCACGCTGCTGCTGTGCGACCTGACGCTGGACTGTGGGCTGCGGTTCGAGGAGGTCACCGCACTGCGTCCGATGGATGTCGTCGATGGTGACGAGCGGAACGCCAGCCATGTCTGGATCCGGCAGGCCGTCACCTGGCCCGGACGGGCCTACACCGGCGGTGAGGAGCCGTGGCTGCTGGGACCGACCAAGGGCAAGCGGTTCCGCAAGGTCGCGGTGTCGCCGCCGGTCTTCGACCGGCTCCGGCTGTACATCGACGCGCACTCTCGCGGCGCGAAGGCGCTGATCTTTGACTACCCGTTGTTGCGCGCCGAGCACGCCGCCCGCAAGGACGCCGTCCCCCGGCCGGTCACCTTCCCTAGCGGCCGGTACGTCAACGCGACGAACGGCCGTTCCGGGGCGCACGGCAAGGCGCACACCTACTCCCTCGGATGTCGCTGCCCCTATTGCCGCAACGCCAACACCGAGGCTCGGTTCTGGGCCCGCCGCGCCAAGGGCGCCCAGCCGGTGGCGCCGTGGTTGGACGCCGACTTCCTGACCGGTCGCAGTGACGAGGTCGACCCGGTGAAGTACCACTGGTTCACGCGCTACGTGTTCGGGGCCGCGGTCGTGCGGGCCGGCCTGGAGTGGAACCCGACCTTCCACGATCTGCGGCACGGCATGGTGTCGTGGTCCTACGACGCCGGGGCCTCCCCCGCCGTTGTGCAACGCGACGCCGGGCACGCCAGCATCCGCACCACTCAGGGGTACATGCACGTCGTCGATCGGGTCGTCGGTGGCGAGCGGCTCGCCGCGATGAAGGTGATGTACGACCGGGTCGCTGCCGCCCAACCGCAGCCCACCACGCCGACACCCACTCCGATCATCGGCTCCGCGACCTCCGGTGACGCCCCGACCGCAGGGGACGCGGTGCTCGCGCAGCTGACGGCGGTGGTGCTGGCGAACGCCGGACTGACCGCAACCGAGAAGGCCGCGCTGCTGCTGGAGCTGGCCCACCAGGCACCGCACCAGCCGCCGCGGGATCCAGCGCCGTCGCGCCTGCTGCCGATCGAGACGCCCCCGCCGACGTGATCCGGCCCGTCGACCGGGTTGGCCAGCCGCTCAGCCGGTGAGGTGCCCCAGCAGCCGTTGGTGCCGGGAGACGGGTCCGGGCAGCGGCCGGACGTGCACCACGTTGCCCTCGATGTCCGCGACTTGCGCCACTGCGCGAGCGGAGCCGGACCCGACCACGATCCAGTTGCCTTCCACGATCACACCGGGTGCGGCGGCCCGGTCCAGCAGGCCCCAGGGCAGCCCGGTGTCGTCCTCGCTGTTCAGGTCGACGTGCAGGTCGACCGGGAGCTGACTCATGCCTGGTCCTCCTGGCCCTCGGGTTCATGGTAGGGGTTTTGCAGGCGTTCATGGGGGCAGCGTTGGAGCATCTCGATGAGCTCGTCCGCGCTGGCCGCGGCCAGCGTGACGTGGGGCGTTCGGTAGGTCGGCAAGATCTGCACTCCGGCGGACTCCAGGTCGGCGCGGCGGAACGTGAACACCACGTCGAAGCGGTCGAGCTTGGTTTCGCACAGCACGGCGACTTCCTGGCTGTTGCGGGCGTAGAAGCTGGACACGCCCGTCAGCTCCCACAGGGGATAGCGCTCCGACACCAGGCTGGCATCTGCGTGCAGCACCGATGCCTCGAGCAGGTTGCCTCGGACGACCAGGACGACGTCCTCGGGCAGTCCCGCCTTGCGGAGCCGGGGGCTGGGTTCAGCTGTCATGCGGTCCACTGTCGCTGGCAGCCCCGACGCTTCCGCTCTGCGACTCCCGGTGCCCGCGGATCGACAGGCACTTGCTCATCCAGCCCTGTCGGGAAGGGTCAGCTGCTGATGCCGGTCCGTCGAGCTTGCCTGCGGTTGCCGTGCGGCGCGCTGCACCGATTGCAGCCGGGTACGTCCACCCGAGGCTGGGGCAGGATCACCTGGCACCTGGACCATTGTCGTGGCCTCCTGGATCGGCGCGGGCGTGACTGAGCGGGTAGACGGAGCCGTTCCAGTGTCCTCGTGTTCCAGACCGGAGAGATACGCCTCCAAGTCGCGACGACGGACGCGTGTGCTTCGCCCTAGCTTGATCGGCCGGAACACCCCGCGGGCCACCTGCGCGTAGAACCAGGTCCGCTTCATCTTCAGCAACGCACACACCTCGTCGGGGGTGAGGAGCTCCTGCGGATCGACGGCGGTCATGACGGCTGCGGCCCTACTGCGGTGGGGGCGGCTTCTTGCCGGCTGGCGAGGATGAAGGCGTCGAGGTCCTCGCTGGCGATCCGGACGTGGCCGCCGATCTTGAAGACCGGGATCCGCTGTTCGGTGCGCAGACGTCGGATGAACCGGACGCTGGTTCCGAGCCGCTCCGCGGCTTCCTCGACGGTCAGGAGCGCCATGGCTTCCCCTCGACAGTGATAGTGGTTGGCGTTAATGCGGAAACAACGGGACGAGAGTATCCTGAGGCAGTGTTCGCAGCAACTGTTTGCACACTGCAGAAACCATGTACGGTGGCGGGATGGCGCCAGGACGCAAACGCAAGACCACCGACAACAGCACCCCACCCTCGGGCCCGATGACGCCGGCGGGCGTGAACCTCAATGAGGTGGTGGCGTACAACTTCCGGCGGGCTCGGGAGCTCCGCGGTCTGACACAGGACGAGGCCGCGGTGGCGCTGGAACGGTTCCTGGGGGTCCGGCTGCCGCAAGCGAGCATCTCGGCGTTGGAACGCTCGTTCGGTGGGGACAAGCGCCGCGAGTTCGATGCGCAGGAGATCTTGGCGTTCGCGTGCGCGTTCGACCTGCCGCTGCTCTGGTTCTTCCTCCCACCCCCGGAAGACACCCGCCGTCTGCAAGGAACCAGCGATCACGTCCACGAGCTCTACACCCTCGCGCTCGGCAGGGAAGACCAGCTCGAGGACCTGTATGCGCGATTCCGGGAACTCGGTATGCCCGAACCCAATGCCGACGACGAAACCGCCGAGCGGGTCTTCGGCGCCCCCACCCCCCGAACGCTGAATGACTACCGGCACCGCCGCAAGGAACTGCTGCTCGCGCTGCTCGATGACTACGCCGACAAGGTCGACGCGTCCGCAGACGAGCTGGGCCGGTTCTTCGACCACCTGCGGCAAGTCGGGATCCGCGGCCTGGTCGCCGAACAGACCGGTGACCCCGCCTACCACCAGCCCCCCGAGGCCGCGCCCGACAGTCCCGACAGTCCCGACGACTTGCCCCGGTCCTGACCAACGCGGCTCTTCGCACTTGAGCGGGGTGGCGTCCTGATTTGAGGCTCGTGGCCTCGACATGCTGGTGGTTCTCACACACGCCAGCCACGAGGACCACGAGCCATGGATGACCGTACGACGTTGTTGTTCGCCTTGCCCGACTTCCGGGTCCTGGATGTCACGCTCGA
>JBKJVH010000063.1:0-4185 GCA_046590985.1 Mycobacteriales bacterium
GTCGGTCGAGCCGGCCGACGTCAACGTCCGGAGCGTCCACGAACCGGGAGCGGCAAAGAACCGGAAGGCGCCGGACGCGGACGTCTGCACCTCCGCCGTGAACTCACCGGTGCTGTCGAGCAAGCGGACGTAGGCCCCGCCCACGGGCGAGCCGCCCTGGGAAACCGTCCCTTGGACAATCGACTCCTTGGCCACGTCAATGCCTTCCAGATCGAGGGTTTGCGCAGGTGCGCCGCACATCAGACGTCCTTCTGAACGGGCACGCCCACGAGGGAGCCGTACTCGGTCCAGGAGCCGTCGTAGTTCTTGACGTCCTGGTGGCCGAGAAGCTCGTGCAGCGCGAACCAGGTGTGCGACGAGCGCTCGCCGATCCGGCAGTACGCGATGGTCTGCTTGGAGGTGTCCAGGCCGGCCTCGGCGTAGAGGGCCGCGAGGTCTTCGTCGCTCTTGAAGGTGCCGTCGTCGTTCGCGGCCTTGCTCCACGGCACGCTGATGGCCGTCGGGATGTGGCCGGCCCGCTGCGACTGCTCCTGCGGCAGGTGCGCCGGCGCGAGCAGCTTGCCACTGAACTCATCGGGGCTCCGGACGTCGACGAGGTTCTTCACGCCGATCGCGGCGATGGTCTCGTCGCGGAACGCGCGGATCGTGAGGTCCTGCTCGGCGGCCTTGTACGAGGTGGTCGGACGTGCAGCGACGTCCGTGGTGAGCGCCCGGCCGTCGAGCTCCCACTTCTTGCGCCCGCCGTCCAGGAGCTTCACGTCGGCGTGCCCGTACAGCTTGAAGTACCAGTAGGCGTAGGCCGCGAACCAGTTGTTGTTGCCGCCGTACAGCACGACGGTGTCGTCGTTGCTGATGCCCTTCTGGGCCAGCAGCGCCTCGAACTGCTCCTTGGAGACGAAGTCGCGGACGACCTGGTCCTGGAGCTCGGTCTTCCAGTCGAGGCGGACAGCGCCCTCGATGTGGCCGCCGTCGTAGGCGGACACGTCCTCGTCGACCTCGACGAGCACGACGTGGGGATCGGACAGGTGGGCCTGGGCCCAGTCGGCGTCGACGAGTACGTCTGCGCGGCTCATGCGGTTGCTCCCTTGGTAACGGTTCGCTTGAAGAGTAGGTAGACCTCGCAGCCGAGGCACAGGCCCACGGCGGCGTTGAGCAGGGCCGCGACGAGCGCGAACCCGGTGAAGACCTGGCCGGCCAGGGAAGCACCAGCCAGGAAGCTGAGCGCTCCCGCAAGGGCGAAGCCCAGACCGACGAGCTGGGCGAAGCGCGGTGGCG
The DNA here is from genome assembly GCA_046590985.1 of Mycobacteriales bacterium. Lineage (GTDB taxonomy): Bacteria > Actinomycetota > Actinomycetes > Mycobacteriales > SCTD01 > RYN-111. The sequence goes on from JBKJVH010000063.1 coordinate 1,276, forward strand.
CCTCGTCCTCGAGCTCCGTCGGCGGCGCGAGACGCGGACGGACGAGCTTCTTGAACAGCACCTGGTACGGGGACCTACCCCGGCTGCCGAGCGCGAACACCACGGCCTGAGCCGTGAGGAGGACGCCGGCGGCCGTGGTGCTGCCGCTGATCAGGAGGGTGACGGCCAGGACGGCCGTCGTGATCCACGCACCAAAGCGTGGCCCACGGGGGTCGATCATTGCGCTGCCTCTCGGGGTTGTCGGGCTTCCTACCTGCTCAGGAAGCGCGACACAGACTGCTCTGGGCACGGCAGAGGTCGATCGACCGCCGCTTGACCAGCACGAGATGCATGCTCATGAGGGTAGCGCCTCACCGATCGCGTGCAGAACCTGTTCCTTGCGGGGCTGCCCGGAGGCCCGGACGACCTCGCGCCCGTGCGCATCCAGCACCAGCGTGGTCGGGGTCTTGAGGATCCCCAACCGGCGGACCAGGTCCAGGTGCGACTCGGCGTCGACCTCGACGTGCTCGACGCCGTCGACCGCCGACGCGATCTCGCCGAGGACGCGCTTGGTGGCCCGGCACGGCGCGCAGAAAGCGCTGCTGAACTGAAGCAGCGTCGCCCGTTCCCCCGACGCGGGCAGCAGCGGCCGGAGGTCCTCGCGATCGTCAGCGCGCACTGCCCGGGTCTGGTGCAACCGGCCGCTTGACCAGCGGTGCCAGACCGCGAGCGCAACGGTGAGCAGCACAGCGCCCAGCAGCACCCACGCACCCGTCATGCCTGCCCCAACGCTGACCTGGCCGGGTTTAGTTCGCCTGGGCGCGGAGCACCGTCGGGCCGGTGGCGGCCTCGAGCATCAGCCCCTCCGACGACGTGTGCACCCCCGACAGCTTGAGGCCGTACGGCAGGGTGCCGACCGGGACCCGGAGGTCCAGCCGGCCGGCCAGAGCGCTGTTCACCAGCGCACTGGACTGCCCGAGCACGGTGAGCTTCCGCGCGGTGATGACGATCGACCGGCCGTCGAGCCGCACCGTCGACTCCGTGGAGGCCTGAAAGGTCTGGCCCAGCACCGTCAGCCGGCCGGTCACGTGGACCCCGGAACCGGCCGGGGTGACCGAGATGCCCGCGAGCGTGCCGACCGACGCGACGTCGGCGTAGGTGACGACCGCCGTAGCGGTCAGCGCGTCGACCGGGACGGCCGTGACGCTCCCCGAGATCGCCTGCGACAGCGGCACCCGGACGCCCGTCAGGGCCACGTCGAGGTGCGCCAGCCGTACGCCGCCGCGGGTGAGGGCGCCGGTGCGCACCTCGATCCGCTCGTAGCGACCCGCGATCGCCTGGGTCAGGAACGGGAAGCCGTCGATCGACACCGTCGGGTCGGACGGGAGTGCCGCCGAGGTCCGCAGGTTCGCGGCCAGCGCGCGCGAGGCCACCAGCACCCCGATGCGGTCGGCCGCGAGGAGCAGGAGGGCAAGGACGACCACGACGACGAGCAGCTTGCGCACCTCAGGCCCGCTCGAGCAGGACCACGGCAAGGAGCAGGACCGGACCCAGCAGGGCGTACGGCAGCAGCACCGACACCGGCCGGAGCGCAGCCACCCGCCGGGCGTCATCGTGGGTCGAGGTCAGCTCGGCGGCGGCCAGGTCCAGAGCCAGGTCGGCTGCCGCGACCGCCGCCGCGGCAGCGAGCCCGACGAAGCCACCCCGCGCCGAGGTGAGGTGGCCGTGCGAGACGACGGCGGCGACCGCCGTACCCCCGCCGAGACCGAGGAGCAAGCCCGGCCAGGCCCGGGACGCGCCCAGTGCCAGCGCCGGGCGGTGGATGACGGCGTCGCCGAGCCGACCGGCTGCGAGCGCCACGGCGGCGGCGGCGAGCCCGGCGCGCAGCGGCCAGCTGCCGTGGGGGTGCTGAGCGGCGGCGGCCAGGCAGACCGCCGAGCAGACCAGCACCACGACCACGAACGTGTCGGCGAGGGACTCCGTCACGCGCGAGCGCTCGCGGCGGCTCAGCTGGTGCAGCAGGCCACCGACGAACGCCAGCGCGACGACGCCGCTGAGCCCGCCGATCCGGCCGTCGTCGAGCTCGACCACCAGATCAGCGGCGACGGCGGAGGCTACGGCGAGCGCGAACACCCCCTCGGAGGCGGGCGCGTCGACGAGGGCCAGGAACCCCAGCACGAGCAGCAGCTGGAGCACGGCGACACCAGCAAGCAGCGGCAGGTCCCCGAGGAACGCCAGCCCCAGGAGAACACCGCCGACAGCGCCGGACACCAGGCCCTGCCCGAGCAGCGGCGGCCGGGCTGCGGCCGTCGGCTGGTCGAGGGTGGTCATGAGCACAGACGCTAGCCCGCCGCCGGTGCAACGCGGCAGGTACGCGTCCGTTAGACTGAGCGCTCCGAGGCAATGGCGCCTCTCCCCACGGCTTCCCCAGGCCCCAGGAGGTCCGCCAGACATGGCCACGCTGCTTCTGCTCACCAACGCGATGACGCCCTCGACCGAGGTGCTCCCGGCGCTGGGCCTGCTCGCCCACAGCGTGCGCGTCGCCCCGCTCGAGGTGAGCGCGCTGCTCGACGGCAACGCCGGCCAGCACGCCGACGCGATCCTCGTGGACGCCCGCCGCGACCTGGTTCAGGCCCGTTCGCTGTGCCGACTGCTCCGCACCACCGGCGTCTCCTCGCCGGTGTTCGCGGTCCTCACCGAGGGCGGCCTGGTGGCGCTGACCGCCGAGTGGGGGGTGGATGACGTGCTGCTCGACAGCGCCGGGCCCGCCGAGGTCGACGCCCGGCTGCGGCTCGCGACCGGCCGGGTGGCCACCCCCGAGGCCACCGCCGCTGAGCCCGGCGTGGTCCGCGCCGGCGAGCTCACCATCGACGAGGGCACCTACACCTGCAAGCTCAAGGGCAAGCCGCTCGAGCTTGCAGGTGTAGGTGC
>JBKJVH010000125.1:0-23673 GCA_046590985.1 Mycobacteriales bacterium
CGCTCGTACCGTGAGCTGCCGCTGCGGCTCTTCGAGTTCGAGCGCTGGCGCGAGCGGTAGATGAGGTTGTGCATCGGGCAGTTCATGGCCTTGAGGTAGTAGTCGCTGCCCTCCATCTCCATGGGCGGGAACATGGTGTCCTTGTAATACGGCAGGTGCCCGGAGGTGTGGAACAGCCCCTCCTTGGAGATGTGCGGGGTCCCGACGTAGTCGAAGCCCTCCTCGATGTGCCGCTGTCGGACGTAGTCCTCCATCTCGCGCTTGATCACGCCACCCTTGGGGTGGAAGACGGCCAGCCCGGACCCGAGCTCGTCCGGGAAGGAGAACAGGTCGAGCTCAGCACCGAGGCGCCGGTGGTCGCGCTTCTCGGCCTCCTCGAGCAGGTGCAGGTGCTCCTTCAAGGCGTCCTTGGACTCCCACGCGGTGCCGTAGATCCGCTGCAGCTGCTCGTTGGCCTGATCACCACGCCAGTACGCCGCGGCGGAGCGCATGATCTTGAATGCCGGGATGTCACGGGTGGTCGGCAGGTGCGGTCCGCGGCACAGGTCCGACCAGACGGTGGCGTCGCCGACCAGGTTGTCGTAGATGGTCAGCTCAGGGCCGCCGAGCTCCATCGACTCCTCGGGTGCGGCGCCCTTGAGGCCGATGAGCTCGAGCTTGAACTTCTCGTGCGCGAGCTCGGTCAGCGCGTCGGCCTCCGCCACCACCCGGCGGCTGAACCGCTGCCGCTGCCGGGTGATGTCGCTCATCTTCTTCTCGATGACGGCGAGGTCCTCCGGGGTGAACGGCCGCTCGGGGAGGAAGTCGTAGTAGAAGCCGTCCTTGATGAACGGCCCGATGCCCAGCAACGTGCCGGGGAACAGCTCCTGCACGGCCTGGGCGAGGACGTGCGCAGCCGAGTGCCGGAGCACGTTGCGACCGTCCTCGCTGCCGTACGGCACCTGCTCGACCAGCTCGCCCTCGCGGACGACGTAGCTCAGGTCGCGCAGCTCACCGTCGACCCGGGCCACCGCCGAGTCCTTCACGCCGAGCACCTCGAACGCCGTCCTGCCCGCCGTCGAGGCATCGACGCGGACGGCTACGGGCGGGTTCTCGGACAGGTCGGCAGGCATGCGCCGAGCCTAGTGGGGAGTCCCAAGCCTGTTAGGCGAGGGACGCGTTCAGCGTGATGTCGACCCCGGTCAGGGCCTTGGAGATCGGGCAGCCGGCCTTGGCTTCCTGCGCGGCCTGCTCAAAGGCTGCTGCGTCCAGGCCCTCGACCTCGCCGACGACCGTCAGCGCGATCCCGGTGAGCCTGAAGCCGCCGGCTGGGTCCGCACCGAGGGAGACCTCAGCGGTGACCTCGAGCGACTGCGGAGTGCCGCCGGCTGCCGCGATCCCGGCGGACAGCGACATCGCGTAGCAGGCCGAGTGCGCCGCGGCGACGAGCTCCTCCGGGCTGGTGGTGCCGTCGGCGTCGTCAGCGGCGCGCTTGGGGAACGACACGTCGTAGGTGCCGACCTTGCTGCTGGAGAGCTCGACCTGACCGCTCCCGGTCTCGAGGGTGCCGTTCCAGGCGGTACGGGCAGTGCGTGTGGGCATGAGGGTTCCTCCGGTAGGTGTCCTTGGGGACGACACGCCCATGCCCCGGATTGTTCCCGGCATGCAGGGATTGCCGCTCCGTTGCAGAACGATGCTGGGGTGACCCCCCGCTTCCCGGCCGCCGCCGGTGTCCTCGCCCTGCTCCTGACAGCGGTCGCGCCGAGCCAGGCCGCGCCGCCCGCCTTCGTGGCGGACGGTGGTGGCTTCCACTCCGTTCTGGCGTACGGCGAGGGTCAGACGGCGAACGCGGTGGACCTCGCACGCAACCAGGCCGACGGCACGGTGCCGCCGACCTTCACCAGCCAGGCCGGGCTCTACAACAAGGTCGTGACCCGGCAGCCGACCGGCGATCTGAGCGGCTACTACAAGGACTCCAGCTTCGCGCAGGTCTCCGGGACCTCGGAGTCCCCCATCGCCGGGGCCACGATCGTGCGCGATGCGACGTACAAGGTGCCGCACATCTACGGGCAGACCCGTGCCGCGGCGATGTTCGCCGTCGGGTACGCCACCGCGCAGGACCGGCTGTTCCTCATGGACGTGCTGCGCCGGACGTCCGAGGGGAGCACCTCGGAGCTGCTCGGCCCTTCCGGCGTGCCAGGCGACGAGGCGGCTGTCGGGCAGTTCGACCTGTCCCCCGACGAGCTCACGGCCGAGGCGCTGCGGCTGCCGCACGACGAGGGCGCGGCCGGCGCGCGCGGGCTGCAGGACCTCAAGGACTACGTCGCCGGCATCAACGGGTACATCGCCAAGACGCGTACCGACCCCACCTTGCTGCCGGCGGAGTACGCCGCGCTCGGCGCCCTCCCGCGCGACTGGACGCTGGCCGACACCGCCGCCGAGGCCTACCTTCTGATCGCTCAGTTCACCGTGTTCGGCGACGGCGAGCACCTGCAGTCCGACGTCCGGGCAAAGCTCATCAAGAAGCTCGGCGCGGTCAAGGGCGCCAAGGTCTACGACGACCTGCGCAACCTCGAGGTGAGGTCGGCGCCGGTGACTGCCGATCGCGCCTTCCCGAGTGACCGGCCCGGCCCCGGGCCGTCCTCGGCCGTCAACCTCGACGCGGGTTCCACGACGCACCGGAACGCGGTGGCGTCCACCTCCGGTCCCAGCGTCGGGGTGGGTTTCCCCGCTTGGGCAACCGAGCTCGCCACCCATGGCCTGCAGCTCAAGCACGAGGCCTCCAACGCCCTGCTCGTCAGCGCCGCGCACAGCACGACCGGCCGCGCCTTGGCCGCGATGGGCCCGCAGGTCGGCTACTACTCCCCCGAGATCCTGGTCGAGTACGAGTTGCATGCGCCGGGGGTGCACTCGAGCGGGATGAGCTTCCCCGGCGCCTCGCCGTTCCCGCTCATCGGGCACACCACCTCGTTCGCCTGGAGCGGCACCACCGCCAACGGCGACAACGCCGACACCTTCGCCGAGCAGCTCTGCGAGCCGTCGGGGGCGACACCCACCAAGGCGTCAGATCACTACCTGTACAAGGGAAAGTGCATCGCGTTCACGCATCGGGACCAGGTGCTGCACACGCCGCTGGCGCCGACCGATCCGACGACGCCACCCTCGACGGTGACCTTGCGGACGATGCGTTCCGTCCACGGATCGGTGCATGACTTCGCACTCAGCGGCGGTAAGCCGTACGCGCTGGTGCGCTCCACCACCGTGAACCGCAACGGCCTCCGGAGCCTGGTCGCGTTCGAACGGATCGCCGAGGGTGCGGTGCACTCGCCGCAGGACTTCGTGTCGGTCATGCACCACTACACCGGCAACGAGAACTGGTTCTACGTCAGCAACAAGCACATCGGCTGGTTGCAGAGCGGCTGGTTCCAGCAGCACGCGCCGGGCACCGACCTGGACGCCCCGATCCGGGGCACCGGTGCGTGGGACTGGAAGGGCTTCGTGCCCGCGAGCAATGGCTTTGCCCGGCATGGAGACTCCTTCAACCCGACCGCGATCGACCCGGCCCAGGGGTACCTGTCGTCCTGGAACAACAAGGGCGCCCGCGAGTGGCGCGCCGCCCCTGGTATCTGGTCGTACGGGCCGATCCACCGCGATCTGCTGCTGCGCGACCCCACGGTGTCGCTGATCCGCTCTCGCAAGGCGACGCTGTCCGACGTCGTCGGCATCAGCGGCAGCGCCTCGACCCAGGACCTCCGCGGCGTCGCCGTGCTCCCCGACCTGCTCACCGCCCTCGGCCCGGTGCCGGCGTCGCAGTCCGCGCTGGTGTCTTCGCTGCGGACCTGGGTCGCCCGCGGCGCCCATCGCCGCGACACCACGACCAAGGGGTACGAGGACGACTCCGCCGCGGTCCTGCTGTTCGACGCCTGGTGGCGCCAGGTCGTCCACGACCTGTACGACCCGGTGCTGGGCAAGGACGTCGTCACCGAGCTGCAGGGCGGCATCAACCTCACACTCGACTCCCGCGCGGTGGCCGGCGGGTTCTACGACGGCTGGCACAGCCAGGTGTCGTCGGTCGTCCGAGCCGCCCTGGGCACCGGTCCGGCGCTGCGCGCGACCTCGTGCGGCGGCGGTCTGGCGGGCTGCCGCGCACTGCTCCGGCACGCCCTGACGTCCGCGGTGGCGACCGTGTCCGCGGCGCACGGGTCCGACACCGCGGCGTGGCGGATGCCGGTTTTTTGCCCCGCGGACAAGGCACCGACGTGCGATGAGAACCGGCCGCTGACGGCCGGAGCGATCGCCACCCCGGCGCAGCCGTTCGAGAACCGCGGCACCTTCCACCAGGCTGTCGAGGTGCTTCGCGACCTCGACCCGGTGGCTGCTGTCGTCCGGCCTACGCCGGCCCGCTCAGGTGGGTCGGGGCTGCCGGCGACCGGTGGCGCGCCGGTCCTGGCGGGCCTCGCGGCGCTCCTGCTGGCAGTCGCCCTCGTGGTCCGTCGCGGCCGCCGGTAGCTGCTGCTCGCGGCCTGGGGTCGGCCCCGCCTACCATCCGAGGTCGGCGTCGGGTTCGACGGTTCCACCAACGACAAGAGAGATCAACCATGAACAAGTCGTCGCTCACGGCCCTCGTCCGCGAGCACCTGCTGGTCGCCGAGACCGCCAGCAACGGCCGCAGCTCCCACACCGTGTACGGCGGTCACGAGCACGTGCTGCGGCAGACGCTCATCGCCCTCGCCGCCGGCCAGTCCCTGAAGGAGCACGAGAACCCGGGTGAGGCAACCCTGCACGTGCTGCACGGCCGGGTGAAGCTCGTCGCCGGTGACAACGCGTGGGAGGGCTCCCCGGGCGACCTGATGGTGATACCGGATGCGCCGCACTCCCTCGAAGCGATGAAGGCCTCGGCTGTCCTGCTGACGGTCGGCCTCCGCCGGTAGCGCGCTGCGCCGAGGCCTTGGGGAACCTAGGGGTGCCTGGGTGTGCCGCTACCCCGGCTGAGCGCCGACGGGACGGAGCTCCTGCTCCGGTTCCTGCTCGGTATGCCGCGGCTTCAGCAGGGACAGTCCGACCGAGCCAGCCAGCACGACCACGATCACGGCAAGGCTGACCAGGCTCGGGATCTCCGGAATGGAGCTGTCGATGACCTTGTGGCCGGCCTGCAGGCCGAGCTTCACGCCGATGAAAGCCAGGATCAGGGCCAAGCCGGTGCTGAGGTGGTGGAACCTGTCGAGCAGACCGGAGAGCAGGAAGAACAGCGCACGCAGGCCGAGGATGGCGAACGCGTTCGAGGTGTAGACGATGAACGCGTTGTCGCTGACCGCCAACACGGCGGGCACGGAGTCGACCGCGAACAGCAGGTCGGCAGCTTCGATGGCGACGACAACGGCGAGCAGCGGGGTGGCGTAGCGTCGACCGGCCTGCATCACGAAGAACTTCGTGCCGTGGTACTCCTCGGTCGTCGGGTAGGCCCGCTTCAGCAGCCGCACGGCGATGCTCGAGGACGGGTCGTAGTCGTCGTCGTCGCCCCGGAGCAGCTTCCAGGCGCTGAACAGCAGGATCGCGGCGAACGCGAACAGGACGGCCTCGAAGCGGGTGACGATCTCGACGCCAAGAGCCAGGAAGATGCCGCGGAACACCAGCGCCCCGAGCACGCCGAAGAACAACACCCGGTGCTGGAACTCCTGGGGCACCTTGAAGTAGCCGAAGATCAGGGCAAACACGAACAGGTTGTCCACCGAGAGGCTCTTCTCGAGCAACCAGGCGGTCGTGTAGTCGACGCCGGCGTCCGCGCCGAGGACGGCGAAGACCACGCCGCCGAAGACCACAGCCAGGGCGACCCAGCCGGCGCTCCAGATGGCGGCTTCCTTGAAGCCGATGACGTGGTCGTCCTTGTGGGCGAGCAGATCGATGGCGAGCGCGAGGGCGACGGTGGCAGCAAAGGCCAGCCACAGCCAGAGGGGTACGTCGATCACAGCAGGCTCCTGGTGAAGTGGGGTAGCTCCAGCCTGTCCGCTGAGGCCAGCCTTTTCACCGTCGACGGCCGGACGACCTTCTGATCGCTGTCTGCCGACTTCCGGCAATCACAGCGGTTGTGTGGGCCAGTCGATCAAGCGGGCAGCAACGACGGCCGCGTACAGGGTGAACCGCAACGCGGGATCCGAAGGGTCGATCCCGAGCAGGTCCTGCACCCGAGCCAAGCGGTAGGTCACGGCCCGGACGGAGAGGTGGAGCAGGCGGGCGGTCTCGGTCGCGTTGTCCCCGTTGTCAAAGTAGGCCTCCAGGGTCGCCAGCAGCGCCGCTGTTCCACCCTTGGCCGCGGTCAAGGGCACGAGGGTGCCAGTGATCAGTTCGGCCACCGCCGCCCGGTCGCGGAGCAACACCCGGAACACCACCAGCTGGGCAGCGTCGACGACCCTGGCGGGAAGCCGCAGCCGGGCCGCTAGCTCGAGTGAATCGAGGGCTTGCAGGTAGGACGAGCGGACCCCGTCGGCGCCTCCGGCGGGACGACCAACCGCGGCCTGCCATGCCCCTGCTGTCCCCAGCACCTGGCTGAGCTGCTCCGTCACGTGGTGCAGCGCGTCGCCATCGGGGGCGTTGACGATGAGCACCGTCCGACCGTGCTTCTCAGCAAGCAGAACCCCGGCGTCACCATGGCTTCCCTGCAGAGCACGCTCGAGCCGTCCGGCGACGGATGCTTCCAGGGGAGTGTCCGACTGGACGACGTACACAGCGTGGGGCATGGCGAGGTCCAGACCCAGGGACTCCGCGCGGCCGAGCACCCGGGCGGCATCGGAACCGCCGGCGAGCAACGCGTCGAAGACCTCGCGGCGGTCGGACTCCTGGCGCCGGGACAGGTCGTTGCGAGCGACCTGGTAGCCCTCGCACAGAGCAGCCACACCGTCATCTGCTGCCCGGAGCACGGCCATTGCCGCCGCGCGTACCTGTTCGGCGGTGCCCTGGATGGGCAGCTGCGCCCAGAGCCGCCAGCTCGCGGAGAGGTACAGGTCGACAGTGGCGCGGAGCGGTACGCCGCTGAGGGCGGCGGTCGCGCCCCGCTCGCGGCAGCGCTTGAGCTCCGCGCGCCGTAGCTGCCGGCCGGTGGCAGCGGCGTCCACAACGGTCTTCAGGAAGTTGCCGAGCAGGTCAGGGTCGAGCCCACCGGCGTCGTTGGCAGCACCCGTTGCGACCGCAGCAAGATCCATGCCGTCCTCCGGATTTCTGCCGATCTCAGGCAAGTGTGCCACGGTGCGTGGCATGGCTGAGGATCGCATCGAGGGCGCCCCGCCGTGCCGGGCTTCAATCCACCTTTCCGACAGCGCTGGATCTTGGGCTCACGCGAATAATGGAGGTACGGCCTGGATCTTCCTGGATGCGTTTGACAGTCTGGACCGGTGAGCGACTGGTTCCTGCCCCGGGCAGAGCGTCCGTGGTCGGGAGGGAACGTCGTCCTTCCCCATGTGCACGGCACGGACTACTTTGCACGGCTGGCCGAGGTTGTCGGCGCGGCTGCGGCGGGTGACGAGGTCTACTTCACCGACTGGCGGGGCGACGCTGACGAGCTGCTGGCCGACGGTGGCCTCACCGTTGCGGAGTTGCTGTGCGCCGCCGCTCGCCGCGGCGTGACGGTGCGGGCGTTGCTGTGGCGTTCGCACAGCGACAAGACCAAGTTCAGCGCGCAGGAGAACGCACAGCTGGGAGCGCAGATCAACACGGCGGGCGGCGAGGCCCTGTTGGACCAGCGCGTCCGACGCGGCGGGTCGCATCACCAGAAGATGGTGGTGGTGCGTCACGAGGGACGACCGGCGGCCGATGTTGCGTTCGTCGGCGGCATCGACCTGTGCCACGGGCGACGAGACGACGCGACCCATGCCGGCGATCCGCAGACTCTGCTGCTGGACCGGCGGTACGGCTCGCGCCCACCGTGGCACGACGCCATGGTGGAGATCCGCGGACCAGCCGTCGCGGACGTGCTGCTGACGTTCACCGAGCGGTGGAATGACCCGACCCGCCTGGACCACCCGAGCTCGTTGCGTCGCCTGCTGCGACGGCCGGCGAACGGAAACGCTCCGCCCACCCCCCTCGCTGATCCGACCAAGAAGGCCCCGCCGCCCGCCGGGTCGCATCAGGTGCAGGTGCTGCGCACCTACCCCTGCAAGCGACCGGCCTTTCCGTTCGCCCCCGCCGGCGAGCGAACGATCGCCCGGGCCTACGAGAGGGCCTTCGCGCGTGCGGAGCGGCTGATCTATGTCGAGGACCAGTACTTCTGGTCCGACATCGTCGCCGGCGCCATCGCGCAGGCCCTGCGTCGGGCACCGGCGCTTCAGGTCATCGCTGTCGTGCCGCGCTTTCCGGATGCGGACGGACGGATCAGTGGGCCACCCAATCGGCTCGGCCAACTGGCCGCGATGGAGCTGCTCGCCGAAGCCGGCGGCGACCGGTTCTCGATCTACGACCTGGAGAACGAGGCGGGCACCCCCGTCTACGTCCACGCGAAGGTCTGCATCGTCGACGACCAATGGGTGACCTGCGGCTCCGACAACTTCAACCGCAGGTCTTGGACGCACGACTCCGAGCTGACCTGCGCGGTGGTCGACCCTGACGGGATCCTGCCGCGCCAACTCCGTCTGGCGCTGTGGTCCGAGCATCTCGCGCTGTCACCGGGTGACGCCCGGCTCGCCGAGCTTGACGGAGCAGGAGGGCTCTGGCGGGCACGCAGCCTGGAGTCCGGGAGCCGCGCCAAGCCGCACCGACCCGTGCCAGTGTCCCGACTGGCCAGGTTGTGGGCCGCGCCGATGTATCGGGCTCTCTACGACCCCGATGGCCGGCCCAGAGGGATCCGGGGCGGTACCGAGTTCTGATGGCGCCCCGGTATGGATGCCGTCGGACATGACCAGTCGGACGTTCCGGCCGGGTCCGGTTGCGCTGTGCCTGCACTGGTCAGCCACGCCGCCTCGACAGGCTCATCACCGAACAACGCTCGCTCGCCCAGGCGCAGGGCCCGGCACCAACCACCACATCGAGCTCGGGCCGATCGTCGTGGACACCCGCAGCACCGCGGTCCCCAGGCCGATAGGCACGGCCTTCGTCGCCCCGTCGACCGCGAACGCCACCCTGTCCTCGGCCGTCGGGTAGGACGTCCTCGACAGCGAACGGGGTCTATGTGGCGATGTCCCTCGACGGCGGCGCCACCTGGCTCGACACCGACGTCTCCATCGGGGACCGAACGTGTCGCTGGATCGGATCTTTCCCCGCCCGTCCGGTGGACGCCTGCGGTGCGTTGTGGGTCGCTTGGTCGGGACCTGAGCCACGTGTACGTGACGCACAGCCTGGCCCGCCCGAACACCAGCTACCGGGACCGGACCACGATTCCGCCGACCGGCACGTCGATCGCCGACCCCACGAACCAGTGGACGGTTCGCCTCGCTGCCCTGACAGCCACAACGGCGGCAGTACGTCAGTGGCGGCGACCGTCGGTGCTCGGGCAACTCCCGGACGCTGCTGATCTTCCTCCAGATCGCCGTCGCTCCTGACGGCCGAGGGGCGATTGCCCGGGCCGATGACTGTCACCGCTGGGATCGCACAGATCTACGGCACCGAGCGGTGCGCCGGCCCGTCCATCCTCACCAGCAAACTGCTCACCAGTACCTGCTGACCGCGGCGGGGCCGGTGTACGCGCTGTGCCTTGTCGGCTTGCCCAGGCCGACGATCACGGTGCGCTCGGACATGCGGTACGCCCATTGTTACGGTCGCTCATGAGGTCGGCCGCCGTCGGGAGTGCTCATGCGGTCGGTGCGGGTCAGGATGTGGCCGAGGGGGATCGCGCAGGCTGCCAAGAGCAGCTGCAGGTCCGCGCCGAACGCCTCGGCCTCCACCGAGTCGAGCTGGACCAGCCCGATGCATCGGGACCGGTCGAACAGCGGCACGGCTAGGTAGGACCGGGTGTGCCGGGTGGTGGTGCGGGTCCGGCGGTCAGCCGAGACCGCCGCGGCCGGTGTGGTGATGTCGGGCAGGTAGCGCAGCTGACCGGTCGCGATCACGGACCCACCGACTCCTTGCCCGGTCGGGAGCCGAGCCTGCCAGGCCTCGGTGGTCGGCTCCGGGTGCGCAGCGGCCAGCCGAATGCCGTCTGGGCCGAGAATCTGCACCGACCCGCCGGTGAAGTCCAGCAGCGGCCGCAACGCGGTGATCAGCAAGGCGAACGCTGACCCGATGTTGACAGCGTCGCCGATGTCGCGTGTCAGGTCGACCAGTAGCTGGGCTGGCACCTCCGTCGAGCGGGCACGTGGTCGCGACACCAACCGGGCCGGGGCGGCGCCCGCTGACGGCCAGGACGGGGCGCGGGGGCTTGGGATCAGGCTCGGCCGCGCCGGTCGGCCGAACAAGTAACCCTGCGCCTCGTCGCAGTTCAAAGCGGCGAGGGCGCGGAGCTGACTGCTGGTCTCGACCCCCTCGGCGATGACGCTGTGGCCCGTCGCATGGGCCATCCCGATCACCCCAGCGACGATGGCGGCGGACCCCTCGTCGAGCTCCAGTCCAGCGACGAAGGACTGGTCGATCTTCACCGTGTCGCACGGCAGCCGAGCGAGGTAGTCCAAGGACGCATGTCCGGTGCCGAAGTCATCTAACGCCACCGACACCCCCGCGGCCTGCAGCCGGTGCAACGCCTCGACGGCCGCGGCGAAGTGCGCCGCGACCGCCGTTTCGGTGACTTCAACCCCGATCCGCCCGACCGGCAGCCCGGCTTGGTCGAGCAGGTCCAGGAACCGGTCGGCGAACCGCGGATCCGCTAGCTCCAGGGCGGAGACGTTGACCGCGACCCGAACGGCCGGTAACAGCCCGGCCCGGACATCCTGGACGACCTGACCGCGCACGAAGTCTCCGAGCACGCCTGCCAGTCCGTGCTGTTCGGCGAGAGGGACGAACAGCGCGGGTGACACCGCGCCAAGCTGCGGGTGGGTGTAGCGCACCAACGCCTCGAAGCCCGAACAGTGCTGGGACGCGATGTCCATCGTCGGCATGTAATGGACCTCGAAGCCGCTCGCGTCGCTGCCCAGTGCTCGGGCCAAGTCGTTGACAAGCATTGCGCTTCGGGCCGCCGCCGCCGTAGCCATCCCACCACCGTCCATCCGTGCGACGACCCCGTGGCCGTAGCTGCCCCGCCCTCGAGAGTCCTCGGGTGTACCCAGTGTCCATCACCAACAGCCGCGAAACTGTCACCCTGAGTAGTCATCTTTGTCGTAGTACTCAGCTAAGCCCGCTCGTCACGACTGTGGAGTGACGGGGGCACCACCGCGGCACGAGGGGATCGTGGGACCTGATCTGGTTGATCCAGACTGCTGCCGGCAACGGTGGGGTTCGGGCCGGCGGTGCCGAAGGCGCTTGGTGTTCGCCGCGATGGCGCGTGCAGCGTCGCTCGTCGTTGCCTGCGGACTTCGCCGGCGGTGCCGTAACGGACCGACGCGGGGTGTGCGACGCGATCCCGGAGAAGCGGCCTCGCAGTTGTATGCCTGCCTCTACATCGAGCCCGACGGTCGCGCAAAGCTCACCTGTCGCAGCAGAGCCGAAGATGGGCGCGGAGGTCGTGACGGCACTCAAGGCCGCGGGCTGCCCTTGATTCTGACCGTCGATTACGACGAGAACACTGACCAGAACAAGTTACGGGGGCGCCCCAACGGCTGCCTGGACAAGGTCGCCTTCGCTGACTCCCGGATCAAGAAGGCTGACGTCCTTGACGACGATCTCGGCTCTGTCGAGCTCGGGGCAGTGTTGAGGTCTTCGAGAACCATGAGCGGGCGCAAGCCCGGGCCGACGACATCACGTCGGTCACGAAGGACACTCCCGCACTCGTGGAATACGACTACGTGAAGGGCGCCGTGCTTCCTCGTCTGTCTAAGAACCTCACCCCGGCCCAGGCGAAGGCGTACGCGGCCGCGCTGTAGAACGCCGAGAAGGCCGCAACCCGGCGGCCTGCGTAGGGACACCCGGCCGGGGACACTAACCGCCGGCTGATGCCGGCTCTTTGCTGGCGCCTCGTCGCGGGATGAGCGGACGCTCTGCCCTGAGCGCGCGGCTGATCGTCGTCACGTGAGGAGAGCCGTTCGGACGGCGGATCCACCGACCCACGCGACCGGCTCGCCCTCCGAGCTGCGCAGAGGCCGGTTCCGACGCGCCGGTGGTGAAGAGACAGCTCCTAGTACGCGACGCCGATGTGGGCGCGGTGGTGCGCGGCAGTTTCCACCTCGTCGACGATCGCGGCCGCGAAGTCCGCTCCCGAGATGTTCGAGCCGCCATCGGCGTCGAACTGGGCCACCTCGCCGCTGATGCGGTATACCCCCGTGCGTGCGCCAGGGGCCCAGGAGCCGTAGGAGCCCGCGGGGCTGACGAACACCCAATCGAGTTCGGCCGGTGCGCGGTTGACCAACATGAGGCGCGTTGCCTCGCCTTCCGCAGCCTCCTGCCTGTACTGCTCGGGCATCTCTCCCTCGACGAAGCGTGGCGCATCCGGGGCGGGCCGAAGCGAGCTGAATCCGCCGACCTGCAGGTAGCGAGCGCCCGAATGTGCCGACAGGCGTGCGAGTTCGCCGTAGACGTCGACGAGGCGTCCGACCATGTCGCCGCGCGGCGCCAGCGCGGCGACGACGGCGTCAGTGCCAGGGATGAGCCGCGGCCCAAGTTCCTCGACAGTGCCGACCTCGTACCGAACTCCTTCGACCGGATCCTTTGGTTGGGATCGGCTTACCGACACAACGCGATGCCCACGTGAGGTGGCTTCCCGAACGACGTTGCTGCCCGTGTAGCCAGTTCCACCGAATACAAGGATCTTTGCCATCTGCTTCACGCCCTCTGGTCATTACGACGGGTAGTTGCACGCTCAACAATGGGGGTGGGCTGTGTCATTCCCGGCGCCGGCCATTTGCCGCGTGCAGGATTCTTGACCCTGTCCCGCTCGGGAGCTCGCGTCGCGGCATGAGCGGATGTTTCGGAGCGCCGCGGAGAAGGACCTCCGTAGCGAGCACGGCGCATTTCGGGATGGTTGGTCGGCCGGCGACGGGACGCGCAGGGCCGTTGCCTATCGACAGGCTGTCGCGCCCCCCGCGCGCCACTCGTCGTCGAGGAGCGCGTACCCCACCTCGTCTAGCCATCCCAGTTCGCGGTGCCATAGCGCCTTCACCGAAAGGCGTTCCCGGCGCATGCCCGCCCGCTCAAGAACTCTCACCGACGCGGTGTTGTCAGCGTTGGCGGCTGCTGTGACTCGACGTAGGCCGAGTCCGTCGAAGGCCGCGTGCAAGAGAGCACGTGCTGTTGCCGTGCCGATCCCTTGGCCTGCAACTCGGGGCTGCACGATGTAGCCGATGACGCCTTCGGTCCCAGTGGGGTGGCCAGGCTGCCCGGCGCCGTCGACGATGTCCAGGAAGCCCATCGCCACGATCTCGCCGGCTCTTTCCACGACGCAGGAGTAATCCGTCGGGCTGCCTGCAACAGCAAGCCAGTCCGCGCGCAGGTCGTCTGGGTCGACGTAGGTGCGGACCATGAAGTGGTTGACCGCCGGGTCGTTTCGGAATGACAGCAACGCCTCGACGTCTGATGCGACTGCGTCGCGGAAGAACAGCTCGTGCAGTCGCAATGGCCAGGGGTTCTCGGGCATGCGCCCTATCGTCATGGACGACGCGTCCGGACATCAATCGGAAATCGGGGTTTGCACGAGGCCCGGATAGCGGCGCGATCCAAGGGCCGCTGTCCCCGGAGGTTGGAGACCAGCGCACCAGCCAACCGTCATGTGGTTCGAACTTGCACCGTGGTTGGCCAGCGGCGGACGAGGACGTTCGGAGGGCGTCGAGCCCCCACTAGGCTCGAGAACATGGCAGAACTTGGATCGGTCGCTTGGCCACCGGCCCCGATCCGAACCGAGCGACTCGTCCTGCGCCAATCTGAGCCCCGCGACCGCACGATTGTGATCGAGCTGCACGCCTCGCCGGATGTGTACGCCTACCTTGGCGGCCCACCGCCTCGTGATCATCTTGAGGAGGTTGTCCCACAGACACCCGGGCAACATCCGGGCTTCTTCGCGGTAGAACTCGAGGGTGCGATGGTCGGTTTGGTGTCGTTCTCCCGGCGCGATGCGGACCGTCGGGGACACCTCGGGCCGGAGGCGAATGAGGTCGAGCTGAGCTACTTGTTCCTGCCGTCTGCCTGGGGGCACGGGTACGCCACTGAGTCGTGCGCCGCCGCACTGGACTGGGCTGACCAGGCGCTGCCCTGTGAGGCCGTGGTGCTGTGTACGCAGACCGCCAACGAACGCTCCGTGCGCCTCGCGGCGAAACTCGGTTTTCACGAGAGGGAGCGGTTCGAAGAGTTCAGCGCGGAGCAATGGTTTGGCGTGAGACCCGCGGTGACCCCAGCCAACTGAGGCCACACCGGCTTCGCGGCGTGAGCGGATGGCCGAGTCAGTCCTCTGAAGTCCAGATCTGTCGTGGGGCGAATCCCGAGCGACGGAGCCAATGCTCGGTGTAGACGATGCGAGCAGGTGAGATGACCGTGAGGGATCCCGCGGTGGTTTGTTGAGCGACCTCCCTTGCTCAACGTGATCGGACTGCCAGCGAAAGGCTTCGCAGTACTGCTGCGCTGTCGGATGGTCATGCTCACGAGTGCGCGCCGTGCCGAAGAGTTGTGCGCCTCGACTACTGGCCTGACCGACGAGCGGGGCGACGATCCCAACAGAGACGCGCGGGTCACGTTTGATGTTTCGAGACTTAACCGAGGCGTTCCAACTCGTAGAGAAGATCTCGAGGCCCAGGCTGTAGTAACGGACCGGTGTGGCACTGGCGAGCCGTCGCCCATCACGGTGGCGATCACGGCGGTGTTGTGGGTTGAGAGAAGGTTGAGGATACGTTCCTCAAGGTCCCCACGCGGCAAACTCTCAGTGGGAGCGGAGCCTTCGACCCACGGGTTCGTGATGGGCATGGCCCAGCCTGGCATAGCGCGTTGGTGTCCTTCTCATCGGCCAGCGAGTGCCTCCGCGATCATTCGATGGCCTTGCTGCTCGAAAGGTAGATCCCCAACTTGGTACGCCCAGCTCGCAGTGCCGATTGCCTCACGCACCTGGTTCCGGTGCCAAGCCTTAGGGTCCCGCGGATCTCGCCCGTAGCCCTCCAAGAAGGCAGCTTCGAGAGCAGGGCTGGCGAGAAATTGCTGAACCTCGAGGCGGGCGACGTCGGTGAAGGACGGACGGAGTTCGGCTCGCCCGAAGTCGATCACGCTCACCACGCCCTCGTGAATCAGCCAGTTCCGGGGCTGCCAGTCGCCATGGGTGGGGACAACGGAGACCGCCGGTGTAGGCCAAGACGCGATCACCTCCCGTAGCTCAGCTTCCACGCTCCGTGCTATCCGGTGGGGTCAATCGAGCCACCTGAGCGCTTTGATCTTCTGGCGCGCCTCGAACTCCGGGTCTTCGCAAGAGAACTGGTCGTGAAGGTCCGCAAGCAGCGCCCCGGCTTTGCGGTAGGTCTCGGGTCGCCATTCGTGATCGGACCCTTGCACGAGACCGCCCTCCAGATACCGGCAAGCGAGCAGCTTGACGTCCACGTCCGCGTAAACCAGTTCTGGTGCACGCTGCCGTGACGTCCACGGCGTGAGCCATTCGCGATGCGCGTTGATCTCACGGGCAATGTGGAGGTCGCTCGCATCACCAGCTTTCGCGATGTACTTCGACCCCTCGTGCTCCAGCTCTAGGACGACCGTCCCGACCAGGCCCCAACTGTGGTCGCGCATCACGGTGGCCCCGGGCATCCACGCATCCAACAGGTCCCGCTGGCGGCCCGCGAGCTTGTCGACCCCTGACGTCACGGGCCGACCCTAGTGGGGAAGCTCGGTGATCCCGGCGACCCCGCCGAGCCCGTGCCTACCCCTTGTGTCCACGAGCGTTCAGCGTCCGGCAGGCTCCGAGGCCCGATCGTCAGTTCGCGGTCGGCGGCAGACGAGAACGTTGCAGGCGTCCCCTGGCGCTCCGCCCCGAGGCGTACAACAGCCGCGAGACAACCGTGAGGAGCCGTTCTCCACGGTGACGGCCACTAGGACGTTCCGGGCTGGAGCGTCCTGGGGGCATCGCGCCCTCGTCGCGCCAGTCCCAGTCGTTGCGCCGGAAGGGGTCGACCTGGAGCAGGCGCTGCACGTCCGACGACCGCGGCGGCCATCTCACGCTGGGGCAACGACCTCGATGCCGTTGAGGCGTGCAGCATGCTGGAGTCGTTCGTCGTAGGCAACAAGCGCCTCGAGGTCGTCGCCAAGCTCAAGGGCCGCGGCGAGGTGGATGGCGTCCAAGGATCGAAGTTCGTCCGGGTCCAATCTGCCGGCTGCGGCGAACGTGCTCGCCGGAACGGTCAACAGGGTGAGCCCGTCAAGCAGGGCGTGTGCCTCAAGGATGCGGTCGGGTGCGACGCGACGAACGGCTCGGGTCAGTTCGGTTCGGGTCAGGTCACACGACACGAGCGTCTTGTCTTCCTCGGAGAGCCAGGCCCGCAGGGCGGGCGTCTCAGGCTCCGCCACCACCAGTTTCGCCAGAGCCGAGGTGTCCAGGTAGAACGCCACGATCAGTAGCGCTGCTCGTCGCGCCCCGCCGCGACGGAGGCGCTTACGCTCGGTCCGGAAGATGGGGCGGGCAGGTCGACCAGTGCACGTCGAGCAGGGCGAGCCCGACCCGACGCGATCAGCCGCTGGAGTTGCGAGGCGCCCAGGGGGATTAGTTGTGCCACCGGCCGCCCTCGATCGGTGATCGTCACCGCTTCCCCGGAGGCTGCGCGGGCCACCACCGCCGACGCGTTCTGCTTGAGAGCCCGAACACCAACCTCAGTCATGTGCTACATCGTAGAACTTCGACACCCGTGCGGCAAGACCCGACCGACACGACAGCGGCAGATACGGATGTTGCGGCGGACCCTCCTCGGGGCCTGGTAAGCCCTCCGGCGTTGCCTGCCGATCTGCAGGGGATCTCCCGCGTTGCCCGCCGAGGAGGGTCGATGGCTTGCTCGTGCCACGTGGTCATTCGTTGGGTGTGACGTCCTCGCGCAAGCAAGAGGATCGGGTGGCGCGTCAGGCGGCTGGCTGGTTGAGGCTGCGCTCGGTCCCGGCGACTTCCTCGACGAACATCGCGTCGTTGTCGGGGGTCGGCCGCGTGAACAGCGTGCCGTTCGCAGCGTGCGCGAGGGCGGCGGGGAGCTCCGCCGAGCCGATCGCCCCGTAGCCGTAGACGAGCGCCGGATAGGTGCTGTCAGGCGTGGCGCTGTACTTCACCAGGACCTCGAGCGCGTCGGCAGACAGGGTGCGTCCATTGGCAGCTGCTTCGCCGAGCAGCCTGGCGGCAAAGCCAGCCACCCGGGGCGTCGCGAAGCTCGTCCCGACCTCAGCGACGTAGCCGGTGTTGTCGGTGTTGGAGGCGGCGGTGACCTGGTAGTCCGAGACGACCTCAGGCTGGTAGGAGGTCAGGTAGGCCCCGGCGCCGGCGGCGCCGACTGCCAGCACGTGGGTCGACTCGGCGTAGCTGCTGAACGCTCCCGTGCTGGGGACGACCCCGGTGTCGGCGAGGCCGTTGCCGTTGGCGACGACGACGAGAACGCCCTGGGAACGGGCGTAGTCGATGGCCCGGTAGGTGTCGTCCAAGGTCGCTGCAAGAGGGATCGGGGCGAGGGTGCCGATGCTGATGCTGATGACCTTGGCGCCGATGGTGTCGACCTCCCATCGAATGGCTTCGCCGACGGAACCGGTGAGGGTGCCGCCGGTCGCTCCACCGGCGGTGAAGACGTTGGCCATCGCGAAGTGGTACCCAGGCGCGAGCGAGGGGGTCTTGGCTGCGGACACGTTCCTGCCGACGGCCATGGACGCGGTTGCGGTGCCGTGACCGACCGGGTCGTTCGGCGCGACGGCCGGGTCGAACGTCTGCCCGGGCGCCGGCAGGTGGGTTCCGCTGTCTCGGGCGAAGTCCCACCAGCCGACCAGCTGGTCCGGGGAGAACTCTTGGTGCTGGAGGTTCACGCCGGTGTCGATCAGGCCGATCACGACGTCAGATGTAGCAGCGCCGCGCGCGAGGCCGACCGGTACGGCGCTGCCGATCAGCAGGCTCAGGACCGCGATGCGGCGGACGAGGGAGATGGACATGCTCGGGCCCTTTCACCGGGAGAGCTCGTGGTGGGCTCTTCTTCTGTCCAACGCAGGCAGTGTCCGACCGTCGCGGCTGGGATGTGGCCGGATTCGGTCATGTCCGTACCAGGTCAATACCTACCCGACGGTGACGGAGCGGCTGACCGTCTTCATGAGGCTGGGCCCGCTGTACCAGGCCAGCGTGAGGGTGTGGGTGCCGCGCTTCGCGGTGGCCCAGCCGCTGAAGTCGTAGCTGCCGTGGCGGGTCATCAGGTAGGTCACGCCGACCTGCGTGCCGTCCAGGAACGCGACGACCTTGTCGTTCGCCGCGGTCGGGCAGCCGTTGCTGCCGGCGCCTGCCGCCTTGGGACAGCTGTCGCGGCTGTCGAGCAGGCCGTCACGGTCGGTGTCGGGGCAGCCGCCCGAGGCGACGGGGCCGCTCTTGGTCTTGCACAGGTCGGCGATGTCCGGCACGCCGTCACCGTCCGCGTTGGCGATGAGCGCGGTGGTCTTGGTCGTGACCGTGTAGCGCACCGACGTAGCGACGAGCTCCTTCGGGATCACCTGGACATCCAGCTCGCGGTGCGCCCACGGCACCGTGACGGTGACGAAGCCGGTCCCGCTCTTCACGACCTGCCCGGATCCGCCGCTGACGGCGAGACCCAGCAAGGCCTGCGAGGCGTCCCAGGTCACGGTGACGGCGACGGCGGACTGCTCCTTGATCGGCAGCGCGAGGTGGTGCACGTTGCCGACGGCCGGGACGAGCGGGAGGGTCTCGCCGGCGGTGTCTGCGGGAGTGAACACGTTCCCGCCAGGGTGCTGCAGCGTGAACGTCCGCGTGGTCGGCATCTTGGCCAACGGCGCGTCCGGCTTCACACCGGTCATCGCCGGGCCGGCGAGCCGCACGGCGCCGGTGGCCGGAGCGCGGTCGAGCGAGGTCACCCAGTCCTTGGTCCGTATGTGGATGCCCGTCTCGGCGAAGATCGCGTACGGCGCGACGATCCGGTTGGTCGCCAGGTAGCTGCGCGGGATGGTGAAGGTGACCGTGTTCGCCGTGGTGTCCCAGGTCGAGGTGCCGGCCGGCATGAGGTGGCGACCGCCGGAGTCGATGGTCTGGACCTCGCTGCCGGTGCCCTGGGTCGTCACGAACGAGTCGAACTTGCGGCCGCCGACGTACAGGCCGTAGCCGGTGGCGCGGCCGCCATCGGTGGTCGGCCACAGCCGGTCGAGCTTGATGGTCGCCTTGACGGCGGTCGGGGTCACCGCGGCGGCGAGGCCGGTGATGTCGGTCATGGGCACGGTACCGTCACCGGTCTGGTCGGTGATCGATGCGGAGCGCCTGGTCGGCACAGGCTGGTTGGACACCCGGGCCGCGTTGCCAGTCCACGTCACGCGACCGGACGCGCCCTTCGCGGAGCGCACGGTGAGTGAGGGGGTGGTCGTCGCGACGGTCGCCGGCGCCCAGTTGGTCTCCTCAGACAACGGCAGCAGGCCGACGTCCGGCTGCGGGCAGTCCTGCGGGTCACCGGTGGAGGAGGCGTACCAGTGGTCCTTGGGGTTCTGGACCTGGAAGGAGCTGACCTTGTCGCCGATCAGGTCGTTGGGGACCAGCACGTCCTTGACGTTGACCTTGCCGTCGCCGTTGACGTCGAGGAAGTTGCTCATCCGCAGCGC
This sequence comes from Mycobacteriales bacterium, assembly GCA_046590985.1. Taxonomy (GTDB): domain Bacteria; phylum Actinomycetota; class Actinomycetes; order Mycobacteriales; family SCTD01; genus RYN-111. Next base: position 19,777 of record JBKJVH010000125.1, read on the forward strand.
GAAGCCCTCGACGTCGAGCGTGGAGGCGCACTTGGCGTGGTCCACCGGGTCGGAGCTGTACGCCATGATGTCGTTCGTCGGCGTCGGGCCCCACGGCCCGTCGGCGCCGTCACCCACGTGACCGAGGGTCAGGCAGTGGCCGGTCTCGTGCGCGACCAGGTCGTAGAGCGAGAAGAAGTCAGTCGTGCCGGGGACCGGGTCGACCGCGCCGTTGACCGAGAAGCAGACCGCGCCGCCGGCACCCTCGCACTGCTGCACATAGCTGCCACCGAGCTTGCCGTGGTGCCCGTCGAAGGACGGGTTGGCCTGCCACGCCTCCAGGGAGAACGGGTTGACGATGCTGGCGCACGGGGAGCCGTTGTCCCCGGTGATGCCGAGCGCGCCGACGAAGTCGACCGGGTCGATACCGATCCCGATGCCACCGACCGGGTTCGTCGCGATGACGACGATCTTCGGCTTGACCAGGTTGATCGCCTGGACCGGGAGGCCCGCGGCATTGACCGGGACGAGCTTGGTCGTGACGTTGAAGTGCACGCCCTTGGCCAGCCACGGCAGGTTCATCTGTGCGGCCAGGCCCTTGATGCCGCCGCCCCACATCTCGACGGCCTGGCGCATGATCCGCATGTCACGCTCGGCTGTCGGGGAGACCGGGACGAGCACCGCGACGTTGACCTCAGGTGAGTCGAGGGCGTTGAGGCCGACCTTCATGTGGAAGCAGGAGTTGTCCGGGTTGGCCTCGTCCCGGTCCAGGATGCAACCCGCCGGGATGTTGCCGTCGCCGAAGTGCGTCCCGGCGTACCGGGCGGCCGCACCACCAAGCTGCGTGTGGATCGGCGTCGCTCCAGAGGCGTGCAGCGCCGTCGTCAGGAACACGGCCGCGGCGAGCAGCAGAACAACGCTGCGCGGCCGGGCGATTCCGGAGACGGAGGGTCGGCGAGACATGAGTTCTCCTGAGTTGAGGGTGTGCCGAATTGGGGTGAGCGGTGTGCTAGCCGAGCTTCCAGGTCGCGTCGCTCGAGGCGTCGTCGATGTCGCCGACCGCTCCGTTGGTGGCGCGGCCCGCATACGAGCCCCCGGCGAGGCCCGTGACGGGCTCGTTGATGTCCGCGGAGACGCGGAAGCCGCTGAAGACCGTGTTCAGCGGCAGGTCGCTGCCCATGTCCGAGAGCGGCATCGTCCAGGTGATGGTGCTGCCCTTCACCTGAGCACGGACGTCGGGCAGGTACTCGCTGGCTCCGGTGCCGGAGCTAGGGCCGCACCCGCTGACGAAGAGGTCGCCGGGCTCCGAGACCCTGCTGACCAAGGCTCCGGGGGTGTACTGGTACTCGAAGTACCCTCCGCCACAGGCGGTGGTCGCGACGTGGAGCTGGATCGAGGTACCAGGAGTGGTGGACGGCGGCTGCGCCAGCGTGATAGTCGCCACCAGAGTCTTCGGCGTGTAAGTCTTCAGCACCCTCTGCCCGACCTTGCGGGTCGCCGTGGCGCCGGTGGTGGACAGCTGGGCGCTGACGATGTCGAAGCCGGGCGCGAGCGCATCACCTGCCGGATCGGTCACCTGCGCACGGGACGTGGGGGCCGCGCCTGCCAATGACGCCGTCAAGGCCAGAGCGGTGGTGGCGGCCAGTAGGGCGAAGCGGACCGTCTTCATGGCTGCTCTCCTCGAGAAGACCTGCAAAACTGGGATGCCTGGAGAGTTCGACCTGGGCACCACGTGTCCTTCCCATTTTGATGGCCGATAGCGGCCATGGCCGTTCACGGACTACACTCGTCCATGGCTACCGATTTGGGTCCGCTCGCCGCTCTCGGCCTGAGCGAGGTGCAGCGGCGCGCCTACGAGGCATTGACCCTGCACGGCGAGCGATCCACAACCGGCGTCGCTCGACGGCTGCGACAACCCCGCGAGACAACACGGCAGGCGCTGGAGGAACTCGTAGCCCTAGGTCTCGCCCTGCACGACATCACGGGCACCAGCTACCTCGCCACTCCCGTCGAACCGGCGCTCGAGGCCCTGCTGCACCTGCGACGCGAGGAGCTGGCGAGGGCCGAGGTGTGCACCAGGCAGCTCGCTCGACGCGTCGCGCAGGGCGACCAGCGCCACAGCCCCGAGGGGCTCGTGAGCATCGTGACCGGCGCCGGGGCGATCCGAGCCGCCCAGGTCCAGATGCAGCGCACTGCGGTCAGGCAGATCCGCATGCTCGACCGGCCGCCGTACGTCACCGAGGTCGCCGCTGGAGGCGCAGGCACCGACCCGCTGCAACAGGAGCGGATGGCCGCCAACGTGCGCTACCGCACCATCTACGACCAGAGCCTGTTCGACGACCCCACGAGCCTGGCACGGGTACGCGGTGAGATCGCGGCGGGCGAGGACGGCCGGGTCCTCGCCGACGTCCCCCTCAAGCTCGTCCTGGCCGACGACGCTTTGGCCATGCTTCCGCTGCTGGAGCACGGACCGGACGACGAACCGTCCGCCCTGCTCGTACGACCCTCAGTGCTCTTGGACTCACTCGCCACCCTCTTCGAGACGCTGTGGCTCACCGCAAAGCCAGTAGCTCTACGCGCCGTATCGCCCGACGACGTCGATGCTGAGGTGAGGCAGCTCGTCGAGCTGCTCGGCACCGGCCTGACTGAGGACCGGTTGGCTCGGTTGCTCGGCCTCAGCGAGCGCACGGTACGCCGTCGCCTGACGCTGGCCCGCGACACCCTCGGTGCCACCACTATGTTCCAAGCAGGGGTCGAAGCGGCCCGCAGAGGCTGGCTGTAGGCGACCAAAGCTCGGGAACGCTGGCTCCCGAGGCCCTGGGTCGGACAGCAGCCAGACCGATTCCTGCGTCTCCTCAAGGTGCGCTCATCGGCAGATGAGGACGGGATGCACCACCGTGGATCGATCGGCCGGCCTGGAAGCACGGCCCGTCTGCACGCGCTGGAATGATGCCTGGTGGCTATGGCACGAAGCGCTTCCGGGTTGCCACCGGTGTCGCCAACCCGGTCGCCAATATCTACCTTCGCTCCCCGGTCACTCCCGGAACAGCGTTTTGCGAACGCCCTTGGCCAGAAGCACCAGGTGCAGCGGGTCGCTCGGACAGGGCACGAACTCCGGGATCAGGTGCAGGTAGTAGTCCTTGGCAACGTCAGACTCCGCGTGCACGAGCAGCGCCCGGCATCCGATCTCGTCGGCCACGACCAGGAAGCGGGCGATCACGTCCTTGAGCAGCCCCGCGCCGAGCCCTCGTCGTTCGTGGTCCAGGTCGACGCTGAGCCGCGCCAAAAGCGCCACCGGCTGCGGGTACCGGCCGGCACCCCCCGCAGAACGATTGACAGCCCTACAGTCGTCCCAGAAGTAGGCCACTGTTGCGTCGTTCGCTGGAATCCAAGCGGTCACTCTCACCCGAGCGACGTCGTCCTCGAACTGCTTCATGCGCACACGCAGCGCAGCGACCCGGCGGCCGTCCTCGTGGAGTTCCTCGACCTACCACCGGTGCAGGATCCGGCTGTCTGGGCGCCACCTGCGGGACCCGTCCGGCTGCCGCGAAGACGGCTCCGCTCACCGTGCCGGAAACGGGCTGGAACGGCCCTGCTATCTGGCACGCATCTGGCAAATCTGCCCGGGGCAGGTGGCACACGTAGGCTCTGACCTGCGGTGATAGGTGTGGGCGATACTGGACTCGAACTTTTGAATCGGACATCGTCTGACCTGCGTGAATAGGCCTCTGACCTGCGGTTATACCTTTTCCGATGTGCCTCTGATGGACTCTTTAGGCCATGCATGACTAGCATAGGGGCACGGTCGTGCCCCTATCCAAAGGCGATGCGATGAACCATGTAGTGATGCCCCACGGACCCGACGATAGGGGCACGCCGTGCCCGTAAAATCGGCCGCGCGCCGTTCCAAGGGCAGCG
>JBKJVH010000009.1:0-47241 GCA_046590985.1 Mycobacteriales bacterium
AGGAGGTGCTGCTGCTCGTCGGCGTCGAGCAGCGGCCACACCGCGAGGTGCTCCTCGACGAGCGCCGACCCGTCCTGCGGAAGGCCGTGGCGTCGGAATCTCACGACGTCAGGTCTACATCAGCCGTGCACCTTGCAGCGTGACGTCAGCGTCCGCGCCACGGTCGCCCTGCTCCAGCGGCCGGGGGGCGTGCCGATCAGTCGGCGCTGACACCGCCACGAGGCGACGTTCTGATCAGTCGCCGCAGCTTCATGCCGGGGTGACGCGTGGCTTCTTGGCGGGAAGCGAGGCGCTGATTGGCCTCAAGCAGGTCCGCCCGGTCACCGGCGCTGAGGTCGCGGTCCGTCCCGGACGCAAGTCGGTCTGCGGCGCTCAGCGCACGATTCAGAATGGACTGGCCTGCCTCCGGGCTGGTTTGCTGGTCGGCAAGATCGTCGCGTACCTCAGCATCCCGGTCCCGCTTCTCGGCCTGCTTGTCACGCATCAGAGCCGACCGGACCAAGCCGTCTACTCTGGCGTCCCGTTCGGCCACGTCGACGTCACGCTGGTCGGCGACGGCATCACGCACATCGGCCACCCGATCACGCTCATCTGCAGCCACGTCGCGCTCGGTGGCCGCACGATCCCGCAGATCCTCTTCAAAGCCCAGCGTGTGACCCCGCTCCCGGGGCTTGTGGACAAGGCGAACATGTTGGATCGGAATCTCGCTCATTTGCCCCCCTCAACCGCCGCTATTGACCGAAAATTATCAGCGACCGTCGCACTCCCCGCTCGGGGAGACGGACTCTTGCCGGTCCTTCCGTCAGCAGCGGAGCAGCCGTGGTCACTGGCCAACGAAGCCGTCCGGGCGACGGACGGCAAGACGTCATCGAACAGGGACCGCACCGCGCAGTCGGCACGCGCATCGCGCAGCCGGCGGTGATCCAGATTTGCGACGTGCTGGCGGCGGGGCCGTCGGAGCGCTACACCGAGGTCCAGGAGACCGTTGTCAGGGAGCGGGCCGATCCCCCAGCGGCAGACGTGCCGCTTCCGAGCGTTCGGCGTGCCGCCAATAACCGCTATGAGGCGGCGTCACCCGCAGCCCTCGGCGGGAATGAGGTTGCGGTGCGCCACCCCGGGGCAGACAGCGTGCATGAGCGCTGCTGCGCGTACCGGTGCGGAACGAGCTGACGACGAAGTCGTGGTGGCTCTTCCCGACGACGACACCGCTCCTGGCCGGGCACGCGAGGCTGTGCGGGAGATCCTGCTCCGCTGGAACTTGGCACACCTCACGGAGGATGCGGAGCTAGCGGTGAGCGAACTGGTGACGAACGCCGTGAGGCATGGCTTGCCGCCAGTCAGCCTTCGGCTGTGCCAGCGTCCCGCGAATATCAGGATCGACGTCTCGGACATGCGCCCGGCAACGGCCAGCGTCGGGCTTCCCGTGAGCAGGGACGACGACGAGTCAGGCCGTGGGCGCTCCATCGTTGACGCCGTCTCCGACCGCAGCGGCACCGATGACGTCTTCGAGCACGGTCCAGGCAAGAGCTCGTACGCATCGTGGGACGTCCCGCCATCCCCGCCGGGGGTCGCCTAGCCCGATTCGCCGGTTGCCCTTGAGGTTCCAGAGGATACGTGCTCCCCGAGCGTGCAAAGGCGACGCTGATGAGCGATCAGGCGGCGCTCTGCGCGGTTTCGTGACGGTCTGGACAGACCGGTGCTGGATGCGCAGCCGATACGGCGGCGAGTCGCCTGCTCATCCAGCACTGGGTCGCGAGGCTCGGCGGCGACTGCTGGGTTGCAGCGGAACGCCGAGCGCGGCTGCTGCCCATCCAGCAGTGGGCATCGGCGGGCGGAGGCGTCGCGAGGGTGCGGGCCGCATCGCCCTTTTCGGGAGTCGATCGGCGCACAACGTCACCAGGGACGGCAAAGCCCTGGTCGGAGCTCCCCCACCTGGACTCGAACCAGGAACATTCCGATTAACAGTCGAACGCTCTGCCAATTGAGCTATGGGGGAATCGCCGGAGACCGGCCAGAAGACGATAGCGCAACCACCCTTCGACCTCGGCTGTTTTCGCGGGTGCGGCCGCCATCACACCCGTCTTGGCGGTGTGAACCCCTGTGACCCCCTACCGTGTTGGGGTGATCTCCCTGCGCCGTGCCGTGTCGGCTGCCGTGCTGACGAGCCTGGTCCTCATCCCGGCCGCGAGCGCGGCTGGCCGCACCCAGGACGTCACCTGGCACGGCACCCAGATCCACCTGTACGCCGCCGAGGCGGCCGGCCACGACGGCGCCGGTGTGACGGTCGCGGTGCTCGACAGCTGGGTCGACACCACCCACCCGGACTTCGAGGGCCGCGCCCGTGGGGCGGTCGACTGCGTCGGGGGTACCTGCAAGGCCGGCCAGACCCGCGACGCCTGCACGCACGGCACGCACGTGGCCGGCACCGTCGGTTCGACCTCGTTCGGGGTGGCTCGCAGGGCCATCATCTTGCCGGTACAGGTGCTGACGGCGGACAGCAAGGGTGAGTGCACGGGGACGCCGACCGACGTCGCTGCCGGCATCAACTACGCGGTCGCACACGGCGCCCAGGTGCTCAACCTGTCCCTCGGGCCGGACGTGTCGCTGCTCGGCTCCGGCAGCGCGATTCCGACCGCGGTGCACGCCGCCGCGGCCGCGGGTGCGGTGGTGATCTTCTCGGCCGGCAACGCCAACGATGCCGCTGCGCAGTCGTACGGCGACGACGCGCTGGTGGTGGCCGCGACCGGTCCGAACGGCAAGCTGGCCAGCTACAGCCAGCACGGGGCAGGCGTGTCGGTCGCGGCCCCCGGCGGGGAACCGGCGAGTGGCAACACCTGCAACCAGAGCATCTGCGTCACGTCGCTCTATCCCGGCGGCCAGTACGCCGTCGCGGCCGGCACCTCGATGGCCGCGCCGCACGTCTCCGGCGTCGCCGCGCTGCTGCTCGGCCAGCAGCCCGGCCGAGGCCGGCAGAACGTCCTGGACCGGATCACCGGCACCGCCCGTCCGCTTGCCGGCGCGGGGGCCGGGCTGGTCGATGCCCAGGCAGCGCTCGGCGTCGCGACATCCACCCCGAGGCCGACCGCCACGGCCACCAGGAAGCCGTCCCCTGTCGTCAAGCCCCACACCGCGCCGCCGACGCACAAGGCCACCCCGAAGCCCCGGCCGGTCGTGGTCAAGGCCTCCCCCACGGCCACCCCGACGCCGCGAGCCGTGCCGACCGCGGCGCCGTCCGAGACCGCTTCGCCCGTGCCTGCAGCCCCGCGCGCCCTGCCGGTCTCCGCCACGGACGACGTGCCCTTCCCGGTCGCTGTCGTCGCTGGAATGCTCGTTCTGCTGGCCGGCGCAGGCATCCTGCTGACCCCCCGTCTCGTCAAGCGCTGACCTGTGCGGGAGGCTCCTGGTTATGGATCCCTCCTGGTACGCCGTCCGTTGCGTCTTCCGCTCGGCCTGGACTGTCGAAGAGCACGCCGACACCCCTGAGGACCAGCTGTACGAGGAGCGCATCACGCTCTGGCAGGCGACCTCCCTGGAGGAGGCCATCGCCCTCGCGGAGGCGGAGGCACTCGACTACGCGGGCGACGAGGATGAGTACCTCGAGATCGCCCAGGCCTACCAGCTGTTCGACGGCCCGTCGCAGGGCGCCGAGGTGTTCTCGCTGATGCGCTCGAGCCCGCTGGATCCCGACGCCTACCTCGACGCGTTCTTCGACACCGGCGACGAGCGCCAGCAGGTGCTCGAGGAGTGAGTCACCAGTGCGTGACGTGCACCTCGAGCCCGTCCCGGTCGAGGTCCTTGCGGCGCGTCAGCCCCGCCCGTTCCGCGAGCGAGAACCCGTACGGGCCGTTGCTTCGCGCCACGACCGGCAGGTTCTGCGACTGCTCCTGCGCGACGACCAGCGCCTCCTCGACGACCTCGAGCGCGTAGCCGCGCCCCCACGCATGCGGGGCGAAGTGGGCGTACAGGTTCCAGGTCTCGCGGAGGTGGAAGGTCAGGAAGCGCAGCCCGGCCACGCCGATGAGCGTGCCGTTCCGCTCGACCGCCCAGTATCCCAGGCTGTCGGAGGCCCAGTCCGCGAGGTAGCCGCGGACGGCCTCCTCCGAGCCCTCCAGCTCCCCGACACCGGGAACGTCATCCTCGGTGAGGCGGCGAAGATGAAGCCGGTCGGTCCAGCGCTGCTCGTTGGCCTCGGTCACGCCGGCGCCCCGACGCGCGGCATCCCGAGACTGACGCCGGGCGTGGTGGTCGCCCGGCCTGTCTCCCAGGCGTCGCCGGCCCGAGTGTGCCTGACCTGCAAGGGATCCGCGCCTCTCAGGTAGTGCGGAGCGGCCCCACTGACCTCGACCGTGACGACGTCGCCAGGCCGGGCCCCGGGGACCCGGTTCAGGTGCACCAGGCGGTTGTCGCGGGCCCGTCCGGTCATGGTGTCGGGCCCGTCCTTGCGGCCCTCTCCGAGGCTCAGCAGCACCTCGACCGTCGTGCCCACCCGCGCCAGCATCTCCTCGTACGAGATCTGCTCTTGAAGGGCGACCAGCCGGCTGTACCGCTCCGCGACCACCTCGGGCGGCACCTGGTCCGGGTAGTCGGCGGCGGGTGTACCGGGCCGGGTCGAGTACTGGAAGGTGTACGCGCCGGCGAACCTCGAGGCCGCCACGACCCGCAGGGTGTCCTCGAAGTCGGCGTCGGTCTCGCCGGGGAAGCCGACGATGATGTCGGTGGTGATGGCGGCCTCGGGGAGCTGCTCCCGGACGCTGTCAAGGATGCCCAGGAAGCGCTCGGAGCGGTAGGACCGGCGCATCCGGCGCAGCACGTCGTCGGAGCCGGACTGCAGCGGCATGTGCAGCGAAGGGCAGACCGCAGGGGTCTCGGCCATCGCCGCGATGACGTCGTCGGTGAAGTCACGCGGGTGCGGGCTGGTGAACCGGATCCGCTCCAGCCCAGTCTCCCCCGCGGCTCGGAGCAGCTTGCCGAAGGCCTGCCGATCGCCGAACGAGCGGCCGTAGGAGTTGACGTTCTGGCCGAGCAGCGTGACCTCCAGGACGCCCTGCTCCTGCAGCACCTCGATCTCGCGGAGGATGTCGCCAGGACGGCGGTCCTCCTCCTTGCCCCGCAGCGACGGCACGATGCAGAAGGTGCAGGTGTTGTCACAGCCGACGCTGATCGACACCCAGGCGGAGTAGGTCGACTCGCGCCGGGCGGGCAACGTGCTCGGGAAGACCTCGAGCGACTCAAGCAGCTCGACCTGTGCGCGTTCCTCGATCCGGGCGCGCTCGAGCAGGACGGGCAGCGACCCGACGTTGTGGGTGCCGAAGACGACGTCGACGTAGGGCGCCTTCTGGACGATGAGGCCCTGGTCCTTCTGCGCCAGGCAGCCGCCGACCGCGATCTGCATCCCGGGATGCGCATCCTTGACGGACTTCAGGTGCCCCAGGTTGCCGTACAGCTTGTTGTCGGCGTTCTCGCGCACGGCGCAGGTGTTGAACACCACGACGTCGGCGGTCGCGCCCTCGACGACCGGGACGTACCCGGCCGCGTCGAGCAGCCCGCTGATGCGCTCGCTGTCGTGGACGTTCATCTGACAGCCGTACGTGCGGACCTCGTACGAGCGGGGCGGGGCGTTCATGGGCTTGAGTCTAGGAGGGACGCCCGGCTGATCTTTGCGGGTCGGCTGAGCGGGGACCGGCCCCGCCGCCCGCAAAGATCGACTCGGCCCGGAGGGTGGAGCGCCCGCAGCAGCCAGCAGCCCGCTACAGCCGGTAGGACATCCGGGCAGTGACGACCGCGTCCGCCAGGCTGGCGTACATCGTGGCGTTCTCCAGGGCGACCGCGGCGAGGCTGGCGAGCGCCACCGCGAGCTCGGCGTCCTCCTCGGTGAAGGACCCGGTGAGCTTGTTCATGACCTCGATGACGCCGAGCGCCTTGCTGCCCATCATCAGCGGCGCGGCGATGAGGGACTCGGTCGCGGTGCCCATCGCCTTGTCGACCTCGCGGTAGACCTGGGAGTCTCCGGAGCCCTGCGAGACGATAACCGGCTTGCCCTCGCGCAGGGCCTGGCCGGCGACGCCCTGGTCGGACGGCATCCGCTGCCCGACCAGCTCGGGCTCGGCCGTCGCGACCCGGAACACCAGCTCCTCGCAGGTCGCGTCGAGCAGCAGCAACGAGCCGGACCGGGCCTCGAGCAGCTCGGCGGCGGACGCCATGATGAGCTGCAGGAGCTCCTCGAGGTTGAGCGTCGAGCTCAGCTGGGTCGCGATCGCCACCAGACGCTTGAGCTTGTCGGGGGTGTCAGGCATGTGTGCCTCCAGGGCTCATGACGGCAGGTGACGTTCGATGAAGTCGGTGGCGAAGTCGCCCGACCGGAAGACCGCGTTGGCCATGACCCGGCGGTGGAAGCCGATCGTGGTCTTGACGCCCGGTCCCTCGACGCGGAACTCCGAGAGGGCTCGGTCCATCCGGTCGATCGCCTCGAGCCGGGTGGGCCCCCACACGATGAGCTTGCCCAGCAGCGAGTCGTAGTAAGGGCTGACGTTCCAGCCGGTGAAGCAGTGCGAGTCGAACCGGGTCCAGGGGCCGCCGGGCGGCTCCCAGACGTCGAGGCGGCCGGCCGTGGGGGTGAAGTTGCGGTCCGGGTCCTCGGCGTTGATGCGGCACTCGATGGCGTGACCGCGGATCTCGACCTGGTCCTGGGTGTAGGACAGCGGCTGGCCCGCTGCGACCCGGATCTGCTCCTGGATGAGGTCGATCGAGGTGACCACCTCGCTGACCGGGTGCTCGACCTGGATGCGGGCGTTCATCTCCATGAACGTGAAGTTGCCTTCAGGGTCGAGCAGGAACTCCATCGTGCCCGCGCCGCTGTACCCGACCGAGAGCGCACCACGGACCGCGGCCGCTCCCATCTCGGCGCGGAGCTCCGGCGGCACCGCGATGGACGGCGCCTCCTCGATCAGCTTCTGGTGCCGGCGCTGCACGGAGCAGTCGCGCTCCCCGAGGTGGATGCCATTGCCGAAGTTGTCGCAGACGATCTGGATCTCGGTGTGCCGGGCCGAGGTGAGGTAGCGCTCCATGTAGACCGCGCTGTCCTTGAAGATCGCCTGCGCCGTGGCACGGGTGGTCTGGTAGGCGTTGCGCAGGTCCTCGCGGCGGTGCACCACCGTCATGCCGCGGCCATCGCCACCAGCGGCGGCCTTGATGATGACGGGGTAGCCGATCTCCTCGGCGATGGACTCCGCCTCGTCGGCGGTCGCGACCGCCTCGATGGTGCCGGCGAGCAGCGGCAGGCCGGCCTTGGTCATCAGGTCGCGGGCGGTCGCCTTGTTGCCGACGGACTCCATGACGTCCGGGCGCGGGCCGATGAACGTGATCCCGTTGTCGGTGCAGATCTCCGCGAAGTACGGGTCCTCGGACAAGAACCCGTACCCGGGGTGGATCGCGTCGGCACCGGTCTTGAGAGCGGCCCCGATGATCGACGGGATGTGGTTGTAGCTGCGCGCGGCAGCCGGCGGACCGATCTGCACGGACTCGTCCGCGACCTTGGTCACGGCCGAGCCGGCATCGGCGGTGGAGTGGACGGCGACGCTCGCCACTCCCAGCTCGCGGCATGCCCGAGCCACCCGGAGCGCGATCTCGCCCCGGTTCGCTATCAGGATCTTGTTAAACAGGGCCCCGACCTCCCGGCTCAGTCGCTGTCAGGCGGGTCGACGTACATGAGCGCCTGACCGAACTCGACCATGACACCGTCCTCGACGAGGATGGCCGTGACCTTGCCGGAGACCTCGCACGGGATCCGGTTCATCATCTTCATCGCCTCGATGATGGCGACCTCCTGGTCGGCCTCGACCATGTCCCCGACCGAGACGAACGGCGCCGCTCCCGGTTCGGAGGCCCGGTAGAACGCACCCACCAGCGGAGCGGTGACCACGAACCGACCCGGCACCTCGTCGGGGGTCGCGACGGTCGCGCTGACCACCGCACCGACGGCGCCGCCCGGTGCAGCGGGCATCGCCGAAAGGTCCCACTCGATCTCGACGCGGTGCTCACCGCCCTGCACGCTGAGGCGCTTCACCGGTCCGGACACCCGACCCAGCAGGTCGCGCGCCTCCCGGCAGACGCTGCGCAGCAGCGCGTCCTCGCCGTCGGCCACCGTTTCGGCCTGGTCGCTCATGCTGGCTCCTTCGAGGCTTTGGAGGCATTGACAGTCGGTTGGCGGCCTGGCGCACCGAAGGCCCGGTAGCGCTGGTAGCGCGCTTCCACGAGCTCGGCGGGGTCGAGCGTCATGAGCTCGGTGAGGCAGTTGACGATCGCGGTCTTGACGTTGCGCGCGGCCATTGCCGGGTCCTTGTGGGCACCGCCCTCAGGCTCGGGTACCACGCCGTCCATCACGCCGAGGCGGAGCAGGTCCGGGCCCGTGATGCGCAGCGCCTCGGCGGCGCGTGGGGCTGCCGAGGCATCGCGGAACAGGATCGTCGAGCAGCCCTCGGGGCTGATGACCGAATAGTAGGAGTTCTCCATCATGAGGACCCGGTCAGCGACCGCCAGCGCGAGCGCCCCGCCGCTGCCGCCTTCGCCCGTCACCAGCGTCACGATCGGCACGGGCAGCCGGCTCATCTCCATGATGCAGGTGGCGATGGCCGAGCCTTGACCGCGCTCCTCGGCACCGAGGCCGGGCGAGGCACCGGGGGTGTCGACCATCGTGACGATCGGCATCCGGAACTTCGCGGCGTGCCGCATGAGCCGCAACGCCTTGCGATAGCCCTCGGGGTCAGGCATGCCGAAGTTGCGCAGCACCATCTCGGCCGTGGTGTGGCCCTTCTGGTGGCCGAGCAGCATGACCGGTACGGACCCGAGCAGCGCCGGACCACCGACGATGGAGGGGTTCTCGCCGTTGAGGCGGTCGCCGTGCAGCTCCAGGAAGTCCTCGAACAGGTAGCCGGCGTACTCCAGGGTGGTCGGCCGCATCGTGTCGCGGGCCAGCGTGACGGTCTCCCAAGGCGGGCGCACCGGCAGCGCTTCCGGGTCGGTGACCATCGGCAGGCCCTCGGTCTTGGGCAGCTCAGCCGGCTCCACCGTGCCGTGGAAGGCAAGGATCTTACGCAGGCTGTTGCGCAGCCCCTCGCGGTTCTCGACCAGGTCGAGCATGCCGTGCTCGAGCAGGAAGCCCGAGGTCTGGAAGCCCTCCGGCAGCTGCTGCCGAATGGTCTGCTGGATCACCGACGGACCGGCGAAGCCGATCATCGACCCCGGCTCCGAGACGATCACGTCGCCGAGCATCGCGAAGCTCGCGGTGACGCCGCCGTACGTCGGGTCGGTGTTGAGGCACATGCTGAGGATGCCGGCCTCGCCGAGCCGGGCGAACGCCTGGCTGGTCTTGGCCATCTGCATCAGCGAGACGCAGCCCTCCTGCATGCGCGCGCCACCCGAGCTGCTGATGACCAGCAGAGGGGTACGGGAGGACAGCGCGAGCTCGGCGGCGAGCGTCACGATCTCTCCGACACCGGCGCCCATGCTGCCGCCCATGAAGGAGAAGTCGAGCATCGCCAGCACCACCGGGTGCCCACCGATCGTCCCGCGGCCGTAGACCGCAGCGTCGCTGCGCCCGGTCTTCTTACGTGCCTCGGCGAGCCGGTCCACATACGACTTGGAGTCGACGAAGCTCAGCACGTCGACCGAGCCGACGCCGCCGGTGAGGTCCTCGAAGGCGCCCTCGTCCAGGAGCTGACCGAGCCGCTCGTCGACGGTCAGCCGCAGGTGGTGATTGCACTCCGGGCAGACCTTGAGGTTGCGGATCAGCCGCTTCGCATACAGGTAGGCATCACAGGAAGGGCACTTGACCCATTGGGTGTCCGCCATCAGTCCGAACCCTCCGCATGCAGCCGACGGTGGGTGACCCGCTCGGCTCTGAGCTGCTCCTCGACGAGCGGCCAGTCCGGCTCGTGGCGCTCGCCCCCCGCGGAGCCGAACAGCTTGACCGAGACGAAGGCCAGCAGGTCGGTGGTGAGGTTGTGGCGGTCGAGCGCCGTGGCCGCGATCGCGGTGTCGAGCGCATCGCGCCAGCGACCCCCGCGGACCAGCGCTTCGACCTCGCCGTGCGCGGCGAACGTCTCGTGCCCGTCGTCGAGGGTCCGCAACCGCGCGAACGCGGCGGCAGCGCCGTCGTTGTCGCCGGTCTCCAGGCTGATCTCGGCGACGTCGAGGGCGGCCTGGACGTCCTTCGGGTCGGCCGCCGTGAGCCGGGTCGCGGCGCTCAGCGCGAGCGGCAACCGGCCGGTGGCGTGCGCCAGGCCGACGAGGCTGCGCAGGATCTCGGGCTTCTCACCGGCCAGCGTGCTGGCCTTGTCGAGAGCCGCGAGTGCGTCGTCGATCCGACCCACCGCGTGCGCTGCGTAAGCCAGGTGCAGGAGCGACTCGGGGTCCTCCGGCGTGAGGGCGACCGCCTGCGTGAAGGCGTCCGCCGCGTAACCGGCGTTGCCGCTCGCGGCGTGCGCGTGCCCGAGGTCCAGCCAGGCGTCCGCGTCCTTCGGCGCGCGGGCAGCCCTGGCCTGCAGCAGCGGCACCGCGTCCTCGAGCCCGAGCTCCAGGCTGGCGCGACCGGCCAGCTGGAGCAGCGCGACGTTGTCCGGGTCGGTCACCAAGGCCTCGACGGCCACGTCATGGCACCGGGCGAAGTCCTCGGCCTCGAACGCCGCGGTGACCTCCGCGACGACACTCTCGCTGCTCGTCACTGTCCCCACCCCCCGGTCCTTGGCACTTCCAGCAAGTGGGCGGGAGTGTTGTGCATCGCGGTGGGCTGGTCAACTCCCGACCCGCTCCCCATGCCGAGTATTAGCAGGGTCACGCGAGACCTCACGCCTTGGTTCTCAACGGCCTGCACGAGCGGGCTCACTTCCTGTGGCTGCGCTGCCTACCGACAGAGCAGCACCACCACGGCGCGGACCATGACGATGCCCTGTCACGACTGACTCGCCGACGGCGGGTGACTCCGGGGACTCGCCCACCTGCTGACCGTGGACACCCGGATCCCTTCGACAAAGCCGGTTCATGGGCAGAGCGACAAGCGACCCCAAGGGCCAGCGCCCCGGTCGCGTCGTCGGGAGTGTTGTGCTTGGCTCGGGAGGCGTCAACCAGGGTGTCCGCGACCGGACAACTGCCCGGTGACGGCCCTGCCAACCCCCTACACTCGCCTCCCTCGAGCCGTTGTCAGGAGGACTTCTCATGGTCTCGATGCAGAACCTCGGCCCCACGGTCATCTTGAAGTCGCCACTGCACCCCATCATGAGCAAGGGGTTTCTGGTCCTGCAGTGGACCGGTCGCAAGTCCGGCAAGACCTTCGCCGCCCCCGTCGGCTACGTGCCCGGGGACGACGGCGCGCTGCTCGTCACCAGCGACAGCACCTGGGTGCAGAACTTCACCGGTGGGGCACCCGTCACCGTGTGGTTCAGGGGAAAGAAACGCACCGCTCGTGCGGAGCTGGTCGACGACCGCGAGGCCGCCGCCGAGGCCATTCAACGGATGGTCAAGGCCTACCCGTCCTGGGCCAAGAACGCCGAGGTCCGCCCGAGTGCCAACGGCGAGATCGACCTCGACGCCTGCCGGGTCGCGAGTGCCACCCGGCGGCTGGTCCGCATCACGCTCTGACGTCGGCAGCCCGACAGACGGCGCGCCTGTGCCGTTGTAGCGTCTCGTCTTCCGTACGCAGGGGAGCTGGCATGACATCTCGCGACGACAGGGTCATCGTGATCGGCGGCGGCATCGGCGGGCTCGGTGCCGCACGCGGTCTGCACGGCATGGGCGTGCCCGTCACCGTCTTCGAGCAGGCGGCCGAGCTCAAGGAGGTCGGCGCCGGTATCCAGGTCTGGGTCGACGGCATGAAGGCGCTGCACGAGATCGGGGCGGCCGACTACGTCAACGCCCACTCCGGGCGGCTGGACCGGATGGAGTTCCGCTCCTGGAAGGGATCGGTGCTCGTCACGAACCAGCTCGGCAACTTGTGCCAGGAGACCGGCGCCGCGAGCCCGGTGATGATCCGGCGCGCCGAGCTGCTGACCGCGCTCAGCCGAGACCTGCCGCCGGAAGCCATCCAGCTCGAGAGCCGATGCGTCGGGTTCACGCAGGACGACACGGGCGTGACGGTGCAGTTCGCCGACGGACGCGAGGAACGCGGCGCGGTGCTGCTGGCTTTCGACGGCATCAACTCCGTGATCCGTCGCCAGGAGTTCGGCGAGGTCAGCACGCCGCGGTTCGCCGGCTACCAGTACCTCCGGGCCATCACCTACTACGACAAGCCGGCGTTCCCGCGCAACCAGTTCTCGTTCACCTTCGGTCCCGGCGACCGCTTCGGCATGGGCGACGTCGGCGGTGGCTGGATCTACTGGTTCGGGGTGCTGACCTACCCGCAGGAGAACACCCAGGACGGGCCCGAGGGCCGCAAGGGCGAGTTGCTGCGCCGGTTCAAGGACTTCCCTGCACCGGTCCCCGAGGCGCTCGAGGGCACCCCCGAGGACGACATCCTGCGCAACGACATCCGCGACCTACCTGCTCTGACGCAGTGGGCGAGCGGTCGCGTGACCGTCGCCGGCGATGCCGCGCACGCCCCGACTCCCAACCTGGGACGTGGCGCCAGCATGGCCTTGGTGGACGGCTGGACGCTCTCGCGCCGCCTCGCCGAGGCTGGGGACCTGACCGACCTCGAGCGGGTCCGTGGCGCCCTCTCAGCCTTCGAGGCCGAGCGCCGCCCCGAGACCACGAAGATCCAGAACTTCTCGTGGCGGTTCGGGAGCACCGCGAACTGGTCGAACCCCGTGGCGTGGCGAGTGCGCGACAGCGTCATGAAGGTCGTGATGCCCCGGGCGATGGTCAAGGACTCCCGCCAGGAGTTCGCGCAGTACAGCCTGACTACCTGACGAACTCCGGATTGGCCGCAGCGAACGACTCGAGCTTCTTGACCGAGTCCGCGGCGACGCCCTCGACGTCGCGGTCGATCTGCCGGATGAGACCGGTGAGGGTCCGGCCGGCCCCTAGCTCCAGAGTGCGCCCCACCCCCGCACCCACCAGAGCCTGTACGCACTCGACCCACCGGACCGCGCCGGTGATCTGGTTGGTCAGCGCCTCGCGCACCTCGTCCGCGGTGGTGACCAGCCGGCCCATCGCGTTGGAGGCCATCGGGACGTCCGGGTCCCGGAAGGCCACCTCGCCCATCAGCTCGGCCATCTTCGCCTGGGTCGGAGCCATCAGCTGGCTGTGGAACGCGGCGCCCACCTGCAGCCGTACCGCCTTCTCCGCCCCGGCGCCAGGAGCCGCCTCGACCACCGCTTCGACGCCGGCGATCTCGCCGGAGACCACGATCTGCGTCGGGGTGTTGAGGTTCGCCGGGGCCACCAGACCAGCGGTGGCACTGACCTGCTCGCACAGCGCCGTGAGGTCCGCCAGCGGCATCCCCATGATGGCCGCCATCGCCCCGGGGCGCTCGTCCTGCGCCCCCGCCATCAAGCGCCCGCGTTCGGCAACGAGCCGCAGGCCGTCCTCGTACGACAGGGCGCCCGAGGCCACCGCTGCGGTGTACTCGCCCAGGCTGTGCCCGGCGACGAAGTCCGGCCGCAGGCCGAGCTCGCGAGCCACCTCGAGGACCGCGAGCGACAGCGCGAACAGCGCCGGCTGCGCGACGTTGGTCTCGGTCAGCGACTCGGCCGGCCCTTCAAGGGCGTACTGCCGGACCGGCACCCCAGCCGCAGCGTCGGCTGCCGCGAAGTAGCGATCGAACAGCTCAGGCCTGACCTCGAGGAGGTCCGCCCCCATCCCGACCTTCTGCGAACCTTGCCCCGGAAACACGAACGCGAGCTTCATCTGCCGGATCCTGCCACAGGTTCCGCGCCAGGTCAGCGGGCGCCGACGGGCTCTCCGGCAGTGACCTCGGCAGCGGCGTAGACGAAGCGAGCGTGCCCGATCCAGACCTCGTCGCCCTCCTGCAGCACTGCGGTACGCACCCTGGTCTTGTTGACGAACGTGCCGACCCGGCTGTCGAGGTCCGACACCCGACAGCCGCCGCCGGACTCCCGGATCGCGACCGCGTGGAAGCGCGAGACCTGCGGAGCGTCCAGCACGATGTCGTTGCCGCGGTCGCGTCCGAGGCGCAGTTCGGGACGGTCCTGAAGGAGCGTGGCCAGGTTGCCGCTGCGGACCTGCTGGGCCGACGGCGTCGGCCGCGGAGCAGCGCCTCGGACGGCGTGCGCGACGACGGCAGCCAACTCCGGATCGCGCGCCAGCAGAGCGGCGAAATCGTCGTAGCTCAGGGTCCACAGCTGCGCATCCGTCACGGCGGTAACCGTGGCGGCGCCGCGCGCACCGCCGAGCAGCGCGACCTCCCCGAACAACTGCCCGGCCCCGAGCCGCGCGGTCTCGGTGACGGTTCCGCGGAAGTCCCAGGCCACCGAGAGGGTGCCGGCGTCGAGCAGGCAGAGCTCGGTCAGCGGCGCGTTGTCGCGGCTCACGATTCCCCCGGCCGGCACGGTCTTGGGCCTCAGCAGCGCGGCGACCTGACGCATCCCCTCCGGGGACGCGTGTCCGAGCAGGGGCACCCGGCGCAGCCAGGCCACCCGTGCGTCCTCGACCCGACCTTGACGAAGCAGCACGGTCTCCCTGGCTCCGGTGGGTGCCGCGCGCGTTCCGGAGGGGCCTTCGGAGATCCCGAAACGGTCATGGAGGCGGCGCAGCAACGGCGGGGCCCACCAGTTCGCCTCGCCCGCAAGGCGCATGAACGCAGGCACGAGCACGCCGCGCACCAGGGTCGCGTCCATGAGGACCGCGATGGTCAGGCCGACGCCCATCAGCTTGATGAAGGTGACCTGGGAGGTCGCGAACGAGGTGAACGTGACCGCGAGGATGGCGGCCGCCGCCGTCATGATCCGGCCGGTCTTCTGCAGCCCGACGGCGACCGCCGAGGTGGTGTCGCGGGAGTGGTCGCGCTCCTCCTTGATGCGCGACAGCAGGAAGACCTCGTAGTCCATCGACAGCCCGAACGCGATGCAGAACATCAGGATCGGGATCGTGGTGTTCAGCGACCCTGTCGGCGTGAAGCTCAGCAGGCTCGAGCCATGGCCGTCCTGGAACACCCACACCATCGCGCCGAACGTCGCCCCCAGGCTGAGCACGTTCAGCACGATGGCCTTGACCGGGATGAGCACGCTGCCGGTCATGAGGAACAGCAGTACGAACGTCGCGCCCGCCACCAGCAGCAGAGCCACCGGAACGAGGCCGAAGATCGCAGACTTGGAGTCGACGAGCTCCGCTGCCGGACCGGCCACCAGGAACGGCACGCCGGCCTTCAGCGCGCGCACTGCCTTGACGAGGCCGGCGCCGGCCGAGGACACCGGCTCCACGTTCGAGGAGACCTCCAGGTAGGAGCCGGTCGCATCCTTCAGCCGCTGCCCAGCGGGGGTCGGATCAGCCACCTTCGCGCCGTTCTCGAAGCTGCCCGTACTGGCTTCGACGCGACTGACCTTCGGCACCCTGGAGATGGCGGTCGCCAGCTCGGTCGTCTGCTCCGCGGTTGCCTTGGGGAGCACCACCGGGAACGACCGTGCGGCGCCGGCGGTGAAGTCGTGACGGACGCTGTCCCCGACGATCCGGGCGGGGTTGCTGGGCGGCAGGTCGCGGTCGTCGGGGAGGCTGAACGAGACGCCGAGGAACGGCACCGCGAGCGCCGCCAGCACGATGACGACCGGCAGCCCGGTCCGCACCGGCCGACGCATGACGGTGTGCGACAGGCTGTACCAGAAGCCCGCACCGCTGTCGGCCTTGCTCCTGCGCCGGCCGACGGCGAGGTTGTTCACCCGCGGGCCGAGGACGGCCAGCAGGGCCGGCAGGGTGAGCAGGCCGCCGAGGGCGGCAATCAGCACCACCGCCACGCCGGCATAGGCGAACGAGCTCAGGAAGTAGAGCGGGAAGATGAGCAGCGCGGACAGCGCGACGGCCACCGTGATGGCGCTGAACGCGACGGTGCGACCGGCGGTCTCGACGGTCCGGGCGATGGCCGCTTCGGTGTCCAAGCCGTTCGCGAGCTCCTCCCGGAACCGCACGACCACGAGCAGGCTGTAGTCGATCGCGAGCCCCAGCCCGAGCGCGGTGGCGAGGTTGATCGAGAAGATCGAGACATCGGTGATGAGCGAGACCAGGAACAGCGCGAGGAACGTCCCCATGATCGCCAGTGCCCCGAGGGCCAGCGGCAGCAGCGCCGCCACGACCCCGCCGAAGACCAGGAGCAGCAGCACCAGCGTGATCGGCACGGCGAAGGACTCGGCCTTGGCGAGGTCGGCGCCGATCGTCTTGCCGAGGCCCACACCGGGGCCGCCGGCCTGGATCTTCAGTCCCTCGAAGGTGCCCTCGTACTTGGTGGCCAACCGGTCGGCGATCTTGTCGTTCTCATCGCCGGCGTGGTCGAGCCGGACGAGCAGCAGGGCCTTGTTCCCGGCGGTGCTCCGCAGCCCCGGCACCGCCCCGGGCCAGTAGGACACCACGCCCTTGACGCCCTTCTCGGCGGTCACCTTGGCCGTCAGGTCGGTGCCGCTCCTGACGGCCGCGGGGGCATCGACGCTGCCCGGCGCGGTGACCAGCAGGAGCAGGTCGGTGCTGCCCGCGCGGAACCGGTCCGCGAGGACGGTGCCTGCCCGTACCGACTCCGCGGACGGGTCCTGGAAGCCGCCGGACTTCAGGCGGCTGAACACCCCGGGGCCCGCCACGATCGCCGCCACCAGGAACACGATGGTGCCGCCGAGCACGAGCCAGCGGCGCCGGTAGGCGAACTTGCCCAGGAAAGCGAACACGCTCTCAGACCTTCCTGTTCAACGCCGGTCAGGTGAGGGCGGGCATCGACTCGGGGTTGAAGCGCTCCGCACTGGCAGGCACTCCGAGCTGCCCCATGACGAGGCCGCTGGAGAAGACCCCGGAGATCATGGCACGCAGGAAGCAGCCGCCTGGCTGGGTGAAGGCACCGGCGAGGTAGAGCCCCGGCAGCGGGGTCACCGGGGCCGGCCGCGAGCCACCGGCGGCTTGCGGGGTCGGTGCCCAGCCGAAGGCCGTACCGCCCTGCCGGCGAGCCTGGAGCGCCAGCATGGCCGGGGTGGTGACCTGGGTGTGGGTGAGACCTGCGGCGAGCCCGGGGAAGGTCTGCTCGGCGACCGCGAGCAACCGGTCCCGCCAGCGCTCGGCCGCCTCCTCCCAATCGGGCTCGGCGGACTGGGGCGCGAACGCAGTCACCGCCACGACGTGCTCACCAGCCGGAGCGAGCGAGGGGTCGACCAGCGACGGGACCCGGATCAGCACGCTCTGCGGGTCACCGGCTGCGGTGGCGTCGAAGCAGGCGTCGAGGTCGAAGCCACTGACCACCGTGGTGTCCTTGGCGTCCGCGGCGGCCAGGTCATGGGTGGTTGCCGCGTGCAGGATCACCGCGGACGGCGCGGCCCCGAGCCGTCGGACCTTGCGCAGGAACGGGACCGGCAACGCGTCGGCGGGCAGCAGGTGGTCGTAGGTGCTGGTCGCGTCGGCGTTGGAGATGACCGCCGTGGCGTGGAGCGTCCGGCCGTCAGCGAGCTCGACGCCGGTGACCGTCCCCTCGGCGACGACGATGCTTGCCACGGCCGTACCGGTCAGGACCGTGCCACCGCCGCGTTCGATGGCGATGACCAGCGCGTCCGTGAAGGTCTGCGCTCCCCCGGCGAACATGAACGCGCCCTCGGTGACGTAGGTGCCGACCGCCTGGGCGAACGTGTTCATGGAAAGATGCCGTGGCGCAAGCCCTTGCATCATCCCGTTCAGCGCGCAGACGGCGCGCGCGACCGGGTCGGTGAGGTAGTCGTCGAGGGCCTCGTTGACGGTCGCCTTGCGGTAGCGGAACGCGGCGGGGTACTCCGCCTGCAGCCGATCGAGGTCGGCCAGCCCCGCGCTCTGCGGCAGCGCATGAGCCTGCTCATGAAGGTCGGTGCCGGCGGCGAAGAACGACGTCACGGCGGCGGCGTGCTCGTCGGGCAGGACCGCGGTGTGCGCGCCGACGAACGCCTCCATGGTGCCGATCGGGGCGTCGAAACGGATCCCCGGCAACACACCCGTGAAGAACGTGTCGAGGTCGATCATCGAGCACACGTCGGTGATGCCGAGGAACGCCAGCATCGCCCGGAACAGCGGCGGGTCCGACAGTGCATGCACCGCAGGATCGAAGGTGTACGGACCGGAGTGCGCGGCCCGGGCATAGCCACCGGCTCGCTCGGCGGCCTCGACGACGACGACGTCGACGCCTGCCTTGGCCAGCAGCGCCGCAGCTGTCAGCCCCCCGACGCCTCCTCCGACGACGATCACGTCATGCCCGTTCGGGACTCCCATGGAGCGACAGTAACAACGCGCACTGAGTCGTGGGCCGGATCACCAGGAGAACTCGACGGGGACGCCGGCGCGGGCACCGATCTGAGCAGCGGCCAGCCGACCCGCGATCGAGGAGCGCAGGAAGCCACTGCCCGGCGAGGTCCAGCCGCTGGCGAGGTAGAGCCCCTCGATCGGGGTGACCTGGTCGAGCGGTCGCGCTCCCGTTCCGTTGCCCCAGCCGTACTGCGCGCCCTGATGGTTGCGGGTGAACCGCTTGATCGTCTCCGGCGTGGAGAACGAGCTCGAGACGAGCTGGTTGCCGGTGCCGGGGAACAGCTCCTCGACGACCGCCTGCGCCGACTCGGCGTACTCAGCCTTGAGGTCCTTCCACGGCCGGCCGGCGTCGAAGGGTGCCGAGGTGGTCGTGACGAGCTGGTGCGGCTGACCCTCCGCGCGCCCTTCGAGCAAGGTCGGGACCGCGACGGCGGCGTAGCCCACGCGGCCGTCGAACGACGCCTGCCAGGCAGCCTCGAGGTCGACCATGGTGCTGTAGTAGACGCTGTAGCCGCCGGCACCGCCGCGCTCGGCGTCCTCGAGAGTCGCGTTGGTGGCGAAGAAGCCGTTGAAGGTCGAGTCCGACGGGACGCCACGCCTGAGCTTGCGCTGGTAGCCGGCAGGCAGCTCCTGGTCGCCGAGCAGAGCCATGGTGGAGATCGGGTCAGCGTTGGACACGACCACCTTCGCAGCGATGGTGTCCCCGCCCTCCAGCCTGACCCCGGTCACCCGACCGTCCGCGACCGTGATGCCGTCGACCGCCCGGCCGTGAACCTGCTCCCCCCCGTGCTTGTCGATCGCACCGGCCACCGTGTCGAGCAGGTGCTGGATGCCGCCAACGACCCGCCCGGCGCCGTCCGCAGCGTGCGAGAACAGGTGCTGCGAGAAGACCGCAAAGGACAATCGCGAGGGGGGAAGGCCGAGGTAGAGCCCGGGCAGCCCGATCACCGCCCGCGCCTCCGGGTCGTCGACGAAGACCTCCAGGACCTCGGCGAGACTGGCGGTGCGGTACTTCATGACCTCGGGGTGCTGGTCGACCAGCATCTGCAGGTTGCGCAGCCCACCGCCGCCTTCAAGGGTCTTGTGCAGGGCGAACTGCGTCTCGGCCGCGAGGGACAGGACCGCCCGCACCTGGTCGGCCGATCTCGGGAACAGGTCCACATGCGCGTCGATGTAGGGCTCCGCGCCGAAGGGCGCCGCGAGGTTCAGGTCCTTCCCGACGGCGATCCGCCAGAGGTAGGGCGGGACTGTGAACTCCACCTGGTCGGCGACCCCCAGGACGTCGAGGAGCCGATGCCAGTGCGGCGGGTCAAGCGTCGGGTGCACCGCCGGCTCCCAGCGCAGCCCGTCGGCCTCGAAGTCACTCACGAGGCCACCGGGCTTGGAACCTGCGTTGACGAGCAGGACCCCGAAGCCGGCGTTCGCCAGCACCGCGCCGGCGGTCAGACCGCCGATGCCACCGCCGATGACGATGACGTCGTACGCGTCGTGCCGCGGCGAGGTGGTCCTCGCATCGCTGGACTGGCTCATGGCGTCCCCCGCCTTGTGTACGTCGGCTGGTCAAAGGTTCCCGCTCCCCCGCCGCACAGGTCAACATTTCCGGCATACTCGTCAGCATGAGCCGGGACGGTGCCGTGGCAGCAGGTGCTGCCGTCTACTCCCCGCTGCTGCTGCGCAGCTACGACATCGCGGTGCACGCGATCAGCACGCGGCTGGTCTTCCGCTGCAACCCCGAGCGACTGCAGCGGCTCTACGACCTGCACGCCGGCGCCCGGCACCTCGACATCGGCGTGGGTACGGGGAAGTTCCTCGACGGCGCGACCTGGCCCGTACCGAAGCCGCAGATCACGCTGGCCGATCTCAACGCCAACTCCCTGAAGCACGCCGCCGGTCGCATCGCGCGCTACTCCCCCACCACCATGCACGCCAACGTCCTGGAAGGCGTCGACCGCCCGCCCGGGTCGTTCGACTCGGTCGCCGTGATGCACTTGCTGCACTGCGTGCCGGGCAGCTTCGACGGCGTGAAGGGCGCGGCGTTCGCCAAGCTGGCGCCGCTGCTGGCTCCCGACGGTGCCCTGTTCGGTTCCACGATCTGCGGCACCGGGGTGAAGCACACGCCCTGGTCGCAGGGCCTGTGCAACCTGTACGACAAGCGCGGGATCTTCCACTGCCAGGAGGACTCCCCGGCCAGGGTCGAGGCTGCGTTGCGTCGGGCGTTCACCGACGTCCAGGTCGAGGTCCACGGTGTGGTGGCGCTGTTCGTCGCGCACGGCCCGCGCGGCTGAGCGCCGAGCCCTAGATGCACTGCGCCGGGGACTCGTAAGGGTCTGTGCACGACACGCGAGACTCGCAAGGACGTGTGCACCAGGAACGCGCAGGGCAGGAGGCATCGTCGGCCCGTACCAGGCCCAGGCTGAGCGCGCGCACGTCCACGCGGGGACGTGGCACACCTCGCGAAGGGGACGTCAGGCGGGCACGATCGGCAGCAGTACGTGCGACGCGCGGACCGCGTCGTGGCAGACCGTCTGGTCGGCCACCCGCAGGTCCTCCGGGCCGTCGACGCCGAGGGCGTGGCCGGTGTTGGGGTTGCGGTCGAAGCGCGGGAAGCTCGCGCTGGTCACGTCGACGCGGACCCGGTGCCCAACGCCGAACACGTTGGACGTCGCGACCAGGTCGACCCGGAGCTCCTCGACCTGGCCCGGGACCATCGGCACCTCGCGGTCGCGGCCCTCCCGGAACCGGCAGCGCAGCACCCCCTCGGCCAGCAGCATCGACCGCCCGTCAGGGTGCACGTCGCAGAGCTTCACGACCACGTCGGTATCGAGGGCGCTGGTCGCGAAGTGCAGCACCACCGTCAGCGGGCCGGTGACCTCGAGCGGTTCCCCCAGCGCCTCCGAGGTGAACACGAGCACGTCCGGGCGAGCCTCGGTCGGGGTCTGGTCGCGCGGGCCCTGGTCGGTCCGCATCATCCGGCCGGGCAGCGAGGTGGGGCCGCCGAGGGTCGGCGCCGGGTCGGCAGGGTCGTAGCGGAAGCGACTGGGCTCGGCGGCCTGCGGAGCAGCCGGCGAAAGGCCACCGCCGGCGTGCAGGAACCACGGTGTCGGCACCGCCCGCGCCAGCGGCCAGGACTCCTCGTCCCGCCAGGTGTTCACGCCCTGGACGAAGATCCGCACCGGCCGCTCGTCGTCGCCCTCCCAGAGAGCAACCGAGGAACCCCGGAGGTGCCGGTCGAAGTACCGCAGCTGCAGCTCGGTCAGGTCGAGGTCAGCGCTCTCGGGAACGCCCTCGAACCGGTGGTCGGGGTAGGAGCCGAGCGCCGCCCCGTGCGCCCACGGGCCGATGACCAGCCGCTGCCCGGCGCGGGCTGCCTCGTGAGCCGCCGACACCCGTAGCCGCGAGAAGTTCTGCAGCGTGCCGGCCAGGAAGATGTCATACCAACCGCCGATGTGCAGGGCCGGCACGGTGATCCGGTCGTAGTGCAGGCTCACCGCCTGCGAGGCCCAGTGCTCGTCCCAGCACGGATGCGCGAGCCACTCGGCGTAGAAGTTTGCGAGCGGGTTGCCCTGCAGCTCCGGGATGGCGTTGAGGGGCAGGTGCCCGGTCCAGTCGTCGAGCGGGCCGGAGCGCTTGGGCTCCGCGATGAGCCGTACCCAGAACAGGTTGAAGCCGAGCAGGAACGCACCGCCCTGGAAGATCGAGCCCTCGTAGGTCTCGCTGCCGGTGATGACCGGCGCCAGCGCCCGAAGGTGCGGTGGCCGGTGCACCGCCCCGAACCACTGCACCGCAGCAGGGTAGGAGCGCCCGACCATCCCGACGGCTCCGGTGCACCAGGGCTGCGCAGCGACCCACTCGACGCTGTCGTAGGTGTCGGTGCCCTCGTGCACGAACGGCTCGAACGTGCCCTCGGAGCGACCCCTCCCCCGGACGTCCTGCACGACCACGGCAAAGCCTGCGTCGGTGGCCCGCTCCAGATCGATGGCCGCCTCCGCGATGACCGCGCGGCGCCCCTCGTACGGGGTACGGGTCAGCAACGCGGCAGCGGGCTCCTCCGCCTCGGGCAGGTAGACGTCAGCGGTGAGCACCACCCCGTCGCGCAAGGCAACAGGACACTTTCGGAGAGTACGCACCCGGCGCTAGTCGGGGCAGGGGCCCGCGGTCCAGGGCAGGACCATCCCCGCGTACTTCCACATGCTCGTCTCGATCGCGAGCAGCATGACCAGGTCGCCGTTCTTGACGCCGCCGGTCTTCCACACGTGGTCCAGCGCGAGCGGCAACGCGGCCGACCCGGTGGCGCCGACCAGGGCGAGGTTCTCCATGATCTTCGGCGCGATGGCGACCCATTCGGGAGTGAGCAGGCCGGCCTCCTCGAGCTCATCGGTCATGTAGCTGGCGTTGCCCTCGGGGATCACGCAGACGTCCACCTGGTCGGCGGTGATGCCGGCGGCCTTGCACAGCTCGGTGAGCGCTTCGGTCAGCACATAGGGCGTGAACTTGCCGCTCTCCACGACGTCGACGTTGAGACGGAACAACTTGGGCTTGGCCAGCTGCTCCATGAGAGGCAGCGAGGTGCCACCGCCGACGACCTGCATGCCGGGCTTCTTGCCGCCGCCGACGCACGCGATCGAGGAGGCCAGCACGCCACCACCGCCGCTGTCGTCGTCGAAGGCGCGGAGCACCATCGCGCCGGCGCCGTCGCCGAAGCTGTACATCCCGACCCGCTCGCGCATCCGGATCGACTCCGGGTCCTTCCCACGGAACACCGGCACCAGCAGCGGGCTGATGGTCTCGGTGCCGACCACGACCGCGGTGCGGTACTGGCCGCGCTCGAGGTACATCCGGGCGACGTCGAGCGCCTCGACCGCGCCTGCACAGCCCGATCGGACGTCGAGGGTGGCGCACTTGCGCAGCCCCAGCCGGTCCTGCAGCAGCGTCGCCATCGGCGGCAGCAGCACGTCGGGGCTGGCCGTGGAGACCGCCAGGAAGTCGATCTCGTCGGCCGCGATGCCGGCGCGCGACAGCGCCTGCTCGATGGCCTTGAGCGCCATGTCGCTGTTGCGCTCGCGGTGCTCGCCGGTCTCGGTGTCGACCATCCAGTGCCGGGTCTTCACCTGGATGCCGTCGAGCACCTCCTCGGGCAGCGGCCCCATCAGCCGGGCGACCTCGTCGTTGCCGATCGGGTCACCGGGCAGGTAGGCGCCGGTGCTGACCAGCCGGACGGTCGTCACACCGGCCCCAGCACGATCGAGATGTTCGTACCACCGAGCGAGAGGCTGTTGATGACGATCGGCCCGCGCGGGGAGTGCTCGGTGTCCCCGAGCTGCCAGCCGTGCAGCGCGATCGCCGCGGCGACCGCGGCGCCCGCACCGAGCGGCTCCCCGAACAGCGGCCTCGTCGACAGCACCGCCAAGCCCGTACGGCCCCCGAACATCCTCGTGAGGGCCGCCTGCTCTGCTTTGTCGACCAGGGGATGCCCGCACGCCGAGCCCCACACCGCGACGACGTCGTCGGCCTTGACGGCCGCCCGCTCGAGTGCGATGGCCATGGCCCGCTCGATGCCGCGACCGTCCGGGTCGACGCCGGCGACCCCGAGCGCGTCAGAGGTGATCCCGTAGCCGAGCACTTCACCCAGCACGGTGGCGCCGCGGGCCCGCGCGAGCGAGAGCCGCTCGACGGTGAGGGTGACCCCGGCCTCCGAGAGCCCGAATCCTGCGTCGGAGCCCTCCGAGGGGTTGTTGGCCGCCAGGATCCCGATGCCGTCGTAGGCGCCGATCATGGTCTCGGTCAGGGTGTCGGCCGCGATGGCGACGATCGCGTCGGCCTGGTCGGTCGCGACCAGGTCGGCGGCGTAGCAGAGCGCCGAGGCGCCGGCGGCGTGGCCCGCGGTGACGGTCGAGGTCGGCCCCGTCGTGCCGACGAGCATCGCGACCTGGCCGGTGGCCGCGTTGTACACGGTGTTCGGGAAGACAGCCGGGTTGGCACCGCTCGCGCCCTCCTCGATGACGCCGCGGGCGAACTCCTCCATGCTCTCCATCGGACCGACGGCGGTGCCGAGGATCGGGCCGATCCTGGTCCGGTTCTCGTCGGTGATCTCCAGGCCCGCGGCCTTCAGCGACTGAATGGTGGAGATGACCGCAGCCAGTCCGAGCCGGTCGACGCGGCGGCGCTGCTTGGGGTTGAGGTAGCTGCTGCCGTCCAGCTCGATCCGGCCGAGGCTGTGGCCGCCCTCCTCCATCAGGCAGGTACGACCCTCGACCCAGGCGCTCCACAGCGCGTCGATGTCGGGTCCGGCGCAGGTGACGGCGCCGATGCCGGTGATGACAGCCCGGTCCAGGTCGGGTGTGGGGACCGCGTCGGTCCGCCGACCGGCAGCGCCCATCATGAGCGTGACGTTGGCGCCACCGAAGGCGAAGTTGTTCGACATCGCGACCGGCATGTCCATCGGGCGAGCGACGTTCGGGACGTAGTCCAGGTCGCACTCGGGATCGGACTCGGTGAAGTTGGCCGTGGGCGGGGCGATCTGGTTGTGCAGCGCCAGGCTGGTGACGACCGCCTCGACCGCACCGGCCGCACCGAGCAGGTGCCCGATCATCGACTTGGTGCTGCTGACCGCAACGGTCGCGGCCGCTTCGCCGAGGCCGACCTTGGTGGCCTTCGTCTCGGCGGGGTCGTTCTTGGCCGTGCCGGTGCCGTGGCTGTTGACGTAGCGGACCTCTTCGGCGCGGACACCGGCGTTGCGGAGCGAGGCCTTGATGGCCCGGCCGGCGCCCAGGCCCTCAGGGTGCGGGGCGGTCGCGTGGTAGCCGTCCGCCGACAGTCCGTAGCCCAGGATCTCGGCCAGGATCGGCGCGCCCGCAGCCTTCGCGAGGTCCTCGCGGACGAGCACGAGCATCGCGCCGCCCTCGCCGAGCGACAGCCCGGTGCGGTCCTTGGAGTAGGGCGCCGCGGGGTTGGGCGACAGCGACTCCAGGGAGTTGAAGCCGGCGTAGAGCACGTCGGAGAAGGCGTCACTGCCCCCGGTGAGGACGGCATCGGCCTGACCGCTCCGGATGAGGTCGAGCGCCAAGCCGATCGCGTTGGCACTCGCCGCACAGGCGGTGTTCACCGACAGCACCGGACCCTTGAGGCCGAAGGCGCCGCTCAGCGCCTCGGCCAGCGCCTGCGGGGTGACGAGCATCAGCAACCGAGGGTCGGCCTTGAGGCCGGCCTTCTGGTCGATCCACCACTTCTCCGCCGACAGCAGGCCGGCGTTGCAGGTGCCGATCGTGACGCCCCAGCGCTCGGCCGGGATCGACGCGCTGATCCCCTCGGCGGCCCCCATCGCCTCCTCCGCGGCCTTCAGCGCGAAGTCCACGACCGGGTCGCGGAAGTCCGGCGGCCGCCGGTAGTCGTGGGTCGGCAGGACGCGGTCCTTGACCTCGCCACCGATGCTCGTGCGGTAGCCCTCCATGGACAGGTGCTCGACCTCGCGGATCGCGCCCTTCCCTGCGACGACCGCGTCCCACAGCTCGGTGGCGGTGGAGCCGTGGCCGGTGATCGCTCCGACGGACGTGACGACGACCCGCGGCGGCGGTGCTTGCTCGGACACTGTGGTGCTCCCTCTAGTGGGCTTGGGCGAAAATCAGGGCGACGTTCTGGCCGGTGAGCCCTCGCGCAACGGCGAGGGCATGGCGTACGGGGAGGTCCCTACCGGAGCCGGTCACGACGTTGAGGTCGCACGCCGGGTCGGGTCGGTCGAGGTTCAACGTGGGTGGGACGGTCTGGTGGTGGACGGCGAGGGCCGCGACGGCGGCGTTGAGCGCCCCGGCACCGCCCATCAGATGGCCGGTGGCGGCCTTGACGCTGCTGACGGCGACGGTGTCCGCGGTGGAACCCAGCACGGTCCGGAGGCCGCGCACCTCACTGACGTCCCCGGTGCGGCTGCCGCTGGCGTGCGCAGCGACGTAGTCCACCGCGCCCGCGTCGACCCCGGCCTCGCGCAGGGCCGAGCCGACCGCACCGGCCACCGCCCGGCCGTCCGGGTTCGGCGTCAACGTGCCGTATCCGTCGTAGCTCGCGCCGTACCCGCAGATCTCGGCGTAGATGCGCGCTCCGCGGGCGAGCGCGCGCTCGCGCTCCTCGAGCACCAGGATCGCGGCGCCCTCCCCCGGCACGGTGCCGGACCGGCGGGCGTCGAAGGGTCGGCAGGTGCTCTCGCTCAGCAGCCCGAGCGACTGCAGGTTGGACATGTCCCACCAGTTGATGGGGTCGTCGAACCCGCCCGCGAGGATGACGTCGGCCTCGCCCCGCTTGATGGCGCGGAAGCCCCGGCCGACAGCGGTGGCGCTGGCGTCGGCCGTACCGGAGAAGTAGGTGTTGGCGCCCTTGAGTCCGTAGGCCTGGGACAGGAAGAAAAGGGAGGCGGCCTGCAGGCCCTCGACGAAGACGAGCGGGTTGACCGAGCTCTGCGCCTCCTTGCCGAAGCGGTGGATGTCGACGGTGCCGTCGTCATCACGGGAGGCCAGGAACGCCTCCTTGAAGTGCGCCACGTCAGCAAGCTCCTTGCTGCTCCCGACGTACGCGCCCGCCCGCTCGGCTTCGTTCTCGGAGATCTCCAGGCCGGCGTCGGCCGCGGCCGTGAAGCCACCGGCCACCGCGAGCTGGTCGTTGCGCGTCATCATGCGCAACTGCCGGCGGTTCTCCTTGCTGACGTAGTCCTTCGGTACGAAGTCGGGCACCTCGGCGCCGAGCCCGTTGGCCAGGCTGGAGGTGTCGAACAGCGTCACCGGACCGAGCCCGCTGCGGCCGTCCATCAGGCCGGCCCAGGTGTCGGTGACGGTCGCGCCGAGACCCGTCAGCAGCCCGACGCCGGTCACGACGACCCGCCTCATCGGGGTGCCATCCGGAGCGCCCGTGCGGTGGTCACGGGCCGGTCGTCGACCTTGACGTCCGCCTTCAGAACAGCTGCGTCGTCGGTCACGCTCTTGAGCTCGACCGTGATGACCATCTGGTCCCCTGGCTGTACGAAGTGGCGGTAACGGACCTGCTGCGCGCCGACGAGGTGCCAGGGTTTGCCCGTGGACTTCTCGAGCAGCTGGGCCGCGAGCTCACCCATGCTTCCCAGGATGAGAACCCCTGGCATCACCGGGAAGCGCGGGAAGTGATGGTCCAGGATCTGCAGCGTGCTGGTGATGTTGCGGTAAGCCACGGCCCTGTCGGCCTCGAGGCTCACGATCCGGTCGAGCCCGGTCCAGTTCTTCATGCTGCCTTCACCACCAGAGCCGCGTTGGTGCCACCGAACGCGAACGCGTTCACGAACGCCGCGCGTACGGGCATCGTGCGGGCGACGTTGGGGACGTAGTCGAGGTCGAGCACCGGGTCCGGGTGGTCGAGGTTGATGGTCGGTGGCACCACGCTGTCGCGCATCGCGTAGGTCGCGGCCAGCATGTTGAGCGCGGCCGACGCTGCGGTGAGGTGGCCCATCGTGGACTTCACCGAGCTGATCGCGACGCGGTAGGCATCGGCGCCGAGGACGGCCTTGATGGCGTTCGTCTCGCACAGGTCGTTGCCCGGTGTGCTGGTGCCGTGCGCAGCCACGTAGTCGATGTCGCTGGTCGCGAGCCCCGACTCGGCCAGCGCTGCGGCCATGCAGGTGATGGCGCCGCCGCCGTCGGGCGGGGCGTCGGTCATCCGGTAGGCGTTCATGCTCGAGCCGTAGCCGACGACCTCGCCCAGGATGCGGGCACCACGGCTGACCGCGCTGTCCCAGTCCTCCAGGACGAACGTGGTGGCGCCCTCACCGAGGACGAACCCGTGCCGGGTCTCGTCGAACGGCTTGGAGGCCTTCGTCGGCTGGTCGTTGAACTCGCTGTTCAGGGCACCCAGCAAGGAGAAGCCCAGCAGGTCGAGCCAGCTCGTCAGGGCGTCGGCGCCACCGGTCAGCACCATCTTGGCGTCACCGTCCTGGATGATCCGGACCGCTTCGCCGAGGGCGTGCCCGGCGGCGGCGCAGGCGGTGCTCACCGACAGCACCGGGCCCTCGATGCCTGCCAGCGCAGCGAGTCCGCCGATCCACACCGTGGGGTCACGTTCGAGGGTGCCGCTCGGGCGCGGTTGGAGCAGGTCCCACTTGTCGGCTGAGGCGTAGGTCGGGTAGAGCAGGTCGGACAGCTCCTGGATCCCTGGTCGGCCGACGCTCGCGCCCATGCTCAACGCCCGCTCGCTCGGCGCGTAGGTGCCGGCCGGGATGGCCGCGTCGTCGAGCGCTTCCAGCGAGGCGGCGACGCCGAACGTCGCAGCCCGGCCGAGGCGTCGCGCGAACCGCTTGTCCGGCAGCCGGTCGCGGACGTCGAAGTCCTTGACCAGCCCCGCGATCCGCACCGGGTAGCTCTCGGCGTCGAAGGTCGTGACAGGCCCGATGCCGCTGCGGCCGGCGACCAGCGCGTCCCAGGTGGTGGTGGTGTCGTTGCCGCCGGGCGTGACCGCACCCACGCCGGTGATCGCTACCCGGTTCATGTGGTCACCCCTCTGGTCAGCATGTCCTGGATCGTCTTGGTGTCCTCGAGGTCGGCAAGGGTGTCTCCGTCGATGAGTGCGCACATGATCTCGGTGGCCCTGAGCACCACCGTGCCGTCGACGGTGACGGTGCCGGACACGACGGCGACCTCGTCGCCCATCGTGTCGATGGTCCCGTGCAGCTCGAGGACATCACCGGGAACGACGGGGCCGAGGAACTCCACGTCGGCGATCGACAGCAGCGCGGCCCGCTTCTTCCGGTCGGTGCTGATCATCACCAGCCAGGTGCCGGCCTGGCAGAGCGCCTCGAGCACCAGCGGTGGTGGCATGACCGGACCCGCCCCCGAGTCCTCCCAGAAGGTCTCACTCGAGGAGGTGAGCTTGCGCCCCTTGATCCACTCCGACGCCGCGTAGGAGTCGACCTTGTCCAACAGGTGGAACCGCATCTCATGCCTTCCGCCAGGCCGTCAGCGCGGAGGCGATGGCGATACCTCCGCTGTGCGACATGCTCACGTCGATCTCGATCAGCCCACGGCGGGTGGCGTAGGCCGCCACCTCGCCCTGGAGCCGCACCTCGGGTCGACCGTTCCGTTCGTTCACGATCTCGACATCGGTCCAGCGCATCCGTACGCCGAGACCGGTGCCGAAGGCCTTGAGCACCGCTTCCTTCGCGCAGAAGCGGGCCGTCAGGTGGTCAAGACGACGGCGCTTGCCCTCGCAGTACGCCTGCTCACGTGGCGTGAAGAGCGTGTCCACAACCCCGTCGTCCTCCGTGAGGAGCCGTTCCATCCGCGCTACCTGCTGGATGTCGACCCCGACGCGGAGGCGCTGGTCAGGCGCTCCCTGCACTGGCGCGTTCCATGTACATGCTGGCGAGGTTCGCGACCGTGAAGTGCGTGATGACGTTCTCGGCCGTGAGCTTGCCCGCGAGGGCGTCGGTGTCGAGCTGCGGCATGACGGTCTTGAGATGCTCGAGGCCCTTGGCGCTGACCAGCTCGCCGGCGTCGCTGAACTCCTCATCCGGGATGCCGCCCTGCACGTAGGCGGCGAGGTCGGCAGCCTGGATCTTGATGCCGGTCTTGCGCTCGACGCGGAACAGCACGTCGAGGAGGTCGATCGACTCCGCTCCCAGGTCTCCCATCAGTGTTGCGTCGGGTGTGGCTTCGTCGTCATCGAGCCCGAGAGCGGCGACGACCGCCTCCTGTACGACGGCGAGCGTCTCGTCCTGGTCCATGCGATGTCCTCCTGTTGCGATCCTGTGAGCAGTGCGTTGCGGCCGGTCCTACTTCAGCGGTGCGCCGACCCCGACCATCGTGCTGACGCCGCCATCGACGACGTACAGCGAACCCGTGACGTACGCGGAGCCGGGGCCGGCCAGGAAGAGGACCACCGAGGCGATCTCCTCCACCCCCCCGAACCGCTTCATGGGGATCTGCTTGAGGATCCCCTTCCCGCCGTCCTTCTCGAGCAGCCCCTCCACCAGGTCGGTGGGCGAGAAGCCCGGCAGGACGGCGTTCACCCGGACGCCGAACCGTGCGAACTCCACGGCGGCACACTGGGTGAAGGCGTTGATCGCGCCCTTGGACGCGGCGTAGTTCGACTCGCCGATCCAGCCGCGCTGGCCCATGACGGAGGACACGTTCACGATGACCCCGTCGCGGTTGAGCATGAACTGCTCGAGCGCGGCCTTGGAGCAGTTGAACGTACCGCCGAAGTTGACCTTCATGACGTCGAGCCAGTCGCCCGGCGCCATGTTGTAGATGAGGCCGTCCTTGGCGATGCCGGCGTTGTTGACGAGCACGTGCAGGTCGCCGAGCTCAGCAACGGTCTGCTTGACGGCCGCCTCGGCCTGGTCGTACTCCGACACGTCCCCGGCGATGGCCACCGCCCGACCGCCGGCGGCGACGATCTCGGCCACCACCTCGTCGGCCTGGTCCTTGCGCGAGCGGTAGTTCACCCCGACCGCGGCGCCCTCTGCGGCGACGGCCTTGCAGATGGCTCGGCCGATGCCACGGGAGCCCCCCGTGACGAGTACAACACGTCCTTCGAGCTGCATACCGCCCCCTGGAAGGTGGACCTTCCGCCGACCTGGCGGAGCCTCTCAAGCCTTACGCGGCGGATCGTAAGCGCACGATGGACATGAGCGCCACTGCCTGTCGAGTAAGAGACATCCGCGCCGCCTACACTCGGCCAGCCTCATCCGAGACAGGACGGGAGAACGCCGTGACGGTCGACGAAGAACCGATGCCTCCGGCAGCGAACGCGGAGCCGCAACCAGAGGCGGACCAACTGCGCTCAGTGCCGTTGTTCACCCGCGTGGACAGCCCCAGCCTGCTCGCCGACGTGGCAGCGCGGATGCGCCTGGTGTCGCTGGCGGCCGGCGGGACGGTGTTTCGCGAGGGTGACATGAGTACCGATTTCTACCTCGTGCGCTCGGGCACGGTGGGGGTCTCCACCGACCTCGGCGGCCGGGTCCGACAGCTCGCGCGGGTTGGCCCGGGGCAGTTCTTCGGGGAGATCGCACTGCTCGGCGGCGGCCGCCGGTCGGCCACGGTGACCGCCACGACAGACGTCGAGCTCTGGGTGCTGTCGGCGCAGGCGTTCGCGCAGCTCCAGCTGTCGGCTCCCGCCCTGGCAGCCCAGGTGGCGACCGAGGCGCAGCAGCGCAAGCAGCACTCGAAGACCCTGGCGTACGAGGTGCAGCGCTACCACCTCGCCGACCTGCTCGAGAGCCGCGCCTCCCTCACCCTCGGCCGGGACGCGAGCAACACCGTCACGCTGGAGTCCCCCCAGGTGTCGCCCTTCCACGCCGTCATCGGCCGCGACGGCACGGGCTACACGCTGACCGATCTCGACAGCACCACCGGCACGTTCGTCAACGGCAGCCGCATCCACACCGCCCAGCTGGCCGACGGCGACGAGCTCTGGATCGGCGACGAGCGGCTGGCCTACGACGCCGGCCAGCTCGCGCAGGTCAACGAGTCGCGGGGCGTGCGGATCGACGCCCGCGGGCTCTGCCGCGATGTCAAGGGCGGCAAGCGGATCCTGCACGACATCGACCTGACGATCCTGCCCGGCGAGCTGGTCGCCCTCGTCGGCGGTTCGGGGGCCGGCAAGTCGACCCTGCTCGACGCGCTGTCCGGCGTGCGGCCCGCCACCTCCGGCGGCGTCCTCTACGACGGCCGCGACTACTACGCGAACCTGCCCTTCTACCGCAAGACCCTGGGCTACGTGCCGCAGGATGACATCATCCACACCGACCTGCCGCTGCGCCGCACCCTGCTGTACGCCGCCCGACTCCGGCTGCCGCTCGGGACCCCCCGGGCTGAGCTCGACACCCGGGTCGACGCCGCGCTGGAGCAGCTCGCTCTCACCGGCCAGGCCGATGTGCAGGTCGCGAAGCTCTCGGGCGGCCAGCGCAAGCGCTGCAGCATGGGCGTTGAGCTACTCACGCAGCCGCGCGCCTTCTTCCTCGACGAGCCGACCTCGGGGCTCGACCCGGCAACCGACGCCCAGATGATGCGGCTGCTGCGCCGGATCGCGGACGTCGGCGACACCGTCCTGGTCACCACGCACGCCACCAAGAGCGTGATGCTGTGCGACAAGGTGGTGTTCCTGGCGCGCGGCGGGCACCTTGCCTTCGTCGGCCCTCCGGCGCGCGCGCTGGCCTACTTCGGCACCTCGTCCTTCGACGAGATCTACGACCGGCTGGCCGACGAGGACACGCCCGAGGAATGGGCCGAGCGGTTCCGCACCTCGCCCGACATGGACACTGTGCGTGAGCAGCAGGTCGCACAACCGACACCCACGGTCGGCGACACCAGCGGCGGGGGGCACCGCAGCCCGCTGCCCGCGCTCCGCGAGGCCTTCCGTCAGTTCCGGGTGCTGACCGCCCGCACCACCGACATCAGCGTCCACAACCCGGCGGTCCTCATGCCGTTGATCGTCCTACCCCTCGTCAGCACGCTGCTGCTGCTGGCGCTGTTCCCCTCGAACGTCTTCAGCGACAAGAGCCACCTGTCACGGCCGCTGCAGGTCATCTTGCTGCTGACCTTCACGACGTTCCTGAGCGGCCTGCTGACGGGGATCCTGGCGATCGTCAAGGAGCTGCCCATCTTCCTCCGAGAACGCATGGTCGGGGTCGGCGTGACGCCCTACCTGCTGTCGAAGGCGACGTTCCTCGGACCGGTCGTGGCGCTGCAGGCCGCCGTCATGGTCGGCATCCTGCGCGTCACGAACCGGCTGCCCGCCGACGGCTGGTCGTTCTACGGACCGCTACTGCTGACCACGGTGCTCGTGGGGCTGGCGGCGATGGCCGCGGCCCTGTTCACCTCGGCGGTCTCGCGCACACCCCAGCAGGCGACCGATTTCCTGTCGATCTGGATCATGCCCCAGATGCTCTTCTCGGGCGCCCTGTTCGCCGTCCCGACGATGACGATCGTGGGGCGGCTGTTGGCCGACATCACGGTGGTGCGCTTCGCCTTCGAGGCCAACGCCGAGCACACCGGGCTGCTGAAGCTCTTCCGTGACTCGGGCACACCGGCAGGCCAGTCCCTGACCAGCGACTACGGCTCCAGCTTCACGATCGACCGGCTGACGCACTGGGGGATCCTGGTGGTGTTCATCGTCGTCCCGCTGGTCGCGGCCCGGGTGATCCTGGCGAAGCGCGCCCAGACCCGCTGACCTCAGAGCGTCAGGACCGTCAGCCGCGGGGTGTCGGTCGCGCCGCCCTCGCGGAAGCCCTCCACCACCAGCACCCGGTCACCGGGCACCGCTAGGTCGAGCTTGAGCGCCAGCCGACGGGCGAGGTCATCCGGGGTCGCGAGCTCGGCAGCCTCGACCGCGCAGGGCACCACGCCCCAGAGAAGGCTCATCTGCAGCAGTGTCCGCTCCGCCGCGACCGCGCCGATGACCGGAGCACCTGGCCGGGCCGCGGACATCACCCTCGCGGTCGCGCCGGTGCCACCCGTCGAGACGACCACGATGGCCCGCAGCTTCAGGTCCCGCGACAGCTGCGCCGTCGCCTGCGCGACCGACTCCGCGACGGGTGAGCCGGCCGGGCCGCTGTCGTGGTCCAACCGGAACCGCGACGTGGCGAACAGGTGCGCCTCGGCCTGCCGCGCGATCCGATCCATCATCTCCACGGCCCGTACGGGGTAGCGCCCGCTGGCGGTCTCCGCCGACAGCATCACGGCGTCGGCGCCCCCGAACACCGCGGTCGCCACGTCCGAGACCTCAGCCCGGGTCGGTTGCGCGCTCTCGATCATCGACTCGAGCATCTGAGTCGCGACGATGCAGGGCTTGTTGTGCCGGCGAGCCATCGCGAGGAGCTCGCGCTGGATGATCGGCACCTCCTCCGGAGCCATCTCCACCCCGAGGTCCCCGCGGGCGACCATGATGCCGTCCGACGCCATCACGATCGCCTCCATGTCGGCGACCGCCTCGGGCCGCTCGATCTTCGCGATCACCTTCGGCGGCGACTCGCCCGGCAGCAGCTCGGAGAGGTCCGCGAGGTCCGCAACGCTCCGGACGAACGACAGCGCGAGGTAGTCCACGCCCAGGTCGATCGCGAACCGGGCGTCGACGCGGTCCTTGTCGGTGAGGGCCGGGGCGGACAGCGCGCTGTCGGGCAGGTTCATACCCTTGCGGTCCTTCAACGGCCCGCCGCGCCTGATGGTGCAGGCGATCTCGGTGCCGTCGACGCTGTCGACGACGAGCTCGAGCTTGCCGTCGTCGAACAGGATGCGACCGCCCGGCTCGATCTCCGAGTGCAGCTGCAGGTACTGCGACGGGATCAGCCCGGGCTCCCCCTCGACCTGCCGCGTCGTCACCACCACCTGCTCGCCCTCGACGAGGTCGATGACGCCGCCGGCGAAGACACCGACCCGGATCTTGGGGCCGCACAGGTCGGCCAGGATGCCGATGGGCTTGCCCGCAGACGCGGCAGCCGCACGTACCAGGTGGAAGGCGCGGGCGTGGCCGTCGTGGTCGCCGTGGGACATGTTGAGGCGGAAGACGCCGACCCCCGCGGCGATCAGCCGAGCGATCGTGTCCGGGTCGCTGGAGGTCGGCCCGAGGGTCGCGACGATCTTGGTGCGGCGGAGCTTGAGCAGCTCGGTCACGGCGCTTCCCCCAGGTTGGCTCGTCCCGTCGCACGATGGCACAGTTCCAGCGCCCCGTGAAAGGTCGCGTAGTGGGGCGTGGTGCCCATCTCAGCCCGGTGAGTCCCAGCTGTAGAACTCGCGGGCAGTGGCATCCTTCGGGGACTTCCACGTGGCAGGGTTGTACGGCACGATGTGGGCGTCGAGCTTGCGACTGATCTCGACGAAGGCCGGGTGGTCCCGAACCTCGGCGACCTTGTCGTCGAAGGAGTCCTCGAGCTCCACCAGGTGGATGTAGATGTCCTCCAGGATGAACAGGCTCCGGTGCCTGACACCCACCAGCCCAGGAAGCTCGCCGCCATCGGACTCGGCGAAGATTTTCGCCACCGCATCCTCAGACCCTGGCTTGATCTTCGCCACGATCACTCCACGTCGCACGCCACCACTCCCCTTCGGTCTGCGCCCGGTGCTGCGACGCGGTGTTCCTTGGTCATGCGCCGGGCGGCGGCTGCTCCAGCCAGATGGTTCCCCAGTACGGCCCGCGCCCGAAATTCGGGGGTACGGTCGCGAGCGAGAACCGCAGATCGCCGGCCGCGTTGCGGAAGATGCCGGTGCTCTTCTCGCCGTTGACCCAGAGCTTCGCGCTGAGAACGCCGCGCCCGCCGCTTTCCAGGAAGTCGAGCAAGAGGTCACCGTGCTTGGTGTTGATGATCAGATGCCCGGCCATGTCGTAGTTCGGTGCGGTGATCTCCACCTGCCCGGTCGAGCCGAGGAAGATACCGGTGCACTTCTCCGGATCGACGGTGGCCATCACCTCCATGTAGAACGGCCGCCCGGGGAACAGTCCGCGCGGACCACCGGGGGGACCACCAGGGGGACCACCGGCACCGGGCGGACCACCGGCACCGGGCGGACCACCAGGCGGGCCATGTGGCGGGCCGCCGGGGGGGAGGTCCGGCATGCCAGCCAGGCCATCCTTCCCGTCGGCGAACGGATGCTCGGTCGGGCGCGGGGTGAGCAGGGATCGGATCTCCTGCTTGATGGTGAGCGCGATCGAGCCGTTGGGCAGATCGAGAACGAAGTCCCGCTCGTGGGGTGTCGTGCTCCCGAACCGGTAGCCCTGGTAGAGCCCCTCGAGCGGCCCCGTGAAGATGCCACTCGATCCCTCCTTGAAACCGAGCGTCCTGATCTCGCCGCGGACCGGGAACCTGCCCGCCATCTCCTTGTCGGAGCGCTCGTACGCAGACGTCGACCCCATCGGATGCTTGGCCAGGTACTCCGCGAACGCGCTGGCCATTCCCGGCGGGTCCATCAGAGCCAGCGCGTGCTCGGCCTTCTCCAAGACCATCGTCTCGGTCTGCGGGATCCACGTCTTCAGGATCTCGTGAACCTTCTGCGCGCGTTCCGGGCTGTGCGCTCCGAGCACCGAGAGGGTGGGCTGCGTCACGTCCTTGGCATCTGCAGGAGTGAAGTTCCACGCAAAGGCGGCTGGCATCTCGATCTTCAGGAACGTGCCCGCGTCCCTGATCGCCTGGTCGAACTCGCCGGTCTCGGTGAGCCAGTCGAGGACTTCTCGGAAGGCGCTTCCTGCGCGCGTTTCCAAGAAGAGGGTGAGCGCGCCGCGCACATCACCGGAGTCGTAGGTCTCACCCACGCGACGCATGCCCTCGATGAACAGCTGCTGGTTCTTGGCGGCGTCCGGCAGCCCAGCCGCTCCCTCGGCCTTCGCGATCGCACCCATGATCGCCGGCTCCATCAACACCAGCGTCTGCACCATGTCGGGATGATCTATGGCGGCCTGGATGGCGATCACCCCACCCAGGGAGTGGCCGATGAAATGCGCCTTCTTCAGACCCAGGTGATCCAGCAAGGCTTTGCAGTCCGCCACCTGGTCCTCGATCGTGGCCCGACCCGGCGGCTTCTCGCTGCCGGCGAAGCCCCGCCGGTGGTAGTTGATCACCCGGTAGTTCTCGGTGAGCGCCGGCTCCTTCGCGATCGGCACGTTCTCGTCGGCCAGCAGTCCTCCATGCAGGAGCACGACCGGTTCCCCGCTGCCCGCGATGGTGTATTCCAGCTCTACGCCGTTGACGCGTGCCCGTTCCATCGAAGCCACCTCGTCCTACCTCTCTCAGATCAAGCAGGTGGGCGGGAGTGTTCTCCATGAGGATCAACGGGTCAACACATCCGCACTGTCGGTCATCTGACCTTTGTCGGCGGTCGAGAACGGCCCCGCCAAGGGTGGGGCGGCCGTCAGTGGCCGGTCTCCTGAACGACCTCGAACTTCAGCGAGCGGGCCTCAGCGAAGCACTCACGCATCGGCTTCACGAGATCGCGGTGCTCCTGTGTGCGCTCCCATTCAAGGAAGTCCTCGAGGTCGTCCCACTCGCTCGTGATCAGCCAGCTGTCGTCGTCGTCTGGCATCCGGCAGACCTGGTCCAGGATGTGGCCCTTGACGCCGTTGGCAACAAGGTGCCGGATGCCTTCATAGGCCTCGAGAAACTGCTGCTGGGTGCCCGGCTTGAGGCGGAGCAGGAACACGACCCGAGCTTTCACGTCTATGCCTCCTCGAGCGAAGGGACCGAACGTAACAGCCCTGAGCGCGCCGGAGCAATCACGGAAATGCCAGCTGCGGAAAGGCCGGCACTGCCCGCGCGATCGACTCGATCGGCGACCCCGCTCTCGTGGCCTGTGCGTACGTCGCGCGCCGTGGAAGAGTCAGTCGCGGGGACTTCGTCGGCGCCCGCGGATGTTCACCTGCGCTGAGAAGCCTTCAGCACTGAACCGGTCTTACCGTTCGAGCAACCACCTCTGGAGGACGAAGCCATGACGTCGCACCGCATCGTGACAGCCGCAGATGTCGCCGGAGACCGGCGGCATGGCGCCGAGATCAAAGCCCTGCTGGGCCCGAAGTCGGTGCAGGCCACCGCAGGGTTCATGGGCGTCGGGACCATCCGCCCCGGCGAGGTGATCCGCGAGCACTACCACCCTTACTCGGAGGAGTTCACCTATCTCGTCTCGGGAAGCCTGATCGCCACCGTCGACGGGGAGGCGCAGGAGGTCGTTGCCGGACAGGGGCTGCTCGTCCCGATCAACAGCCGGCACCGGTTGTCGAACGAGGGCACCGAGGACGCCTTCATCGTGTTCAGCCTCGCCCCGCTCGCTCCTCGTCCAGACCTCGGACACGTCTCGACCGAGGAGGCCGACGAAGCGGGTGTCAGCCATCCAGCACAAGACTAGATACGGGTTCCTGACCTGTGCCATGCTGCCGCGCGTTGACATGGAAGGTCGGGAGTGAACATGCGCCGAGCAGCCGTAACGGGCGTGGGAGTGGTGGCTCCGGGGGGGACCACGCGCGAGGCCTTTTGGGAGATGATCACGGCCGGGCGTACCGCGACCCGCAGAATCACCCTCTTCGACCCGAGCGGGTTTCGGTCGCAGATCGCCGCAGAGTGCGACTTCGACGGCAAAGCCGCCGGTCTGACGGACCAGGAGATGCGGCGACAGGACCGCTACATCCAGTTCGCCGTCGCCGCAGGCATGGAGGCGATGTCCGACAGCGGCCTCGACCTGGACACCGTCGACCGAGACCGCATGGGAGTCGCCATGGGCAGCGCCGTCGGCGGCACCACGGGTCTGGAGGACGAGTACGTCGTCGTCAGCAACCACGGCGAGAAGTGGCTGGTCGACCCGGAGTACGCCATGCCCTTCGTCTACCAGGCTCTCGTTCCGAGCAGCCTCGTCAGCGAGCTGGCCATGAAGTTCGGTGCACATGGACCCGGGACCGTCGTGTCGACGGGCTGCACCTCCGGGATCGACAGCATCGGGTACGCGTTTCACATGATCGCCGACGGTCGCGCCGACGTGGTGATCACCGGCGCGGCGGACTCACCGATCTCGCCGATTTCGATGGCGTGCTTCGACGCCATCAAGGCCACCTCGGCAAACAACGACGACGCGGCACACGCCTCGCGGCCCTTCGACCGCGACCGTGACGGCTTCGTGATGGGCGAGGGGTCCGCGGTGTTGATCCTGGAGGAGTACGAGAGCGCCGTGGCCCGAGGCGCGCACATCTACTGCGAAGTGCTGGGCTATGCGACCCGGGGCAATGCCTTCCACATGACCGGCCTCCGCCCTGACGGCGAGGAGATGACCGTCGCCATCATCGACGCCATGGGCCAGCGAGGGGTCACGCCCGCGGACGTCGACTACATCAATGCACACGGTTCGGGCACCAAGCAGAACGACAGGCACGAGACTGCAGCGTTCAAGCGCTCACTCGGCGACCGGGCCTACGACATCCCCGTGAGCTCGATCAAGTCGATGATCGGCCATTCGCTCGGAGCCATCGGCGCACTGGAGATGGCGGCGTGCGCGCTCGCCATCGACCGGGGGGTCGTACCGCCCACGGCCAACTATGCCAATCCCGACCCGGAGTGCGACCTCAACTACACGCCGAACAAGGCCCTGGAAACCACGGTCGACGTCGCCCTCTCGGTGGGCAGCGGCTTCGGCGGTTTCCAGTCCGCGATGCTCTTCGGCAAGCTCGAGCCGACCTCATGAGCGCCCGCGCCGTCATCACCGGGTTGGGAGTGGTCGCGCCGAACGGCACAGGCGTCGACGCCTACTGGGCCGCCACCCGCAAGGGGGTCAACGGCATCAAGCGCATCTCACGGTTCGACCCCGACAAGTACGCGACAAAGGTGGCGGGTGAGGTCGAGGGCTTCGTGGCCACCGACTACATCGACCGGCGCCTCACGGTGCAGACCGACCTGTGGACCTGGATGGCCCTGGCCGGCGCCAAGCTGGCCTTCGAGGACGCCGCGTTCGACCCGGCCACGTTCGACCCCTACAACCTCTCCGTCGTCACCGCGAGCTCCTCGGGCGGCAACGAGTTCGGCCAACGGGAGATCCAGAGCCTGTGGGCGAAGGGCTCGAAGTACGTAGGCGCCTACCAGTCCATCGCCTGGTTCTACGCGGCGACGACCGGACAGCTCTCCATCAAGCACGGCATCAAGGGCCCCTGCGGGGTCGTCTGCTCCGAGCAGGCCGGCGGCATCGACGCCATCGCCCAGAGTCGCCGCATCCTTGCTCGCGGCGAAGCACATGCTGTCGTGACGGGCGGCACGGAGGCACCCATCGGCCCGTACGCGCTGGCTTGCCAGCAGGCCAGTGGCTTGTTGAGCCAGGTGGACGACCCCGACCTGGCGTACCGGCCCTTCTCCGAGGGCGCCCAGGGGTACGTGCCGGGTGAGGGCGGGGCGATCCTGCTCCTCGAGGACCTCGAGCGGGCCCAGGCTCGCGGGGCGCAGATCTACGCAGAGGTCATCGGGGACGCCGCGACGTCGGACGCCTTCCACCCCACACTTCCCAACCCGGACGGCAGGCAGTACGCGAGGGCCATCACATTGGCGCTCGCCGACGCCGGCATCGATCCCGACCAGGTCGACGCCATCTTCGCTGACGGCATGGGCATGCCCGACGCCGACGCCGCCGAGGTCACGGCGCTCCACGAGGTGTTCGGGGGACGGCCCTCGGCGCCGGTGACAGCGCCCAAATCGATGGTGGGCCGGCTCTACGCGGGCGGCGCCTCTCTCGATGTGGCGACGGCGGCACTGGCCGTGCGCGACAACTTCCTGCCGCCCACCATCAACGTTGGCAAGCAGTCAGCGCAAGCAGACATCGACCTGGTGACGCAGGGCAGGGACCTCACCCTGAAGACGGTGCTCGTGTGCGCCCGGGGCACCGGCGGGTTCAACAGCGCACTGGTCTTGCGCAAGCTGGACAAGGCCGCCAGCAGTTGACGGTCGCCGCGCCCGAGCTCTTAGCCGGCCTC
Organism: Mycobacteriales bacterium; assembly: GCA_046590985.1. GTDB lineage: Bacteria > Actinomycetota > Actinomycetes > Mycobacteriales > SCTD01 > RYN-111. The sequence goes on from JBKJVH010000009.1 coordinate 40,822, forward strand.
GCCCCGGATGCCGTCACCGACATCCTTGCGGGAGCCAGTTCCCGCTCGTTCGCGGCCGGCGAGGCGCTGTGCCACGAGGGTGAGGTCGCAGCCAGCGTCTTCGTACTGCAACGGGGGGCTGCCGAGGTGCTCGTGGGGGGTGGCGACCATCGGCTCCGACGACTGCGCCGAGGCGACGTCGTCGGTGAGATCTCACTGCTCACCGGCGCGCCGCGATCGGCCACAGTCCGCGCCAGCGTTGCCACAGAAGCCCTCGAGATCGGACGGGACACGCTGACAAGGGCGCTGGTCGCGCATCCGCAGCTCCTGGTCAACCTCAGTCAGATCCTCAGCCAGCGGCTCGCGCGGGCGCACGTCGAGCAGGTACCGGCCGGACGAGGCGAGGCAGTCGGGCTGATCCTGGGGCGCTCCGCCCAGGGGGCGCTCGGTGAGATCCTGAAGGCGGTCGTCGCAGCAACCCCGCAAGCTGTGGCAACCATCGGCCTGGTGCCGGGTATGCCGTCCGCGACGACCGCAACCAGCGCGGATGCGGCAGCGGCCGCGCTCGACGACCTGCTGGCCGAACACGGCTTCGTCGTCGTGGTGGCGACACCTGACACTCCGGACCTCTCCACGCTCGTGGCCCAGCTCGACCGTACGTTGGCCGTCGGTACTGCCGACGAGGCGACCGCGATAGCGGACCGGCTGGGACCTGCCGCCGGCGCCGAGATCGTCGACCTGGAACGACGAGGCGTGGCTTGGCTGGGCCGCCATCTCACTCGGACGAAGCTGGGGCTGGCGCTGGGCGCCGGCGGGGCAAAGGGCTACGCGCACGTCGGCGCCCTGGCCGTCCTCGAGGAGGCCGGCTACACCGTTGATGCGGTGTCCGGCAGCAGCATCGGGGCGGTGGTGGGCGCGTGCATCGCCATGGGGCAGCGCAGCGCCGAGATCGACCTCACGTTACGCAAGCGCTTCTCTCCCGAGGTGGTGGCAGCGGTGTTCACGCTCTCCTTCTCGGGTACGTCCTCGGGCTACGCCACGATGGAGGCGCTCACACGCGACCTGTGCGGGACTCTCGACGTCGGCGACCTGGGGATCCCCTTCGTCGCCCTCGCAGCCGATCTGAACACTCGACTACCCGCCGAGATGTCGTCCGGCCCGCTCGCCGAGGCCCTGCTCGCCTCGACGGCACTGGCGGGCCTGTTTCCCCCGTTCCTCCGCGACGGCCAGCGCCTGGTGGATGGGCTGGCCCTGGTGCCCGTTCCCGTGGGGGCAGTGTCGGACGCCGGCGCTGATGTGACGGTGGCGGTGAACCTGATGAGCCGGGATGTGCTGGAGGCCTGGCCTGGCGAGGACCCACCGGCACCACCCGGCGGAAGGCAGCGGATGCTCGAGACGCTGCTTGAGGTCATGGACCTCACCCAGCTCGACGCGAGCGTCCGCAACGCCGCACAGGCCGATGTTGTGGTCACGCCCCGCTTCGGGCCCTGCACGTGGCGCGACTTCCACCTGGCTGACCGGTTCACCGCCGCCGGTCGCGACGCCGCGACCGGCTCCCTCGAAGCTCTACGAACGCTGGCCAACCCGATGCACCAAGGAGAAGGACATGGCTGATCAGTTCACGTACGACGACCTGAAGGAGATCCTCACCGGCAGGGTCGGCATGGAAACGGGCGAGGTGCCGGACGATCCGAACACGACTTTCGTGGCTGCCGACGTCGACTCCCTGGCCATCATGGAGATCCAGGCGGAGCTCGAGCAGCGGTACGGCTTCGAAGTCACGGAGGAGGATGCCGCCGACGTCAAGACCTTTGCCGACGTCATTGCCTTCGTGCAGCGGAAGCTGGACGGGGGCGCATAGCAGATGGCCCGCACCGAGAACGAGGTGCTCATCGAGGCACCCCTGGAGTTGACCTGGGACGCGACGAACAACGTCGAGGTCTGGCCGGATCTGTTCACGGAGTACGCACGTGTCGAGGTCCTCGAGCGCGACGGCGAGACCGTCCGCTTCCGCCTGACCATGCACCCCGACGACGATGGCAAGGTCTGGAGCTGGGTCTCCGAGCGGACCACCGACCCTGCTCACCGCACGGTCAAGGCGCGCCGGGTCGAGCCGGGGCCCTTCGAGTTCATGAACATCGAGTGGAGTTACGAGCGCGCGGGCGACGGCACCCTCATGCGGTGGGTGCAGGAGTTCCACATGCGCCCGGATGCGCCCGTCGACGACGAGCAGATGACAACCAGGATCAACACCAACACCAAGCTGCAGATGGACATCATCAAGCAGAAGGTCGAGGCCCAGGTCCCGCGCCCGTAGGGGAACCAGGCTCCGTCACTTCAGGAGCAGCTGAACGAACCGCCGCCACGTCTCGACGTCCCCGCCGCGGCTCGACAGCAGTTCGGTGAGGTCGTCGAAGTCGCGATGAACGCTGTCGGTAAGGCCAACTGCCGTGGCCTCCCATGCCGAGAACCTCGCTCCGTCGGGCATCCCCGGTAGTAGGCAGTCGCGGTACAGGTCGAACAACGCGACGACGACCGCATGCCAGGGCGGGCCCGCCAGGGGTGAAACGGTGGCGCGCACCTGCGCATATCCGGCCGCATCCTCATCGATGAGCCGGTACTCGAGCAGGTTGAGCCGTGCGAACAGGTTCGTCGGGGCACTGGCCACGGCGCCCGCGATGACCTTCTCCGCGTCCTCCCGGCGACCGAGGTCCCGAAGCAGCAAGGCCAGCCGCTTGACCGCCCAGGTGTAGCTGGGGTTTCGCTCCAGGACGTCCCGGTAGGCGGCCACCGACTCGTCGGGCTTTCCGCACTTCTCCAGAAACCATGCATAGTGCGAGCGCGCCCACAGGTCGCCGGCGTCGTCGCCCTCCAGCGCCCGCTCGTACCACGGCGCGGCGGCGTCGAGCCGTCCGAGACGCTCCAGGATGTAGGCGTAGTAGCTGGCACCGAGGGTCCGGTCCGGGTCCAGCTCGAACGCTCTGCCAAGGTGCTCGGCCGCGGTTTCGTAGTCGTAGATCTTCCCGTGGCACTGGCCCATGCCGTAGCGGGCAGCCGACGTCTCCTGCCGTTCGAGCAGCCAGCCGTACAACTCGATGGCGACGTGGTAGAGGTCGTCTTCACGCAGGTGGTCGGCGGCCGCCGCCACGTCGTCCTCCGGGTGCGTCCGGTACGAGGACAGAACCCCCTTGACGTCCTTGGCCTTGGCCAGTTCCAGCAAAGACGTGCTCACAGCAGTCCCCCTGAGTCCTGTCCGAACTGCTGCCGGCTGGCACGTCGGATCTTCTTGGGTGAGATTGCCGACACGCTTGCACATGCCGAGCTTCGTGACCAACCCCCGCGAAAGCGTCAGCCTGGGCGTACGCCGTTGAGCGAGACGGGGTGGCCACAGCCGGCGAGCCCGGACAGGTCCCCGGACAGTGCGAGCTCGCCGGCCTTGCGGCCCTCCGCGATGACCCGGGCGCCGTAGCGGTAGTCGAGCAGCCCGACCCCCAGCAGCTCAGGGGTGATGACCATGTCCGCGCGCAGCCGGTTGCGGTCGTTCTTGCGCCGGCTGCCGAGCACGCTGGAGCGCGCCAGGGTCTCTACGAGCGACGGCGGCGGCGCCCCACCGGACGGCGGCGGCGCGTCCTTGCGCATCACGTCGATCGCCAGGATCGGCCCCTCCGCCCGCTCGGCCATCACGTCCACGGGGAGGTTGTTGAGCACCCCACCGTCCACGAGCAGCCGGTTGCCGTCGCCGACGGGGGCGACCAGTCCGGGCAGCGACATGCTCGCGCCGACCGCGACGACGACCCGGCCGCGGCGGTGGATGATCTCGCGGCCGGTGACCAGGTCGGCGCTGACGGTGAACAGACTGCGGCGGGTGTTCTCGACCTGCGCGTCTCCGAACAGCCGGGTCAGCATCCGTTCGGCCTTGCGGGCCTTGATGAGCCCGCGGCGCGGCAACGTGTAGTCGTTGAACGGGTTCTGCTCGACCATCTGCGCGCGGCAGAGCTCCTCCATCTCCTCGGGTGGGTAGCCGAGCGCGAACAGTCCGCTGACCAGGCTGCCCATGCTGGTGCCGCCGACCCGGTCGATGACGAAGCCGGCCTCGAGCAGGGTTGCGAGCACCCCGATGTGCGCGAGCCCGCGGGCCCCGCCACCGGACAGGATGACACCCAGGGAGTGCCCGGTGAGCCGGCGGGCGAGCCGGGCGAGGTCCTCCCGCTGCCGGCCGCCCGGGCTCACCAGGTGGTGCGCGGCCGCGTCCAGCCGGTCGATCCACCCGACGAGCCGACGGTCCTCGTGGTTCACGTCGGTCAGCAACAGCAGGTCGCAGCCGGCCAGCTCAGGCTCAACCCCGGCCGGTGCAGGGGTCCGCGGGTCCACGACAGCCAGCACGGCATCGGCCTGGCGTACGCAGAAGCGCGCCCACCCGTCGGCGTCACCCCAGGTCGGCGCCACCAGGAACACCGTGTCGTGCGCGCCCTCCAAGGCGCCGATGGTCCGGCCCAGCTCGGCCTCGCTGAACGCCCCGTCCGGGGCCTCCAGGTGGGTGGCCCGCCCCCAGGCGCCGAGCTCGACGCAGAGCGCCTGCGCCAAAGAGCCGACGGGCAGCGGGGACGTCACGCCGACCAGGGCGACGACGGCGACCTCACGGGTCGGTGGGCGGGCCTCGGGCACCCGCCGCTGCAGCTCGTGCGCGAGCGCCCGGGTGATCGCCGCCGCGAACGCCGGCTCGTCCCGCAGCAGCTGGTCGAAGGCGGGCTTGCGCAGCTGCAGCACCTCGGTCTCGCGCAGCGCCCGGACCGACGCGGTGCGCACCCCACCGAGCAGCAGGGCCAACTCGCCGAGCACGCCGCCGGGCCCGATCAGCGCGGCGCGCTGGCTGCCGGTCGCCAGGTCGACGACGACCTCGAGCCGACCGGTACGCACCACCATGAGGGAGTCCCCCGGGTCGCCGCGACGGAACAGCCACGAGCCGGCTGGCACCCGTACCAGGTCGAAGGCGGGGATGAGCTGCTCGCGCAGGGCGGCGCTGAGCGAGGCGAAGAGCTCGACGCCGGCGAGGAACTCCGCGCTGATCTCGTCGGCTGCGGTCACGTCACATCCCCTCCATCCGGCCGGAGCGCACGTCATAGCGGAAGCCGTGCACCTCCAGACCCTCGGGCAGCAGCGGCGAGGTCGCGACCGTAGCCACGTCCAGCCACAGCGCGTGGTCGGCGTCCTCAGCCGTCATGAAGTCCTCGTCGGTCGTCGCGCCGACCTGCTCGACGAGCGCCTGCAGGTCCTCATTCCCGTGCTTGGCCATCCCGCAGTCCGTGTGGTGCACCACCGCGACCACGCGCACCGCCATGGCGAGGGTCGACACCACCAGCGACCTGATCACGTCGTCGTTCACCCGGCCGCCGGCATTGCGCATCACGTGCATGTCCCCCGCGGCCAGCCCGAACATCGCGAGCGGGTCGATGCGCGCATCCATGCAGGTGACCACCGCCAGGTGCCGGCGCGGCGGGCTCGCCAGGGCAACGCCGGCAAACCCTGAGACATGCGCGACGTTCCCGGCCAGCAGCTCCTCCCGGGTCATGCTCAAGCGCTTCCCCTCCCGTCCCTGCGGGGACACTCGCACATCTCGCTCCGGTGTGCACAAGTCCCTGATCTTGACCCGCTGAAACACGGGGATACGCTGCGCCGTCACGATGACGAGAGGGGGCGCGTTGCGGGTTCACCTGTGTGGGGTACGGGGGTCCACTCCCGTGTCCGGCGAGGCCTTCCTGCGCTACGGGGGACACACGTCCTGCGTGGCGCTCGCCCACGACGGCGAGGACTCGTCGCTGGTGCTCGATGCCGGTACGGGGCTGCAGCTGCTGGCCGCGCAGCTCGGCGACCGGCCGTTCCGAGGCACGGTGCTGCTGAGCCACCTGCACTGGGACCACACGCAGGGACTGCCCTTCTTCCCACCAGCTGACCGTCCCGAGGCGCGAGTCGCGGTGCGCCTTCCCGCGCAGCCCGACGATGCCACGGTGCTGTCGGTCTTCATGGGTCCGCCGTTCTTCCCCATCACCCCCGCGCAGCTCCGCGGCGCCTGGTCCACCGAAGGGCTCGCGGCGGGCGAGCACGAGCTCGAGGGCTTTCGGGTGCTGGCGCTGGAGATCCCGCACCGCGGCGGCCGGACCTTCGGGTTCCGCGTCTCCTCCGGTGGCCGGACGGTGGCCTACCTCAGCGACCACTGCCCCACCGACCTCGGCCCCGGGGAGGACGGCCAGGGCGCCTTCCACCCCGCCGCCCGCGCGCTCTGCCAGGACGCAGACCTGCTGCTGCACGACGCCCAGTACACCGCCGAGCAGCTCGTCACGCATGGCGACTTCGGTCACAGCACGGTGGACTACGCCGTCGGACTCGCGCAGGCGTGCGACGTGCAGCAGCTGCTGCTGTTCCACCACGAGCCGACCCGGACCG
>JBKJVH010000030.1:0-7373 GCA_046590985.1 Mycobacteriales bacterium
CAGGAGTGCAGCCACCTCGGTGACGAAGCTGGGGTCGAGGATGGTCTCGGCGCTCACGTTGACGGCCACCCCGATGCGCCCGCCACGGTTCTGCCAGCCCTTGCAGGCTGTGAGGGCCTGCCGCAGGACGGTCGTCGTCAGTGGGCCCATCAGGCCCGATGCCTCCGCGAGGGGGATGAACTCGTCCGGGCGGATGGCCCCGAGCGCTGGGTGGGTCCAGCGGGCGAGGGCCTCCACGCCCGTGACGGCATGGGTTTTGGTGTGGATCTTGGGTTGGAACGCCACGCCGATGGCGCCGCTGGACAGCGCCTCGCGGAGGGCCATGACGACGGCCAGCCGCCGGGTGCCCTGCACCTCGTAGACGGGCTCCCAAAGGACCGGGCCGCCGCCCGCGTGGCGGGCCCCGTACATCGCGGTCTCGGCGCGGCGGATGAGGGTGGCCGCATCGCCGCCGTGTTCGGGGGCCGAGACGCAGCCCACCGAGAGCCGGATGTGGGTGCCGACCGGTCCGAGCTGAGCCCCGCCCTCCACCTGGGCGCGGATCCCCAGCCCGAACAGTGCCGCATCACCACCGATGTCGCTGCTCGGGACCGAGACGGCGAAGCGCCCGCCACCGATGCGTCCCACCAGGGCGTGTGGGTAGCTCACGTGAAGGCGTCGGGTCACCTCGAGCAACAGCTCGTCCCCGACCTGATGCCCGAGGGTGTCATTGACCTCGCGGAAGGAGTCAACGGCAACCGCGGCCACGACCATCTCGGTGTCGCGTCGCAGCAGCGCGTCGATGCGCTGGATGACGTTGGTCAGATTGGGCAGCCCGGTGAGGGCATCGGTCGTGGCCGCGAGCTCGAGGTCGTGCAGGAGCCTGCCGCGTTCGAGCGCCTTCGCGAGCGCGTTCCCGGCGGCTTCGATGAGCCTGAGGTCGCCGAGATCGAAGTCGCGGGCGTGGCCCATCCGCTCGGACACCGTCAAGAGCCCGAGGAAGCCGTCGGCGCCGACAAGGGGGATCGACATCCGGTCCGCGGTGTGCACGGCGGACGCTTGCTGCCCCTCCGCTGCGAGGCCCGGGGGCGCAGCGACCGGCCCGTCCCCGCTGCCGGGCTCCCGTGACGACAAGTGTGTCCAGACTTCCCCGGACGTGGGTGCCATCGCCAACTCGAGCACCTTCGCGTGCAAGAGGCCGCGGATCTCAGCGAGTACTGCCAGGGACGAAGGGTCGGCGATGCTGAGCGGGCCCAAGCCCTTGACGAAGTGGTACAGCTCGTTGGTGGCGTCCTGCTGGGCGGTGAGCCGTCGGTGATTGCGCCAGGTCACGGTGAGGCCGGCGACCACCACGACGATGACCAGCCCGGTCAAGGGTTCGGTCCACAGCGCAGACACCCCGACGATGGCGAGGGCGGTCATGAGCGGTGCGGAGACGCAGGCAGTGATGAGAGACGTACGCTGGCGCCCGTTGCTCGGGAAGCCGAGCAGCTTGAAGATGACCGCGAGCAAGGCGTTGCTGATGAGCTCGCTGAGCATCGCGGCGGCGAACAACGCGAACCACAGGCCCGGGCCGGGCGATCTCATGGGTGTCACCAGCTGCGACAACGCAACGAGCAGCATGACCTCGCCAAGCCCGGCGGCGACGTTGTACGCGGTCTTGACCGGTCCGCTGCGTTGTACGACCAGCCCGTAGATCAAAGCGGCGGTCCCACGCGCCAGCAGGTGCTCGCCGGGAGTCAGGAAGGCTGCACCGAGCGCCAGCGGTACCTGCGCCAAGATGACGCTCCGGGCCTCGCCGGCGATCTCGAAGTCAAGGGTGAAGTGCGAGGTCAAGGCGTACATCACGGCGATCGCCGGCCAAGGGATCCCGAAGGGCGCGAGCAGCAAATGCTCGTCGAGCCCGAGGTGCCACACCACGGCTACCGAGACGGCAGCCACGAGCACCGAGAGGCTCAACGCCGCTCCGCGTCTCGCCAGCCCGACAGTACTCATCTGACGGCTTCTCGGAGCACGTGAGGATCCTCTTGAGGGGTTTGTGGCGCTTGTCTGCGGAAAGCCCGACTCCCAAGTACGCATAAAAGTACAAACAGGACGAACAACGACACAGCCCAACGGGGTTCGGTCACGTTGGCAAGGGCGCCGGCGAGCAGCTGGGCCACTCCCTGCGCAGCCATCAGGGCGGACCCGGCCAGGCCGAACGCGCGTGCGCGGGCGTGTGCAGGCACGGCCTGACCGAAAGCCGTGCTGGCGACAAGCTGCAGGGAGGAGCCCAGCCCGCTGATGATCCAGAGCACCGACATGCCCGCCACGGTGCCGACGAACGGGGTCAGCAGGAGCGGAACCGCCCCGAGCAGCGCGAGCGGCGTCATGGCCTCGATTCGCCGCTCCGGAGTCAGGCGCAGGACGAGCGCGCTCGCGAGCACGAAGCCGGCAGGGATCGCCGCGGTCAGGATGCCGACGGACAGCGAACCTCCGCCCAGATCCGCGGTGACGGGCACGGCCAGTCCCTCAGGAACGGAGACCGTCGCCGCGCCGAGGAGCGCGAAGAGCAAGAGCCGGCGCAGGATCGGGTCTCCGAGGACGACGTCGAGGCCCTCTCGGGTGTCGCGCAAGATGCTGGTCGCGGCACCGGTTCGCGGTTTCGACGGGCGCTTCAGGATGAGTCCCAAGATCAAACCGGCGGCGCCGAGGAAGGTGGCGGCGTCCATCAGCAGCACCTGCCCGACGGACAGCGCGGCCAGCAGGGCCCCACCCGCGACGAATCCGAGGACCTGGGCGGCCTGGAAGACGATGTTCATGAGCGCCTGACCGACGGCGTACGCCTCGCCCTCGAGAACGTCGGGCAACGTCGCGCTCTGGGCGCTCTCGAAGGCTGGCGTGATCGCGGCGATCAAGGCCAGGCCGCCGAAGATCACCACCAGCGGTGGGTGCGGGACGGCGAGGCCCGTCATCATCCCGGCGCGGAGCAGGTGGCTCCAGACCATCACGGTGCGACGGGGAAGTCGATCGCCGAGCGTCGAGACGAACGGCCCGGCGACCAGGATCGCGAGAAAGGTCACAGCGTAGGTCGCTGACGCGGCAAGCGAGGAGTGCGTGCGCTGGAACACGACGACGGCCAGCGCGACCCGGGCGGCCTGGTCACCCAGGCCGCTGATCGCGTCACCCACCAGCAGCGCGCTGAACTCGCGGTTGGCCAGCACGGAGCGGTACGTCACACGCTCCCCACCCGTCACCGTGCCATTCTTCCGCACAACACCCCCGAACACTGGCAAATCTGACCTGAGGGCTGGTCACTTCCTGCCTTGATGTCCGAAATAGGGCGAACTCAGACCCCGTACCGTGGGGGGAGCACGCGCCCCTGTAGTCCAACTGGCAGAGACCGAGGTCTTAAAAACCTCGTCAGTGTGGGTTCGACCCCCACCGGGGGCACAGATCGAGGAGCACGCACGTTGAGCAGGACACGACCTACCTAAGGAGCACGACCCGCAATGGCAGGACTCCAGTCCAGCAACCCCGTCTTCGGCAACGCCCCGACGCTGAAGACCCCCACGGCCGCCCAGGTCGAGGACATCTACCGCACCCCGCAGCGGTTGACGATGGACGACATCGTCATGAAGACCGGGATGCTGCTCGGCATCATCGTGGTCACCGGTGCGGCGGCCTGGATCAGTGACGCACCGCAGGGCGTCGTCTTCGGCGCCGGCATCGTCGGTTTCGGGCTCGCGCTGGTCAACATCTTCAAGCGCCAGGTCGTGCCGGCGCTCGTGCTGGCCTACGCCGCGTGTGAGGGCGTGTTCCTCGGTGGCATCAGCAAGGTCTACAACGACGCCTACCACGGCATCGCGCTGCAGGCGGCCGTCGCGACGACCGCCATCTTCGGGGCCGTGCTGTTTGGCTTCACGAGCGGTCGACTGCGGGCCACGCCCCGGTTCACCAAGATCGTGACGAGCGCTTTCGTCGGCCTGTTCGCCCTCGTCATCGTCAACGCGCTCGCCTCCTGGATCGGCGGCGGCGACGGGTTCGGCCTCCGCAGCGGCGGTGGCATCGCGATCTTGTTCAGCATCGCCTTCATCGCCATCGGCTCGATGACGTTCGTGCTCGACTTCGACCAGGCGCAGCGGATGGTCGCGGCCGGCGTCGACGAGCGGGAGTCCTGGCGCGTCTCGTTCGGCCTGGTCGTCGGGCTGGTCTGGCTCTACCTCGAGGTGCTCCGCCTGCTGAGCTACCTCAACCGCAGGTAGCGCCGATCCACCGGGCCCTGCTCCCGCTCGCTGCGCTGCTGCTGGCGGCGGCCTGCGGGAGCGGGGCGAAGCAGGCGGGTCCGGCGGTGACGCCGACCCACCCGTCGTCGGTGGGCCCGGCACTGACGCTCACCAAGCTCGGCGCCTTCGACAGCCCGGTCTGGGTCGGTCCGGTGCCCGGCGACCCGCAGCACCTGTTCCTGGTCGAGAAGACCGGCACGGTGCTCCAGCTGGACGCGCAGGGTCACCGGGTCGGCACCGTGCTGGACCTCACGGACCAGGTCTCCAAGGGCAACGAGCAGGGCCTGCTGTCCATCGCCTTCGACCCCGCCTACGCGACGAATCATCGGCTCTACGCGGACTTCACGAACGCGGCCGGGGACACCCGCGTGCTGGCGTACACCGTGAGGGCCGGGAGGGCCGTCGACGGCCAGGAGCTGCTGGCCGTGCACCAGCCCTACGCGAACCACAACGGCGGGCTGCTGCTGTTCGACCGTACGGGCATGCTCCTGGTCGGGCTCGGCGACGGCGGTAGCGGCGGTGACCCGCAGAACCACGCGCAGGACCTCGGCTCCGCCCTCGGCAAGATCCTGCGGCTGGACCCCCGTACCGGCGCGGGCGCGGTCGGCAACCCCTACCCCGAGCACCCGGAGGTCTGGGCGTACGGGCTGCGCAACCCGTGGCGGTTCGGGTTCGACACGAACGGCGACCTGTACGTCGCTGACGTCGGCCAGAACAAGGTCGAGGAGCTCGACGTCGTCCCGCCCGCCGACCAGCGCGGCGCCAACTACGGCTGGTCGGTGTACGAGGGGGCCGACCGGTTCAAGCGCGGCTCCCAGCCGGCCGGGCCAGGAAAGCTGATCAGGCCCGCCCTCACCTACACGCACGCGAGCGGTGGCTGCTCGATCACGGGCGGGGAGGTGTACCGGGGGAAGGCGCTGCCCGCCCTGGTGGGGCACTACGTGTTCGGTGACTACTGCGCCGGTGAGCTGCTCCAGGTCACCCGCACCGCGACCGGCGTGACGCCCTCGAGCAAGCTCGGCGTCAAGGTCGACGGCCTGCAGGCGTTCGGGCACGACGCCCGCGGCGAGCTGCTCGTGCTGTCCGCCGACGCGCTGTACGGGTTGACCTAGAGAGCCCCGGCCTTCCGGAGTCGAGGGACGGCCAGCGGGATCGCCGCGACCAGGTCGGCGGGCGTGGCGATCCGGTGCGCGTTGCGCGCCAGGTAGCAGCGGACCTGCGCGTCGAACGCCCGAGGGCTCGCAGCCCTGGCCCGCAGCAGCGCCGCCGCGCCCTGGACGTAGACCGACCGGAAGTAGGACGGCCGGCCCTCCCAGTAGGTCATCGGCCGTCCGGTGCGACCCAGCCCGTCGGCGGGGATCTTCGCGGCGAGGTACTTCGGGCCGGTGCCGCGGTCCAGGGCCTCGGCGTAGGTCGCGAACGACTCGTCCAGCCACGGGTCGCGGGCCTGGTCGTCGCCCACCAGCCCGTAGAACCACTCGTGCGCCACCTCGTGGCTGGCGGTCGCGTCCCGGTCCTGCCGGGTGCCGAGCAGGATCGCGCCGGGGTACTCGATGCCGCCCCTGATGTCGGGCAGCACCGCGACGTTGAGCTGCTGGTAGGGGAACGGGCCGAACCGCGCGCCGTGCACGCGCAGCGCGCGGACCACCTCCCGCGCAACCGTCCGCGGGTCGTCCACGAGCCCGGGAGCCACCCCGAGGGTGACCGGAACCGGGCCGGGAAGCGTCACCAGTCGGAAGGCGCCGACCGAGACGGACAGGTCGCGGACCGTGGGCGCCGCCGAGACGCTGATCGTGGCGCTGCGGGCGATCACCCGTCCGGTGGCAATCACGCTGAGCCCGCGGGCGTGGTGGACGGTCAGCCTTCCGAGCTCCATCTCCTCGCTGGTGGAGGCCTCCGCGAACGCCGAGGTGGCCGGCTCGGTGGCCCAGCCGTGGCCCCGTTCCCAGGCGAGCAGCGGGATCCCGCTGGCGAACCAGCTGGTCGTACCCCGGTTGCCGAAGCGGTCGTCGGCGCCGGTCGGCAGCACGAGGGAGAAGGCCAGGTCGATCGTCACCGGGGTCCCGGCGCCACCGGTCCAGGGGATCCGTACCAGGGTGGGCGCCGGTCGCGTGAACCTCCGCGCTGCCCCGTTGACGCGCACCGCGCTGAGCGCGCTGGAGCCACCGGCCTTCGTCGGACGGGGCGAGGACGCCCAGAGCCGGAACACCAGCTCGGTCACGGACCGGTCGGGGGTGAACACGACGCGCTCGGTGCCCCGGACGTTCCGGCCGGACACGCTGACCTCGGCGGTGACGACCGGCCGGTGCGGGTCAGCGGCCGCGTAGGGCCCGCACGACGCTGGGGCTGCGGGTCGGGGGGTCGACGCGGTCGGCGCTGCGGTGGCGCGAGCCGTGCTGCGGACGACCGACGGCGAGGCCGGAGGCGTCGCGGAGACCGACGCCGGGGGCGAGGGCCGGGCGACGCCCGTCGTCGAGGAGCCGCCCGTGCAGGCGGTCGCGAGCACCGACGCCAGCCCGCACGCCACCAGCCCTCTCAGCAGCGAACCCCGACGGTGCACCCTGTCGACGCTAACGGACCGGTGCCCTGCCGCGCTCCACCGTCGATACGACCCGCAGTCCAGGTCGTCCCAGGTCGCGGACACCGAGGTCAGCAGGGTCACGCGCTCATGCTTCCATCGACGGGTGCCCACCGCAGATCGAGAGCTCCTGGCCAAGGAGGTGCGCTCGCTGGTCGACCGGCTGCGGCTCTGGACCCCGACCCGTTGGGCGGCTGCCGCCGACCCGTGGGGCACCCGGGCCGACCTGGCGCGGCACCTGGCCCAGAGCTTCGTGCACGCCGCCGGCGAGGTGACGCTCGCGCTCCCTGTGCTGCACCCGGACCTGCTGGTGGTGGATCAGCTCGCCGTCACCGGCGACGACCTGGTTCGCGCCGACCCGTCGGCGTCGGTCTGCGCCGACGTCGTCGCGCATCTGCTGGCGCACCGGTTCGACCTGCTCGGCGAGGAGCCCCCCACCACGCTCGGCGGCCCCGACGCAGTGCGTCGGGGCCGCGAAGTGTGTGGGTTGAGCTGAGCGCTTACAGGCGTTCGATCACCATGGCCATGCCCATGCCACCACCGACGCACAT
>JBKJVH010000181.1:0-8250 GCA_046590985.1 Mycobacteriales bacterium
GGGCGCGCCGGCGGAGCCCGGCGACGTCGGTGAGCAGGATGCGCCGACCCTCGAGGTGGACGAGCCCGCGCTGCGCGAACCCGCCGAGGGTCGGCGCATCCTGCTCACCGACGTCGCCGGGCTCCGCCGGCGCGCCCACCTGCCGCCCGAGCAGCCGCGCGTTCCGACCGGTCACGGGTTGCGCCGCCCCGGCGGCTGACTAGAGAGCGTCGACCCGCCGGGCCAGCGCGACGTCCCGGGCGGTGATCGCCCCGCCCGAGTCGTGGGTGTTCACCGCGAGGGCCACGGTGCGCCAGCGGATGTCGATGTCCGGGTGGTGGTCGAGCTCCTCGGCGAGCTCCGCCACCTGGCGCACGAACGCGATCGCCTCGAGGAAGGTGGGCAGCTCGCGCAGGGTCGTGAGCTTGCCGTCCGCCACGTACCAGGTCGGGGTGGTCTCCAGGGCCGCCGCAAGCTCGGTCTCGGTCAGGGGGGTGTCCCTCATGCCGACACCTGTGCGAGGGCGGCGATCGAGTCGTCGTCGCAGCTGTCCCAGAAGGCACCCACGACGTCCTCGACCTGGCTGAACGACGCGGCCGCGTAGAGCACGTCCTGATAGACGGTGATGTCGTAGTCGGCGGTGCCCATCGCCACCAGTTCGAACGGCCGGATCTCCATGCCACGGAACTCCTCGATCTCACCCGGGCTGGACAAGATGCCGGCGCCGTACGCCTTCAGCCCGTCCGCCTCGTGGACCACCCCGAACTCCAGGGTGAACCAGAAGACCTTGCTGACGAACTGCAGGGCGGCGTCGGTCTCCAGCCGTCGCGCCGCCCGGCCCGCGGAGACGTACAGAGCGGCGTACCGGTCGTCCGCGAGTGTGTTGCCGTGCCCGACGACCTCGTGCAGGACGTCCGGTTCGGGCGTGTAGAGCGGTACGGAGTGGTGCCGGACGTACTGGGTGGACCAGAACCGACGGTCGGCCAGCGAGCCGTAGAACTCGCGCAGCGCCACCAGGCCGGCCGCGGGCTGGTAGCGGAAGCCGGTCAGCGGCTCGAGCAGGTCGCTGACCTCCTCGAGCTGCGGGACGCGGTCACCGGGCAGCCCGAGCCGTTCCTTGCCGTTCAGGAACTGCCCGCAGGCGTACGTGCGGTGCTTGTCCGAAAGGGCCGCGCTGACCGCGCGCCAGACCTCGTGCTCGTCGTCGGTGTAGTCAGCGAACGGGCTGCGCTCCCCGGGCGTCCAGGCGGACGCCAGGGTGGCGAGGGCGTCGCGGCGCCGGCGGTAGACGGGGTCGGCGAAGCCGGGATGGCCGCTACCGAGCTGGACCTTCAGGGTGCCGTCGTCGTGCGCGAGCAGGGGGGCGAAGTACTGCGCTTCCTCGAACATGCTCCCAGTGTGCCTCCGCCGTGGCCTTTTGCCCCTCTCGCAGCGGCTGCTGCGAGACGTCTGTACGTCTGAGAGACTGATCGATAGCCAAACGTCTTGGCGGGGGGAGTTTGGGAGAGGCAGGGTTAGACGTATGGACGACACCGACCGGTTGGTCTTGGACGTGCTACGCACCGACGCCCGCATCTCGGTCCGCGACCTGGCGCTGCGGGTGCACGTCTCGCGGGCCAGCGCCTACGCCCGGTTGAAGAAGCTCCGCGAGAGCGGCGTGATCCGCGGCTTCACCGTCGACGTCGACCCAGCGGCGCTGGGACTCGGCCTGCCGGCCTACGTGCACGTCCGGATCAAGCAGAACTCCTGGAAGCGGTTCCGGGAGAAGGCGTTCGCGCTGCCCGAGGCCGTCCACGTG
Organism: Mycobacteriales bacterium; assembly: GCA_046590985.1. Classification (GTDB taxonomy): domain Bacteria; phylum Actinomycetota; class Actinomycetes; order Mycobacteriales; family SCTD01; genus RYN-111. The sequence goes on from JBKJVH010000181.1 coordinate 1,778, forward strand.
GCGCTGGTGGCCGGCGACTTCGACGTCACGCTGCTGGTCCGCACCCGCGATGCCGAGCACCTGCGCGAGCTGGTGCTGGAGCGCATCCAGGCGCTGCCGGAGGTGCTGGGCACCCAGACCGTGCTGGTCTTCGAGGAGCACGCGGGGTGAAAGTGCGCCACGCTGTGGCTGCACAAACCCCGGTCGTCGAGGCGTTGAGTAGTCGTGGACCCCACCTTCGAGCAGTACGTGAACGCACGCGGCCACGCGCTGCTGCGCTTCGCCACCCTCCTGACCGGTGACCGGCACCTCGCCGAGGACCTCGTCCAGGAGGCCCTGGCCCGGGCTCACCCGAAGTGGCGGCGGATCGGGGCCATGGAGCATCCCGACGCGTACGTGCGCCGGATGGTCGTCAACCTGTTCCTGTCCTGGCGGCGGCTCCGGTCCTCCCGGGTGACCCCGACAGCCACCCTGCCCGAGACCCTGGGAGAGGACCCCTCGCAGTCGCACGCGGACCGCGACGCGATGTGGCGCCTGCTCGCCACGCTGCCTCGCCAGCAACGAGCAGTACTGGTCCTGCGCTTCTACGAGGGCCTGGCCGACGACGACATCGCCCGCCTCCTCGACTGCTCCCCCGCCACCGTGCGCAGCCACGCGTCCAGGGCGCTCGGCACCTTGCGCGCCACCTCCCCGATCCCGAACGGAGCCACCTCATGAGCACCGTCGAGCAGCAGCTCACCGAGCTCCTCGAGCGCCAGGCCGCCGGCACCGCACCACACCCCGGTCTGCTCGGCGGCTCGCTGCGCCGCAGCCGTCGGCGCCGGCTGCGGCGCCAGGTCCTGGCTGTCACCGCTGCCGTCGCCGTAGCTCTCGGGGGCCTCGGGCTCACCCGGCTCCCGTACGGGTCCCCGACGAGCCTCACCACGGCGGCGACGGTGCACCTCAGCGACGCGAAGCCGCTCGTCTCGACGTTCCCGTACACCGCGACCTACCTGCCGCCGGGCACCGCCCCGGGCGGCACGACAAGCCTGTACGCGATCCCGGGGAAGGACCCGTACGACGGACCCGTCCTGCGGGAGGCCTGGGCGGCCGTCGGCCGGCCGAACGACCGCTGGCTCAGCCTGCACCTTTCCGGTGGGGTGACCGATGCGACGCCGACGTCGACCAGCACGACCACCGTGCGCGGCCACGTCGCCACCGTGAAGAACCTGGGCAGCTTCAGCGTGGAGGAGGGCCCGTCCCTCAACGAGACCTCCCTGAGCTGGGAGGAGGCCCCCGGGCACTTCATCGAGATCAGCTACGACGGGGGAGGGATCACGCTGGCCCAGGCCCGCGCCTTCGCCGAGGGGCTCACCCTCAAGGACGACACGCGTGCTTCCTGGATCACGATGAGGACGACGCTCGCCGACGGCGAGCTGGCCGTCTGGGGCAAGGGCACCGTGATCATTCAGGTGCCACCGTTCTCCGACAACAAGGACCCCGACCTCAGCGTCTTCGGCTGCAAGCACGGCACGTTCCTCCCCGACACCGGCATGAAGCCGACCGATCTGAGCGGCCACACCTACCTGTTCAAGCAGACGCCTTCGGCATCCTTGGCCATCAAGGAGGTCAGCCCGGGCACCGACCTGGTCGTGGACTTCCACGGTGGGGCGTGGACGGTCGAGGACATGGGCCAGGTGCTCGACGGCCTGGGCTGGACCGGTCCCACCCCGCCCGCCCCGACGATCCCGAACACGTGCTGATCCGCGTGCGTCCAGGCCCCTTCACCCGATGAGCTCCCGCTGGGAGGCCAGCTCCGCGATGCGGTCGAGCAGCGGTTCGACCCCCGTACCGGGGCCGGTCGGAACCCGCAGGTGGCCGTCCTCCAGCACGAACGGAGCGGTGAGGTCGTCTGCGTAGTAGCGGCTCGAGGCGCTCAGGTCGCCCGGGAGTGTGAAGCCGGGCAGCGCGGCGAGCGCAGCGTTGGCCGCTCGGCCAATGCCGGTCTCGAGCATCCCTCCGCACCACACGGGGATGCCGTGGGCGAGCGCGACGTCGTGGATGCGCCGCGCTTCCAGGTAGCCGCCCACCCGGCCCGGCTTGATGTTGATGACCGAGCAGGCGCGGAGCGCGATCGCGTCGGCTGCCGCCCGGGCGGAGACGATCGACTCGTCCAGGCAGATGGGCGTCGTGATCAGCGTGGCCAAGGCCGCGTGGCCGCGGACGTCCTCCTCGTCGAGGGGCTGCTCGTGGAACAGCAGGTCAAACGCATCCAGATGCTTCAGCAGCTGGTGGTCACCCAGGGTGTAGGCGGTGTTGGCGTCGGTCTGCAGCGGGATGTCCCCGAAGCGCTCGCGGACCGCCTTGATGGGCTCGTAGTCCCAGCCCGGCTGGATCTTGAGCTTGATGCGGACGTAGCCCTCGTCGAGGTAGCCGCCCACAGCATCGAGCAGCTCGGGCACGGAGTCCATGATCCCGACGGACACGCCCGCCGGGACGAGATCCCGGACCCCGCCCAGATGGGTGCTGAACGAGGTACCCGCAGCGCGGAGCTCGGCGTCGAGGACGGCGGCCTCCAGCGCGGACTTCGCCATCCGGTGCCCCTTGACCGGGTGCAGCGCCGGCCCGACCCGGGCCGCCGTCAAGCCTTGAACATCCCGCAGCCGCGGCACCAGGTGGCGGCGCATCACGTGGGCCGCCGCCTCGACGTACTCGCTGCTGTACAAGGGATCCTGCATCGCCACGCACTCCGACCAGCCCTCGGCGTCGGAAGTCGTGACATGAACCAGCAGCACCTCCCGCTCGGTCTGCGTGGCGAAGGACGTGCGGAACGGGGAGACGAGCGGCAGCCGGACCCGGACCAGCTCGACCGCGATCAGCTTCATGCCAGCACCAGCGCGCCGGCGCCGTTCAACCCGAGGATCCGCCGTCCTTCAGCGAGCGCCGGCAGCACGTCCTCACGCACCCTGCACCGCCAGGACACGGCAGCAGCGGGATCGGTGCGGCGGAGCGCCTCGATGTCTGCCGGCAGCTCGACCGTGCGGGTCCCCTCCACCCAGGGCAGCCGACCGTGCGACGCGGCCACGGCACGGGGTGAGGACAGCTCCCACCAGAACTCGAGGCGGTCCGACTCATCCCCCCGGTTGACCTCGTCCGCCATCGCGCCGTAGTGGTCGGGGAGGTAGGCGTGCACGTCGGCGCCGAGGGCGTGCAGGTTGAAGGCGACGTTGCGACGCACCAGCGGGTCGCATGTCCAGGTGACGACGGACATGTCGCGCTGCAGCGCCCAGGTTCGCTGGTGCTGCTTCATCGCAAGCCCGAGGCCACGGCGCAACGCGGAGGGGACCACCCCGGTGAGGTGGGAGTGCAGCCCCTGCGTCGACAGCAAGCCCATGGACGCCGCGACCAGCGTGCCGAGCTCGTCGTAGGCACCGAAGACGTAGCCGCCGGCGTGCTGGACGGTGCGCAACAGGTTGCCCGGCACCGGCGGCTCTGCGCCACCCCAGACCTCCCGCAGCAGGTCGGCGGCCCGCTCGGTCTCAGCAGGGGTGGAAAGCTCCAGGACGCTGACCCCGGCGCGGCCGGCCGCCTGGGCGGCGGTCTCCTGAGCATCCAGGAGCAGCGTGGCTGCCAGCGTCATGACGTCCCCCTCTCGCGTCGGCGGTCACCCAGCATCCTCGGTAGGCCACCAGCCTCGCCACCGACGTTCTCCACAGGGCCGGTTGTTCACCTCGCCGACCTGAGCGAGACTGACGGCATGACCTCGACCGCGCAGACCTGGACCCTGCTGGGGATCGTCGGCACGCTCGCCACGGGCATGCTCGCGATGGTGGCGTTCTCCTTCCAGTCGCTGCGGGGGCTGCTCGACGCCAAGTTCGAGGCAGTCGACGCGAAGTTCGACGCGGTTGACACCCGGTTCGACGCCGTTGACACCCGGTTCGACGCCGTGGACCGACGCCTCGACAACCTCGATCGCGACGTGCAGACGCTGTTCCGCGACCGCTACTGAGCCAGCAGCTGCCCGACCCGGTACGGCACCTCGTTCGTCAGGCTGATCACGGTCGACGTCCGGGCCACCAGTTGCGTCGAGGTGATGGCATCCAGCACCCGCTGCAGGTCCGCATGGTCGCGCGCCACGATCCGGCACAGCACGTCGCCCTGCCCGCTGGTGGTGTGCGCCTCGAGCACCTCTGGGATCGACCGTAGGTGCTCGCTGATCTGCCTGATCCCTTGTCCTTGATGGACCTCCAACGTCGCGAAGGCCATCACGGCGTAGCCCAGCCCCGCCGGGTCGACCGTCGGCGCCCAGTCCTGCAGCACGCCGTCGCGCTCCAGGCGGGCCAGCCGCGCTTGCGCCGTACCGCGGGCGACGCCGAGTCGACGGGAGGTCTCCAGGAGGCCGAGGCGCGGCTCGGTCAGGAGCAGCTGCAGCAGAGCGCGATCGAGAGCGTCGAGAGTGGACATGTTGACCAGTCTCGCAGCGTCGCGGCTGGCCTGTCTGCACATCCTGACCAGCATGAACAGCCGCTCTTGTGCAGACGAGCGACACCGGTCATGGTTTATCCCATGACTGACTTTCCGCTGGACGGCTGGGACCACCTCCGCTTCGTCGTCGGCAACGCCCGGCAGACCGCGCACTTCTACGCCACCGCTTTCGGCATGAAGTTGACGGCATACCGCGGACCGGAGACCGGTTCCCGCACGCACGCGGAGTACCTGCTGGAGAGCGGCGGTGCCCGCTTCCTCATCACCGCCCCCGTCGTGGCCGGTACGGCCGACGGGGCGCACCATGCCAAGCACGGCGACGGGATCATCGACGTGGCGCTGCGCGTCCATGACGTCGAGCTCGCCTACTCCCTCGCGATCGAGCGCGGCGCCACCGGCCTGCAGGAGCCGACCGTTGCCGAGGACGAGTTCGGCAAGGTCATCACGGCCGTGATCGCGACCTACGGCGACACCCGGCACACCCTGGTGCAGCGCCAGGACTACAGCGGTCCGTTCCTGCCTGGCTTCGTCGCCCGCGAGGGACTGGTCCCGGCCCCCGAGAAGCGCTTCTTCCAGGCGGTCGACCACGTCGTCGGCAACGTCGAGATGGGCCAGATGGACACCTGGGTGGCCTTCTACAACAAGGTCATGGGCTTTGTGAACATGAAGGAGTTCGTCGGCGACGACATCGCCACCGAGTACTCCGCGCTCATGTCCAAGGTCGTCAGCGACGGCACGTTCAAGGTGAAGTTCCCCCTTAACGAACCGGCCGTCGGCAAGAAGAAGTCACAGATCGATGAGTACCTCGAGTTCTACGGCGGCCCCGGCGTGCAGCACGTGGCGCTGGCCACCAACGACATCGTCCGCTCGGTGCGCGAGATGCGCGCCCGCGGCATCGAGTTCCTGGACGCCCCCGACAGCTACTACGACGAGCTCGGCTCGTGGGTCGGTGACACCCGCGTCCCGATCGAGGACCTCCGCGAGCTGAGGATCTTGGCCGACCGCGACGAGGACGGCTACTTGCTGCAGATCTTCACCAAGCCGGTGCAGGACCGTCCGACGGTGTTCTTCGAGCTCATCGAGCGGCACGGCTCCCTCGGCTTCGGCAAGGGCAACTTCAAGGCGCTGTTCGAGGCGATCGAGCGCGAGCAGGCACGGAGAGGCAACCTGTAGCCATGCCCCACTACAGGTCGGTCGGGGAGGTCCCCCGCAAGCGGCACGTGCAGTTCCGCCAACCCGACGGCCGGCTGTACGCCGAAGAGCTCATGGGCGAGGAGGGCTTCTCCTCCGACAGCGCCTTGCTCTACCACCGGGAGCTACCGACCCGGCTCGTGAACGCGGTCGCCGCCGGCCCCGCCGACGTGGCACTCGCCGCCCCTGACGTGCTGCTTCCCCGGCACCTCATGACGGGCAAGCTCCCGGCCGGCGACTGCGTGGTCACCGGCCGCACCCCGCTGATGGGCAATGGGAGCGTCCGGATCTCCTATGTGGCAGCGGTTGTGGACTCCCCGCTCTACCGCGACTCCGACGGCGACCTGCTGCTCTACGTCGAATCCGGTGCGGGTCGGCTCGAGTCCGTCTTCGGTGCCCTCGACGTCGGGCCCGGGGACTACGTGGTCGTCCCGACCGGCACCACGCACCGCTGGGTCGTCACTGACGGCCCGCTGCGTGCGCTGGTGATCGAAGCCCGAGGCCACGTCACGATCCCGGCGCAGTACCTCGGCAAGCACGGTCAGGTGCTCGAGCAGTCGCCGTACTGCGAGCGTGACTTCCGGGCACCTTCGGAGCCGCTGCTGGTGGACGACGGTGAGACCGAGGTGCTGGTGCGCCGGCGCGGGCAGCTGACCCGCTACACCTACGCGTCGCACCCGTTCGACGTGGTCGGCTGGGACGGCTGCCTGTATCCCTACGCCCTGTCGATCCACGACTTCGAGCCCCTCACTGGCCGGCTGCACCAGCCACCGCCGGTGCACCAGACCTTCGCCGGGCCAGGGTTCGTCATCTGCTCGTTCGTGCCGCGACTGCTCGAC
>JBKJVH010000027.1:0-9903 GCA_046590985.1 Mycobacteriales bacterium
CAGCCACGCCCACTGAGGATCGGAGCACGACCTGCTCCAGGTAGACCACCCGCAAGGACGGGTGGCGACCAGACCGGCCGCTACATCCGGTGCTGGACCCGGTCCCGGAGCGCCCGGCCGTCCGGGTCGTAGAGCAGCCGCGACACCGGCACCGCCCACGCCCTGGCGGACCGCGGCACCCTTTCCGGGATGTGCGGACGCAGTCGGCCGGGAGGCCGCGGACCTGTCGAGCCGTTGTCGTACCAGTCCTCGAGTGCCTGGGCACTCGCCCTGACAGCCTCGAACGCCTGCACCGGGTCGAGCAGGCCCTCGTCGTCATCACGGTCGAGGTGCTCGCGCCACAGCTCCAGCCGCAGGTCGCGGGCGAACGTCCTGGCGCCGTCGCCGAGTCCGGCCGGGTCGGTCGGCGTCCGCGGGTCGCGGGTGCTGTCGAGGACGGCGCACGACAGCTCGCTGTCGTGCGTCCAGGAGCGGCGGTTCATGTTGTCGGAGCCGACCATCGCCCAGACGTCGTCGACCACCACGACCTTGGAGTGCACGTAGACCGGCGCTCCGGTCGGGCTCTCGACGTCATAGATCGCGAACCGGTCGGAGCCTGCTGCGCGGCAGACCTCGATGGCGCGCTCGCGCCCGACGAGACTGGGCAAGCGTGACCGACCGTCCTTGTCGGGGTAGCGAGGCACCACCACGATCATGCGCAGCTCGGAGTGGCTGCGGAGCGCCTTCACGAGCAGGCGCGCGACGATCGGTGCCCAGAGGTACTGGTCCTCGACGTAGAGGAGCGAGCGGGCCCGGGACAGCGACTTCCGGTAGGCGTGCGCGATGCTCCGCTCGCCCAGCGGAGCGAACGGGTAGCGGCGCCAGCGGGCCGGGTAGGTCCGGAGCACCTGCACTGCGTGCGGGCCGGCCTCGGCCGGGTCGGGTCGGGGCTCGGGGAGGTCGGGGGCGGTCAGGACACCGGCGTGCCGCACCCGGTCGAAAGCCATCCGGAACGGGCTCGGGAAGTCCAGGGCGGTGCTGCCCTCCCAGCGCTCGCGGAAGGTGAGCTCCACGTCGGTGACGGCCGGTCCGGTGACGGCCACCTGCACGTCGTGCCACGGCGGCTGCTCGCCGTAGGTCGGTGTGAAGGGCATCACCTGGGGGTCGCCCTCGTGCCGGCTGTCGTCGGCGCGGCTCAGGGCCAGGTCGATCCCGCCGAGGAAGGCGATGTCGCCGCGGGCGGATCGGCAGACGACCAGCTTCTGGTGGTGCGAGCCACCCCTGCGGGTCCGGGCGTCGAGCGCCACCTCACCTCCGGCGTCGCGGAGCAGCTTCACCAGGTCGGAGTTCGCCTCCTCGCTCTGCTCCAGGGCCTCGGGCTGCGACCGCCACACCAGGCCCGACAGGGTGACGCCACGGCCCAGCGCGGCGACGAGGACCTCCCCGACGGACGTGCCCGGACCGTCGAGCAGCTCGTCGGCGTCGGTGCGGAAGGACGCCAGATAGACCTCGTCGCCCGTGCCGAGGCCGCGGAGGTGGTCGTACAGGCAGCGGAAGTAGGACGTCCCGTGGATGAGCGGCTGGACCAGGTTGCCGGTGGTGTGCGGCCGGATCTTCGATGCCGGGTTGCCGCGCTCTGCAGCAGTGAGGAACCACTTCGGCACGGTGTCGTCGGTCATAGGCCGACTCTGCCAGACCACCGCGAGGTGCATCTCTGGGCAATCCGGACAGTGTCGATTGCGGCACTTCCGTTGTGGGGAGAACAGCGCCACCGACCAGCCGTGAGACGAGAAGCCCATGACCAGTGACGTGACCCGAACAGCCCGGAGCGCCTCGCACAGCGGTGCGATGGAAGTGGGCGCCCGGCTAGGGCTCGCAGCCCGTGCCGCCATCTACGTGCTGATGGGCCTGTTGGCCGTGGCGCTGGCTCGGGGGACGTCGCGTTCGGCGACCGACCAGCGCGGAGCGCTCACCGCGGTCGCCCGCCACTCCGGGGGGAAGGTGCTGCTGGTGGTGCTCGCGATCGGCTTCGCCGGCTATGCCCTGTGGCGTTTCAGCGAGGCGGCGTTCGGAGTCGTCGGGGACGGCAACGGTGCCGGCGCGCGGCTGAAGTCCGGCGCTCGTGGCGTCACCTACTCGCTGTTCGCCTTCACGGCCGTCACGATCCTCAACGGCTCGGCCAAGGGCACGCAGGCGGCGCAGCAGCAGGGCATCACGGCTCGGACGATGGCCCACAGCGGCGGTCGCTTCCTGGTCGGACTGGTCGGGGTCGTGGTCGTGGTGATCGGCGCGGTCATGGTCTACGAGGGCGTGACGAAGAAGTTCGAGAAGTACCTCCGGATGTCGGAGATGAGTGCGTCGACCAAGCAGGTCGTCGAGAAGCTGGGCATGGTCGGCACTGTCGCGCGAGGGATCGTCATCGGCCTGGCCGGCGCGCTCGTTGTCCAGGCGGCGGTCAACTACGAGCCGCAGAAGGCGCGCGGGCTCGACGGCGCGCTGCGCACGCTCGCGGCCCAGCCGTACGGGCAGGTGCTCCTCATCGTGGCGGCGCTCGGGCTGATCGCGTTCGGCCTGTACGGCTTTGCCGAAGCACGGTGGCACCGGACCTGACGGTCAGCGGGGGACGCGGACCACGAGAGCGCCGGGGCTGACCTCGACCTCGAGTGACGTGACGGCCCCGACGGGCTCGCCGTCCAGCTGGGCCTCGGTCGGCACCGACATCCGGACCTCGATGCGGCGACCGGTGTAGCGGCTCAGGGTGTGGTCCTCACGGTCGGATCTTCGGATCAGCCTGCCGAGCAGCCGGCCCCAGTCGACCAGCCGGCGAGGGGACAGCAGCACGACGTCAAGGACGCCGTCGTCCGGCACCGCGTCCGGCAGCAGGGCGACGCCGCCCTGGAGCTCGCCGACGTTGCCGATGACGATGCCGCGCGCCTTGCGGCTCACCGGAGGTGCCCCGTCGATGACCAGCTCCAGCTGGCCCGGCCGGTCACGCAGGTGCCGCAGCCCGGACACGACGTAGGCAGGCCAGCCGACCGCGGCCTTCAGCTTCTCCGGGGCGTCCGCCATCATCTCGGCGTCGAAGCCCAGCCCGGCCATGACCGCGAAGCAGGTCTGGTCCTGGTCGCCGACGATTGCGTGCGCCAGGTCCAGCGTGCGGTTGCGGCCGGTCAGCGCGACCTCCAGGGCGTCGTCGAGGTCCAGCGGCAGGTCGAGGTTGCGGGCCAGCAGGTTGCCCGTCCCGAGGGGGAGGATGCCGAGCGGCACCTTGCTGCCGTGCAGCCCGCAGCATGCCGCCTGCACGGTGCCGTCACCGCCGGCGGCGAGCACCAGGGCCGTGCCGCGCGCGAGAGCCTCCCGCGCCATGCCCTCGCCGGCATCGTCGGGCGTCGTCTCGAGCAGGTACGGGGGAGCGACGCCATGCTGGGCGCACCGTTCGGCGACCTGCTTGAGGAGCACGTCGACGTCGTCGACCTTCGTCGGGTTCACGATCAGGGCGGTCATCGGCTTCTCTCCTCAGCCAGTAGGTACCGGGCGCACAGCCACAGCCAGGCGCCGCCGAGCAGGAAGCCGGCCAGGATGTCGGTGAGGTGGTGGAAGCCGCGGTACATCCGGCAGAAGCCGACGATCAGCGGCACCACGACGGCCAACGCGGTGAGTCCGACCTGCAGCGGCTTGTTGCGCGTCAGGGTCCAGGCGAGGACGGCGAGCCCGCCGTACAGGCAGACCGACGCGGCGGCGTGGCCGGAGGGATAGCTGGCGATGGGATCGGCCGGACCGAGGCGCGGGACGTGCGGACGGTCGCGGGGGATCAGGGTGCTGGTGACGAAGTAGAACGCGCTCTCGAAGCCGACCGCGAACGCCAGGAACAGCGGTGGCCCCCACCGTCGGGTCGCCAGGGCAAGTGCCAGCACGAAGACCCCGAGGGCGACCTTGACGTTGAGTGCATCGGCCAGGGCGGTTCCTGCGACCGTCAACGAGTTGCCGGTCGACGTGCGGTTGCTGGCAAGACTGCGTTCGATCGCGTCATCCAGATGGCCGACCGGTCCGTCGAGCAGCACATGCGTGATGAGCAGCCCGAGCAGGAGCATGCCGCCGAGCAGCACCACCCCCCAGACCAGGAGCTTCAGGATGTTCTTGACCATCTCAGACCTCCTCAGGTAGGGCGGGTTCCAAGCCTTCGGTGACGGGTCGGGCGGGCTTGCCGCGGTCTCGCCGCCAGGCGGTGAAAGCGGCCGTCGTGGCGGCGAGCCAGCCGGCGCCGAGCAGGTAGCCGCCGAGGACGTCGGTGAGGTAGTGGACGCCGAGGCCGAGCCGCGAGAACCCGACCGCCAGCACGACCAGCACGCCGAGCCCGATGAGGGCGGGCCGGAAAGATCTGTGGACGTAGGGCAGTCCGACGAGCAGCAGCGCGCCGACTCCCACCGCTACCCCGAGCGCGTGACCGGAGGGGAAGCTGGCGCTGAGTGCGTGGGCGACGGGATGGGGCAGGAGGGGCCGCTCGCGGCCGACGGCACCCTTCAGCACGGTGCTCAGCAGGCCACCGCCGTAGACCGTGACGGCGAGCCAGGCAGCCAGGCGTGGTTGCCGCTTGAGCAGCAGGACGATCGCGATCACCGTGGCAACCACCTCGAAGGAGGCTGGGCTGAAGACGGTCGAGATGCCCTGCAGCACCGACACGTAGGTGTCGTGCTGGAAGGCGAAGGAGTTCAGCCGCTCATCGAGGCGGACGTCGAGCCTCTCGAGCGGGCCCCAGTGGTCGACGACCAGCAGCAGGAGCAGCGTGAACGGGATCGCCAGCACCAGCCCGGCGACCGCCGCGAGGGTCAGGCGCAGTCCGCCACGGACGTCAGGGTCGAGATGGTGTCGCGAGGTCTGGGTGCTCACACGGTGATCTTCTCCCCGTTGGAGCCTCGGCAATCCTGATCTTGCCGGTTGCGTCCGCCGGACTGACGGGCCGGTGTGGCACGGTTGTGGGATGGATCTGACAGGTGCCAAAGTGCTCGCCAAAGCGGGGCTGCTCGCGCCCATGCGCCCGGATCGGTTGCTGGGTATGGCTCTGGCCGTCGCAAGGTGGGGCCTGACGCCTGCCACCGGGTACGCCGCCGGCGCCGCCCGCCACCCCGACCGGGTCGCGATCCTCGACGATGAGGGGCCGCTGACCTACCGCGAGCTCGACCAGCGGACCGACCGGCTCGCCGGTGAGCTCCGGGCCAAGGGCGTGTACGAGGGCGACGCCGTGGGGCTGCTGGCTCGCAACGGCCGCGGTTTCGTGGAGGCCTCGGTCGCCATCTCCAAGTGCGGTGGCGACGTGCTGTTCCTCAACACCGGGTCGGCCGGTGGGCAGCTGGCGGAGGTGCTGCACCGCGAGAACGCCCGGGCCGTGATCTTCGATGAGGAGTTCACGGGGCTGCTCGGACCTGCGGCGGCCGGTCGGGTGATGATCACGACCGAGGAGCTGGGCGCGTTGGCCGCGTCGAGCGAGGTGTCGGCGCCCCCCAAGACCGGGCACGTCACCCGGCTGGTGATCCTCACGTCGGGGACGACCGGAGCTCCCCGGGGTGCCGCTCGCAGCGGCGCCTCGGTCGATGACGTCGTCTCGATGCTGTCCCGGATCCCGCTGCACACCGGTGAGCCGACGTTCATCGCCGCGCCGGTCTTCCACGCCTGGGGGCTCGGGCACCTGACGATGGCCATGCTGCTCGGCTCCACGGTGATCCTGCAGAAGAAGTTCGACCCAGCCCGGGTGCTGGCCGCTCTCGAGGAGCAGGAAGCCACCGCGCTGATCGTCGTACCGGTGATGCTCGACATGCTGCTGAAGGCCGACCCCGGGTCGCGGGACCTGTCCGCGCTGAAGGTGATCGCCTCCAGCGGCAGCGCTCTTCCTGGGGTGCTCGCCACGCACGTCCTGGAGACCTTCGGCCCGGTGCTCTACAACCTGTACGGCTCCACTGAGGTCGCCTATGCCGCGGTCGCCGATCCTGAGGACCTGGCGGCTGATCCGCACACGGCTGGTCGGCCGCCCTATGGCGTCACGCTGCGCGTCGTCGACGACGAGGGCGCCGACGTCCCGGTGGGCACGCCCGGGCGTCTGTTCGTGGGCAGCGGGCTGGCGTTCGGCGGCTACACCGACGGCTCGGACAAGGCCCGGCTCGGTGACCTCATCGCCACCGGTGACCTCGGCGTCATCGGACCTGAGGGCCGGCTGACCGTGCTCGGGCGCGACGACGACATGGTGGTGATCGGCGGGGAGAACGTCTACCCCGGCCAGGTGGAGGATGCGCTGCTGCAGCACCCGCTGGTGTCGGAGTGCGCGGTCACGGCCGCGAGCGACCCGGTGTTCGGCGTGAAGCTGATCGCCCACGTGGTCGGCACCGCGTTGGAGGACGAGCTCAAGGAGCTCGTCCGGGACCGGGTCGCGCGCTTCGCCGTACCCCGGGAGTTCCGGTTCCTCAAGGAGCTGCCGCGCAACGCGACCGGCAAGGTTCTCAAGCGGGAGCTCGGTTGACCGCCCCCGCCGAGCTGGACCACCCGGAGACCGACGCGCTCGTCGACCGTCCCTGGGTCACGTTGGTCTGGAACGACCCGATCAACACCATGACCTATGTGGCGCATGTGTTCATCGAGCTGTTCGGCTTCACCAAGGACAAGGCGACGCAGCTGATGCTGCAGGTGCACCAGGAGGGCAGGGCAGTCGTGAGCAACGGGACGCGTGAGCAGATGGAGGCCGACGTGGCCCGCTGCCACGCCAAGGGCCTGTGGGCCACGCTGCAGCAGGACTGATGCGCTTCACCCGCCACCGCGGCGCCTTCCGGGCCGAGCTCGACGACATCGAGATCGCGCTGCTGGGGCAGCTGGTCGAGGAGCTGCTCGGACTCGTCGAGGGGCCCGAAGTGTCCGAGGACCCGCTGGCCGCGCTCGTCGGGATGCCGCCTGGCGAGGTCGTGCCGCCCGACAACCCGGTGCTGCAGCGGCTGCTGCCGGATGCCTACCGCGACGACCCCGAGGCCGCAGGAGACTTTCGCCGCTACACCGACGGGGACCTGCGCGCCGGCAAGCGCGCCAACGCCCTGGTGGTGCAGGCGTGCCTGCCTGCGGCTGCCGGCCGCATGACGATCGACCGCGACCAGGCCGACGCCTGGCTGGGGTTCCTCAACGACCTGCGGCTGGCCCTCGGGACGTCCCTGGGTGTGACCGAGGAGACCGACCCGGAGGACTACGAGCCGGACGACCCGGCGTACCAGGCGCTGTCGATCTACTTCTGGCTCGGCTGGCTCCAGGAGTCGTTGCTGTCATGCCTGGAGCCGCGCACCTCGCCTGGGCGTTGACGCACGTCGTCCCCTTCGAGTGATCCACGGAACCACCATGGGTGCCTCGGGATGGCGAACCGCCCGTGCGGGTTCCGTGGATCTTGACCTGGGCGTCCTGGCGGTAAGGGGCGGGTCCGCCCCTTACTCCGGGAGCATCGGCAACGGTTGGGCGTGCAGCGTGTTGGGCGCGATGCCGTCGTCAGACATCTGTCCGGCATGGACGAAGACCAGTGCGTCGTCGGGGTTGCCGTCCACGTGTGCGGTCTCGCCGTTCGCCTCGTACACATCAAGCAGTCCAGGGGCATCGCTGACAGCGAGCAGTCGGTCGACACCTTCGTGGACCACCGTGGACTCACCGTCCCGGCTCCCGCCCCGAAGTACCGCCACGTGATCAGCCATGCCCGGGAGGTACCCGAGAGGCCTGCCGACAAACGACTGCGCGGGCAGCGGACGCACCCGGCTCACCGTCGTGGCGTGTGCACCGCCAGGATCCCGCGCCGAAGCAGCAGAAGTCCTACGCAGCCTGCGACCAGCACCAAGACCATCGGCACCGCTGGGTCTTGATCAGCGAGCTCGAGGGTGAGCGGCTGACCGGGCACCATGCGGCCGCGCAACGATGCTCCCTGCCTCAGTACTGACCCGTCAGCGGGCGGGGTGAGCTCGCGTGTCAGCAGGTAGGGGCTTTCGGTGCCCCACGACGGGACCCGCACGACGACCACCTGAGCGGTAGGGCTTTCGCTCGGCATCACCAGCACCACGGTCGCCGTCGCCGGCTCGGGACTGGGCGCCGGACTCACGAACGCACCGGTCACGAGCAGCAGCGTCAGTGCGAGGAGCGGGCCGTAGGTGAAGCGCCTGCACCGCAAACGGGCAGGGTGGGGCGTGGAGATGGTCCGGGACATGGGAGCCACTCAGGGAGTTGATGCGGGAACGTGCTGGCAAGCCCAAGGTCCCACGCCGTGGACTGCCCAGGCCACTCGAAAGGGTGATCAAGGCTCGGACTCGGCGACCGTGCACGTAGGCCCTGTACGGGCTCGGCCTGCCATGAGCCTGCCGGAAAGTAGGCTGGCTCCCGTGCCTCTCACCCTGCCCCGAGCCATGGTCGACCAGGTGCTGGCGCACGCCCGCCGCGACCACCCTGACGAGTGCTGCGGCGTGATCTCCGTCAAGGACGGTGCCGCCGCGCAGGTCTTCGAGATGGAGAACGCAGAGCGCAGCCCCACGGGGTTCAGCTTCGGCAGCGACGCGCTGGCGGTCTACCGGGCGATGGATGACGCCGACGAGGAGCCGTGGATCGTCTACCACTCGCACACTGCGACGGAGGCCTACCCCTCACGCACGGACGTGCGCTGGTCCGCGACGGCGGGTTTCCCGTACTGGCTGGTGGTGTCGACGCGGGCCGAGACGGACGAGGTGCGGGCGTTCACGATCCAGGGCCAGGACGTGACCGAGGTCGAGCTCGAGATCACCTGAGCCAGGTCAGCGGACGAGCGCGACCGTAAACCCGTCGTGGCCCTTGCTGCCGACGGTCTGCAGAGCGGTCGCGTCGATCCGCGGGTGACTCGCGAGCAGCTCGTGCATCGCCCGGGTGCCGAGCACAGCGGCGTCGGTGCTGGTGCCGTCGGCGACCGTGCCGGCCCGTACGGTGTTGTCGACCACGATGACGGTGCCGGGGTGCGACAGCCGGATGGCGTGCTCGACGTACACCGGGTTGCCGGGCTTGTCGGCGTCGATGAAGACGAAGTCGAACGGTTCGGTGAGATCGGCCAGCGAAGCGGCAGCGGGTCCGACGATGACCGTGACCTCGTCCCCGACCCCCGCCGCGACGAGGTTCTCCGCGGCCACCTCGGCGTGCAGGATGTCGATCTCCAGCGTCGTCAGGGACCCGCCCTCGGGCAGCGCGCGGGCCAGCCAGATCGTGCTGTAGCCCCCTAGGGTCCCGACCTCCAGGATCCGCCGCGCCCCGGACATCCGGGCCATGAGGTGGAGCAGCTTGCCCTGGTTCGGGGACACCGCAATCGCGGGCAGCCCGGCCTGGGCGCTGCGCTTCAGAGCCGCGTCCAGCGCCGGGTCGGGCGTCAGGAGCGTCTCGACGAGGTAGGCATCCACCGAGGTCCACAGGTCCATGCCCTCTGTGTAACAGACCCGTCGGAATGCGCCCACTGCTCCGTCGTGTTCACTTGTACGAGATCCCTAGACGCATCAGGAGCAGTTCAGCCATGGCCATCGAGGTCCGCATTCCGACCATCCTCCGCACCTACACCGGTGGGGAGAAGGCCGTCGAGGCCAAGGGCGACACGCTCCAGGGCCTCATCGACGACCTCGACAGCCGGCACGCGGGCATCAAGGGCCGCCTCATCACGGAGGAGGGCAACCTGCACCGGTTCGTCAACGTCTACGTGAACGACGAGGACGTCCGCTTCCTGGGCTCCCTCGAGACCCCCCTGAAGGACGGCGACAGCGTCACGGTGTTGCCGGCGGTAGCCGGAGGGGCTGCAGAGCCGGCGGTCGCTGGAGGGTGAGGTACGACTCGCTGGTCGAGTCCGTCGGGCGCACGCCGCTCGTCGGGCTCCCTCGCCTGTCGCCATCCCCGGACGTCCGGCTCTGGGCCAAG
>JBKJVH010000054.1:0-9513 GCA_046590985.1 Mycobacteriales bacterium
GCCCGCTGACGGCAACCACGGCCGAGGAGTCGGCCTGAACCTGCTGGACGAGACCGCCCTCGCGAAGGCCTACGAGGTCGCCCGCGAGGAGTCGCGGCGGGGGTGGGTCGTGGTGGAGAGCTATCTGATTGGTAGCGACTACCGCTTCCTCGTCGTCGGCGGCCGCATGGTCGCAGTAGCGGAACGGGTCCCTGCCCACGTCATCGGCGACGGGTCCCACACCATTGCCGAGCTCGTCGACATCACCAACAGCGACCCGCGCCGCGGCGTTGGCCACGAGAAGGTGCTGACCCGCATCAGCCTGGATGCCGCGGCCGATGAGATCCTTGGGGACCAGGGGTTCTCACGGCACGACGTCCTGCCGCAGGGCGAGCAGGTGAAGCTCACCCTGACCGCCAACATGAGCACCGGCGGCATCTCGATCGATCGGACGATGGAGGCCCACCCGGACAACATCGAGATCGCCGAGGAGGCGGCCCGCGTCGTCGGGCTCGACGTCGCAGGCATCGACTTCATGGCCGTCGACATCACCGACCCGGTCCGCGAGGTCGGCGGCGGCATCGTCGAGGTCAACGCGGCGCCGGGATTCCGAATGCACACGCACCCGACGATCGGGGAGCCGCAGTACGTCGCGAAGCCGGTCATCGACCTGCTGTTCCCGCCGGGTGCGCCGTCGCGGATCCCGATCATCGCCATCACCGGCACCAACGGGAAGACCACGACCTCCCGGATGGTCTCCCACATCTTCAAGGGAATGGGTCGCAAGGTCGGCATGACCTCGACGGACGGCATCGTGATCGACGAGCGGCTCGTGATCCGAGCGGACGCCTCCGGTCCCAAGAGCGCCCGGATGGTGCTGCAGAACCCGCGGGTCGACTTCGCGGTGTTCGAGGTGGCCCGCGGCGGGCTGCTCCGCGAGGGCCTGGGCTATGAGCGCAACGACGTCGGTGTCGTCCTCAACGTCGCCGCCGACCACCTCGGCCTCGGTGGCATCGACACCGTCGAGCAGCTCGCGGCCGTCAAGCAGGTCGTCGTGGAAGCCGTACCCCGCAACGGGTTCGCGGTCCTCAACGCCGATGACCCGCTGGTCGCGAAGATGTCGCGGGCCTGCAGCGGCGAGGTCGTCTGGTTCACCCTCGCCCAGCCCGGAACCACGATCTGGAAGCGGGTCGACGACCACTGCCGCCGCGGTGGCCGCGCCGTCGTGCTCGAGCGCGGCGACCTCGGTGACATGATCCTCATCCGGCACGGGCGACGCTCGATGCAGCTGGCGTGGACGCACCTGCTCCCGGCGACGTTCGGTGGCAAGGCGCTGATGAACGTGCAGAACGCGATGGCTGCGGCCGCTGCCGCCTTCGCCGCAGGCGCCCCGCTGCACGACATCAGGCAGGGGCTGCGGACGTTCACCACGTCCTACTACCTGGCGCCCGGACGCCTCAACGTGACCGAGGTCGACGGCGTGACGATCATCGTCGACTACTGCCACAACGCCGCGGGCATGCGGCTGCTCGGTGACTTCGTCGACAAGCTCAGCGAGGCCCCGGCCGACGACCTGCTGCGGCACCGGCACATCGGCGTCATCGCCACCGCCGGCGACCGGCGCGACGAGGACATGCGCGAGCTCGGTGAGGTCGCGGCGCACCACTTCGACGTGATGGTGGTGCGGGAGGACAAGCGCCTGCGTGGCCGGGACGCCGGCGAGGGCGCCGACCTGGTCGAGGAGGGTGCCCGTACCGCCATGGAGGGCGGCGCGCGCTGCACCGTCATCGAGCAGGTCCACGACGAGATCGACGCGACCCGCCGGGCGCTGGACCTCGCCGGGCCGGGCGACCTCGTCGTGCTCTGCGTGGACAGTCACACCGCGGTGTGGTCGGAGATCCAGGCCCGCTCCCAGCGCGCCCAGGCCGGTACCCGGGCCGACACCACGACAGGCGACCCCGACCTGTAGGGCTAGGACTCCCGGGCTGCGAGGACGCGGCCGCGGACCTGGTCGGCCGTCAGCCGCACCCCACCTGCGGTACGCAGCACCGTTTCGCACCCACCCCTGTCCTGGTGGCACATCAGCGCCACCACGTCCTCGGGGTGCCGGCCGATCAGGGCCGCCGACAGCGCCGTGACCTCGTCGTCGTAGGCCGGTACGTCCCCAGCCCCCGACCGCAGCAGCGCCACCAGCTCCTCCGCCGTACGCCCCCGCAGGTAACCGTCCTTCAGCGCGATCACGACCTCGTCCGAGCCGTGCCGCGCGAGATGCCCGAGCTCACGGAGCTGGGTGTCCAGCCGGTCGCCCGCCGCGCCGAGGACCGTGACGATCCGGCCTCCCGGCAGCCGGAGTCCACGGACCACCGAGAGCAGCGCGCGGAGCCCGTCCTCGTTGTGCGCGAGGTCCAGCGCGACCACCACCCCGTGCACGTCCCAAAGGTTCATCCGCCCCAGGTTCAGCTCGGACGTGAAGGTCCGGAGCCCCTCCAGCACCGCCTCCCGCGGCAGCCCGATGGCGAGCGCGGCAGAGGTCGCGGCCAGCGCGTTCGCGACGTCGTGACGGGACAGCCCGGACAGCGTCATCGGGACGTCGGCGAGGGCGATCAAGGGATCGACGAGACCTCGCTCCCCGAGCACGGTGATCTGGTCGTCGAGCACGGTCGTGGCCCGGCCGTGCGCATCGACGGCCGTGCGGACACCCGGCGCGGACGGGTCGAGGGAGAACGCCCACGGCCGACCCTTGGAGGCCATGCCCAGCACCCGAGGATCCTGAGCGTTGCACACGAACCAGCCGCCCTCGCGGGTGATCCGCGGTACCACCGCCTTCACCTCCGCGAGGTCATCGATGGTGTAGATCCCTTGCAGCCCAAGGTGATCCGCCCCGACGTTGGTCACCACGGACACGTCGTTCCACAGCGCCCCGGCGCCGCGCAGCAGCAACCCGCCGCGGGCCGTCTCCAGCACCGCCAGCTGCACCGAGGGGTCCGCGAGCACCCGGCCGGCTCCCCCGTACCCGCTCCAGTCGCCGGTCTCGACGGCCACCCCGTCGACGAACACGCCGTCGGTCGAGGACCAGCCGGTGACGTTGCCCGCGCACCGGGACATGTGCGCGATCAGCCGCGTCGTGGTGGTCTTGCCGTTCGTGCCGGTGACCGCGACGACAGGGATGGCCGGCCGCGGTGTCGACGGGCCCGGTCCCGGCTCCACGCCGGCCAGATCGACCTGGCGACCCTCGAGCACACCAGCCAACCCCACCCCCAGAGCCCGCGCGAGCTCCCGCCGGCGCCACGGGAACGCCACCGTCAGCTGGCCAGCTTCAGGCCCCGGTCGCGACCGCACCGCGAGCCGGCCGACCCCGGCGGTCGCTGCGAGCCGCCGGGTCAGCGCCACGAGCAGCCGGGCCAGCGCCCGCGCGCGCACCTCCGACCCCGGGTTGCCCGGGCGGGCGACACCCCAGGTGGCCGTGAGATCCGCGGCGGGCAGGTCCAGCAGCGTGTGCAGGTCCAGCACCACCTTGCAGGCCGCCCTCGAGAAGTAGAGGTTCGGCCCGTCCAGCAGGCGCAGCTCCCGCAGCACTGCCGGGGCGTCGTCAGGGCGGTGCGGCATCCGCCGAGGCTACAAGCGGGACACCTGTCGATCCGGCCCGATCCCGTACGTCGACACTGTGAGAGGCCCGGACAGCGGGCCCCGGACGAGGAGAAGTCGATGTCTCAGTACCTGGTTCTGATCTACGGCGACGAGAAGGCCTTCGCGGACAACCCGGCGGCCTGGGAGGACATGGGGAAGGGCCACGCGGAGTTCGGCGAGAACCACGCGGCCAAGATCGCCGGTGGCAACGCCCTGCAGGGCACCGACACCGCGACGAGCATCCGGCCCGCTGCCGGCGGGTTCACCGTTACCGACGGCCCGTTCTCGGAGACCAAGGAAGCCCTCGGCGGCTACTACCTCATCGAGGCCGACGACCTCGACCAGGCGATCAACATCGCCAAGGACATCCCGATGCCTGCGGGCGGCGTCGAGGTCCGGCCGATCATGGTGATGGGATAACCCCTGTCGAGGATGCGCACCGTCGCGAGTGGGGGTACGTCCTCGCCGCGACGGTGCGCGTCACGCGCGACCTCGACCTGGCCGAGGAGTGCGTGCAGGACGCCTTCACCAAGGCGGTCACCGCCTGGGCCGAGGAGGTCCCGCTCCATCCCGGCGCCTGGCTGACCGTCGTCGCCCGCAACCGGGCACTGGACCTGCTCCGCCGCGAGCAGCACCTGGGCCGACTGCTGCCGCTGCTCATCGAGGACGAAGTGGCTCCCGAGGAACCCGAGCACACCGACCTGCTCCGGCTCGTGTTCACCTGCTGCCACCCGGCGCTGGCGCTGGAGTCCCAGGTTGCTCTCACGCTGCGGCTGCTCTGCGGCCTCAGCACCGCCGACGTCGCGCACGCCTTCCTGGTCAGCGAACCCACCATGGCGGCCCGGATCACGCGAGCCAAGAAGAAGATCGCGCAGGCCCGGATCCCCTACCGCGTGCCGGATCTGGCCGAGCTCCCGGAACGCACGGACGCGGTGCTCGCCGTCCTGCACCTGCTCTTCACGACCGGCCACACCGCCCCCACAGGAGCCACCCTGGTACGCGCGGACCTCACCACCCGGGCGCTCGACCTGACCCGCATGCTCCATGCCCTGCTCCCGACGCCGGAGGTCACCGGCCTGCTCGGACTGATCCTGCTGAGCGAAGCACGGCAGGGCACCCGCACCGATGCCGGCGGACGGCTGTTGCTGCTCGCCGACCAGGACCGCAGCCAGTGGGACCGGAGTCTCATCGACGAGGCGCTGCTCCTGGTGCGGCAGGCACTCCAGGCCGGCCCGCCCGGCCGCTACGCCCTGCAGGCTGCCATCGCCGCGGTGCACGCCGACGCAGCCACCTTCGAGGAGACAGACTGGCGCGAGATCGCCGCCCTGTACGCGCTGCTGCAGGCCCGCTGGCCCTCTCCGGTCGTGGCCCTGAACCGGGCCGTGGCCATCGGGCTCGGCGCCGGACCCGAGGCCGGGCTCCGCGCGCTCGCCACCCTCGACGACGAACCGGCGCTCGCCGCGTACGCCTACTTCCCGGCCGCGCGAGCGGACTTCCTGCGACGGCTCGGCCGGATCGACCAGGCCCGGCTGGCCTATTCCGAGGCCCTGCTGCTCACCGAGAACGAGGTCGAACGAGACTTCTTGAGCAGCCGACTGTCAGCGCTCGACCACGACCCGGCGTAGCAGCGGGACGGCCAACAGGGTCGCGATGCCGATGACCGGCCACATCGCGGCATACCCGTGGGTCGCGCTGAACAGTGGCCCGGAGTACCGGACGCCGAAGCCGACCAGCAGGGGGCCGAGCACGACGCCGAGCCCACGGGACACGTCGACGATGCCGGCGGCGATGCCCTCGGAACCGTCCGGGGCGAGCAGGAAGGCCAGCGCCGGCGGCAGCGTGAGCAGCACCGACCCGGCGAGCGCCACGAACGGCAGCAGGATGAGCTGCGGGCCGAGCGTGGTGGGGATCGCGCCGAGGCAGAGCCCTACCCCGTACAGGATCCCGGACCAGGTCATGACGGTGACGATGTCGAAGCGCTCGGTCAACCGGGACGCGATCGGGGCGCCGACGACGTAGGCGACCGCGACCACGCCGATGACGATCGAGGCAATGGTGGTGCTGCGCTCCAGTCCCTCGGTGACGTAGAGCACGATGAACGTCCGCAGCCCGGCGAAGCCGGTCTCGAGCAGCGCGTTCAGTGCGGCGAACTGCCGGAGGCCGCGGTCCTGCACCAGCATCCGGAGCGACATCGGCGGGGTTGCCTGCGGTGCGCACTCGCGCTGCAGGCGCACGATCGGCCGGAGCACCCCCGTGGCAGCCAGCACCAGCGCGCCGGCGAGGACGAACGGCAGCGGCTCCCACAGGTGGAGCAGGAAGCCGCCCGCGAGGAGCGCACCTCCGAGACCTGCGCCGCGGAGCACTGCCTGGCTGGCCTGCGACCGGGCGTACAGGCCGCGCGGCAGCAGGTCGGCGTACAGCGCGCGGTACGGCGGGTAGTAGAGGTAGTAGCCGACGAAGAACAGCAGCAGGGCGATCCCGGCAACCAGCAGGTTGACCGCCAGCGGCAGCAGCACCAGGCCGGCGAGCACCAGCGGGCCACCGACCAGAGCGAACGGCAACCGCTTGCCGAGCCGCCCTGGGGGCAGCCGGTCCGACAGGGCCCCGGACAGCAGCGGGATGGCCAGGGCGAGGGCCCCTTCGCCGCCGAGGAGCGCCCCGACGGTGCCCGGCGAGTGCGCCAGCTCGAGCAGGATCACCGGCCCGTACGTCGTCAGGACCCCGATCGCGAAAGCGAGGCCGAAGGTCGGGAGCCCGAGCACCAGCAGCAGCGGTCGGACCTCGCTGTCGGGCGAGTCCTCGCGAGGCAGGGCGAGCCGGGAGATCACGCGCGCATCCTGCCCCACGGACACGACGACGCCGCCGGCCCCTTGCGCAGGGACCGACGGCGTCGTCGCGTTGAGGAGGGTTAGCTCATCACGCAGCCGAAGGGCGACTTCGTGTTCCGCCACTCCTTCTGCACGATGTAGCCGTGCCCGTTGATACGGAGGTCCGCACCCCCGGCGTCGGTGGTGCCGAACATGAAGTTGCACTCATCGGACCCCTCGTCGCCGGACGTGGCGACCCAGCCGTCACCGAGGTTCGGGTCCGTGATCGCCTCCCACAGCTCGTGCGAGGTGGTGTTGATGATCGAGTCCGCCGCCGGGTTGTTGTTCGGGCTCGAGGGCGTCGTGCAGCCGGACTGGCCGCCGTACGGCTCGTTGGCGAACGGGGTGTCCGCGCCGTTGATGGTCGTGATGCCGTGGTAGGCGCAGTACTGGCTGACGGTCTCGCCACCGGGGCCGGTGTAGACGAGGTAGAGGTTGTTCGTGCCGGTCGGCCAGCCGTTGGCGGCCTGCGCACGCTTCACCGAGGCCTGCAGGTCGGCGTCGGTGACGCCACCCGCAGGGAAGGGGGTGGTGTCGATGAACTGGCCGCCGAAGCGCGAGGTGTTCGTGATCGTCTGCTTGGTGGCACCCGAGCCCTGGTAGTACTCCGTGGTCGTGCTGAACAGCGGCGTGCCGCCGACCTCGGACAGGAACTGGGTCACCAGCGGCTTGTACGTCGCGTTGCTGGCGTGACCGGCCGGCTCCCAGAACACCGCGAACGTGGTGTTGGTCGTCTGCACCTTGCCACCGCCGTACTGCAGCGGCAGACCGGCGGGCGCGCCTCAGGGAGGAGAAACGCTTCCGGCGTCGAACCCTGAGGGCATGCGTCTGCGTGCTGCCCTCCTTGCCGTTGCCCTCTCGACCGCCGTCCTGCCCGCGTGGGCGCTCGCCGACGTCACCGACTGCCAGCCCAGCCTGGACGGTGCGCTGTGCGCCGTCGGAGCTGCCGGCGGGGTCGAGGAGCAGGCGATCCCGGCCCGCGACATCACGAGGTTGGCGGCCGACAGGGCGCTCGAGGCCGCCGGGCTCTGCGACCCGCTCGACCACGCAGGATGCCTGCTGCCGTTCCCGAACGACCGGTGGACCGTCGCCGATGCGACCACCGCGACCGGCCGCCGGATCAACCTGAGCCCGCTGTCCATGCCGCGGAACGTGGCCAACAAGCCGATCGACCCGACCGAGCTCAACCGCAACGACGGCTGGAGCCAAGGCACCCCGATCCTGACTGCTGTCCCCGGCCTGAGCCTGGGTGCAAGCCACCTCCCGACCGAGGCCAATCCCGGCGACTCCCTCAAGCCGGACGCGCCGATCGTGCTGCTGGACGCCCAGACCGGCCAGCGCTGGCCCTACACCGCCGACCTCGACGGCAACCCGACCGCGGGCGAGCAGCCGCTGCTCATCGTGCGGCCAGCCGTCAACTTCACCGAGGGCCACCGCTACGTCGTGGCGCTGCGGAACCTGCATGACGCCAAGGGCGCCGCGATCCCAGCCGGCCCGGAGTTCACCGCACTGCGGGCGAAGGCCACCGCGGCCGACCCGGTGTTCGGCCCGCTGCTGAAGGCGCACGTCGCTCTTCGGGAGCTGTACCTCGCGTGGACGTTCACGATCGCCAGCACCCGCAGCACCACCGAGCGGATGCTCCACATCCGGGACGACGCGTTCGCCTCCCTCGCCGGCAAGGCCCCGACGTTCACGGTCGACAAGACCCAGGACGGGTACAGCGGCCAGGTGGCCCGCCGCGTCACCGGCACCTTCACCGTCCCGAACTACCTCACGACACCCGTCAACACCAAGGAGCCGGTGCTCGAGACCGACCCGGGCCTGCCCGGCACCCGCTTCCTGTACCTCCCCGGCTCCGACCTGCCGCAGCGCAACGGCAGCTTCACCGCGACCTACACCTGCGACATCCCGACCTCCGCGAGCACCGCCCACCCCGCCCGCGGATCCCTGTACGGGCACGGCCTGCTCGGCGGTCAGGGAGAGGTCGGCGCCGGCAACGTCCAGAAGATGGGCGCCGAGAACAACGTGCTGTTCTGCGCCACCGACTGGTACGGGATGGCCACCGGTGACGTCCCCAACGTCGGAACGATGCTGGCCGACATGAGCCTGTTCCCGACGCTCGCGGACCGGGTGCAGGAGGGCATGCTCGCCCAGCTGTTCCTGGCCCGGCTGCTGAAGGACCCGCGCGGCTTCGCGGCCGACCCGGCCTTCCGCGGTCGCCTGCAGCCCGGCACCGTCTACTACGACGGCAACAGCCAGGGCGGCATCATCGGCGGCGCGCTGCTCGCGGTCTCGCAGGACATCACGCGCGGCGTCCTCGGCGTCGTCGGCATGAACTACTCCACGCTGCTGGACCGCTCGAGCGACTTCGCCACGTACGAGTCGGTGCTCAACGCGGCCTATCCCGCGGAGGTCGACCGGGAGCTGGTGTTCGGGCTGATCCAGCCGCTGTGGGACCGCGCCGAGAACGACGGGTACGCCGCCCACCTGACCGCCAACCCACTGCCGCACACCCCGAAGCACACCGTGCTGCTGGACGTGGCGTTCGGCGACCACCAGGTCTCGAACTACACGGCGCTGGTGATGGCGCGGACCCTCGGCGCCCGGACCAACGTCGGCTTCCTCGCCCCCGGCCGGTCCTGGGAGTCCAGCCCTGGCTGGGGTCTGCCCCGGTTCAGCGGCACCTGGAACGGCAGCGCCCTGGTGTTCTGGGACAGCGGCACCAACCGGATGCCGCTCGGCAACACGCCGCCCCTCGAGGGCCCCGGCCTGGCTGGGCACGACCCGCACGAGGACCCGCGCGCGACCTACCTCGCCCGCGTCCAGAAGGGGCTGTTCCTGCAGCCCAACGGGGTCGTCGTCGACGTGTGCAAGGGCAAGCCGTGCGTCGCTCGGCCCCTGGGCCCCGAAGACCCGCCCAAGCGCTAGCCGAGCGCCTTCTCGATCGCGCCGGTCACGCTCGCGTCCAGCGGCTCGACCTTGGTGCGCCACCGGTTGAGGACCTCGCCCTCACGGCCGATGAGGAACTTCTCGAAGTTCC
>JBKJVH010000023.1:0-3485 GCA_046590985.1 Mycobacteriales bacterium
CTGAAGCTCAAGCGCTCCGTCGTCATGAAGGAGTTCGCGGCCGAGGTCGACGCGCTGTACGCCGGTGCCAAGGCCGACTAGCGCCGCCCCGGCGACGGGCGACCCGCGGGCGCCCATCGCCGTCTTTCGCGCTGCAATGATCGCGGTCTGCGGACTGCTGAGCGTCTTGCCGCCACATCACGTCAAGGCGCTCGTGGTGCTGCTCGTGCTGGGCGTCGGAGCCTGGATGGCCTACCGCTACCCCCGGTTCGCCGTGCCCTGGGGGTATGCGGCGGCCGTGCTGGCGGCGGGTGCCGTCCCGTGGACCGGCGCTGCCCGCAGCCCGCTGCTGCCGTACCTGCTGGCGCCGGGGTTGGCCTTCGGGCTGGGTTATGGCGTCCGTCAGCTGGCCCTGGTGACCGCCCTGCTGGCGGGGACCCTGCTGGCCGCCTTCGCCTTCCCGGCAGCCAACACCGACGGGGACTACGCGATCGCGGGTGCGCAGTGGGTGCTGCTGTCGCTGGCACTCGGGCTGGTGGCGGCCTGGGCGAGCCGGCTGGCGGCCCGGGCCCACGTCGTGCCGGACCGGTTCGTCCAGGTCCGGCAAGTGCTCCAGCAGCTCCGGAAGCTGACGGGCCAGCTCCCCGGCGGCCTGGACGCCCAGAGCGCTGCAGAGGCGGTCCTGGAGCGGTGCGCCGCGGTGACCGTCACCAGCCGTTCCGCAGTGCTGGTCCAGCCCGCGGGAAGCTCCTTCGTGCCGCTCGCGGTCCGCGGGACGACCCGGGTCCCCTGGCGCGCCCCCCTCGACGAGGACGGCCCCCTCCGCGAGGCGTGGGAGACCCGCCGGGCCGTCGTGGACGTCCGGCACTCAGACCAGGACGGCCGCCGCAAGGGCAGCGTGCTGCTCGCCGTCCCGATGCTGTCTGCCGGCCGGCCCTACGGCCTGGTCGTGCTCGAAGCGGCCGACCTCTTCCCCGAGGACGTGGTCGCCGAGCTCACCGAGCTCATCGAGGAGTCGTCCTCCCAGCTCGAGGCCGCGTTGCTGTTCGACGAGGTACGGCTGCTCGCGAGCATCGAGGAGCGGGACCGGCTCGCCCGCGAGATGCACGACGGCATCGCGCAGGACCTCGCGTTCCTGGGCTACCGCCTCGACGAGCTGCGTGCCCGGGCCACCGACCCCCCGGTCGCCGAGCTGGCGGGCGAGATCCGCGGCGAGCTGACCGGGCTGATCTCCGAGCTCCGGCTGTCGATCGTGGCACTCCGGACCAGCTCCAGCCCGACCCGAGGTCTCGGTGCGGCCCTCAGCGCGCACCTGCAAGCCATCTCGGCCGCCCAGGACCTGTCGCTCAGCCTGTCGCTGCACGAGAGCTCGTTCCGGCTGCCCGCGCACCACGAGGTGGCGCTGCTGGCGGCCGCCCAGTGCTTCACCCAAGCGGTCCGCCGGGCACCTGATGTCACACAACTGACAGTGCGCTTGCTGGTCGATCCGCCGTCTGTCACGCTTGAAATGTCCTGTGACGGGGGTGTCTCACCGATAGAATTAGGCCAAACGGGTGACGCACTGCACCATATCGGGGTTACCGTGACGCAGTATGAGGATCTGGCTGGGCGGCCAGGCCTACGCCTAGAGCTTGGGGAAGCTGATGCGGATAAGCGTGTTACTGGTCGACGACCACGCGCTCATCCGACAGGGGCTGCGGCGAGCGTTCGAGCAGACTGACGACTTCGAGGTCATCGCGGAGGCGGGCAGCCTGGCCGAGGGGCTGGCGCTGGACCGGGCGCACGCGACCGACGCGGTGATCATCGACGTCAACCTCGGCGACGGCAGCGGCATCGACCTGGTGCGCCACATCCGGGCCGCCCGGCCCCAGGCCGGCCTGGTGGTCTGCACGATGTACGACAAGGACGACTACCTGCTGGCGGCCCTGGAGGCCGGTGCCTCGGCGTTCGTGCTGAAGCAGGCGCCCGCCGACCAGGTCGTCAGCGCGGCGCGCCGGGCGGTGGCCGCCCCGCTCGCCTTTACCGCCGCGGGGCTGGCCGACGCGATGCGCCGGCGGATGGCCCCGCCGTCCGTCCAGCTCAGCCCTCGCGAGTCCCAGATCCTGGCCCTGCTCACCCAGGGCCTGTCGGTCGCCCAGGTCTCCCAGCAGCTGTTCGTGAGCAGCTCCACGACCAAGACCCACATGGCAAAGCTGTATGAGAAGCTCGGCGCCGCGAACCGCACCCAGGCCGTGATGGCCGCCGTCCGGCTGGGGCTCGTGGACATCCCCGCATGACTGTCAATAGGGCGGTCGGCCTGCAATCTGATCTTCACGTCTGATGGCCACCGCGAACGCGATCAGCGAGACTTGGCGGGTGATCCATGACGACCGCGGCCCCCGCCCTGCGCTACGGGTGCTCGGCGTCCAGATCTCCGTACAGCTTGTGCTCATGCTGCTGTCCTTCGTGGTGCTGGCCAGCCTGATCGTGCTGGCCCTGGCCGAGTGGTCGCGCCGGTGAAGCGGCGGTCCGGCACGGCCGAGCCCGGCACGACCGAGCCCACGGGCCGGCATGCCCGGGCCGGGAAGCAGGCCGCGCCGCCGGTGGCCGCTCCTGCCCTCCCCCGCGCCAGCGCCACCCCCATCGGTGAGCTGCTCGTCGCCCGCAAGGACGTCGACCCGCACCTCATCACCGAGGCACTGCTCCAGCAGAACGCGTCCGGCAAGCGGGTCGGGACCCTGCTGGTGGAGCTGGGCGCGCTCGACGACGCCGACCTCGCGGAGGTCCTGGCGGAGCACTTCGGCCTGGCGGTCGTGGACCTGCGCACCGAGACCCCCCTCGAGGACGCCGTCGCCCTGGTGCCGGAGAGCCTCGCCCGGGCGCACAACTGCATCCCGCTGTGGCTCGACGAGACCGGCGCGCTGGTCGTCGGCGTCGCCGACCCGACGGCCGAGCTGCTCCAGCAGCTCACCTTGCACGTCGGCAAGCCGGTGGTGTTCGCGGTCGCGCCCGTTGCCGACGTGCGCAAGGCCATCGACTCGCACTACCGCTCGATGTCGGACATCGACACCTTCGTCACCGCGTTCCAGGCGACGTCCACGGCCCGCAAGTCCGTCGCCCTCACGAGCGAGTCCACCACCGAGGACGCCCCCGTCGTCCAGGTCGTGAACCGCATCATCACCCAGGCCCTGCGCGACCGGGCCTCCGACGTCCACATCGAGCCGCAGGACAGCCGGCTGCGCATCAGGTTCCGCATCGACGGGGCGCTGCACGACGTCATCGCCCTGCCGGAGGACATGGCGCCGGCGCTCACCTCACGCCTGAAGATCATGGCCGGCATGAACATCGTCGAGCGCCGCCGCCCCCAAGACGGCCAGATCGCGATGGATGTCGACGGTCGTGCCGTCGACATCCGGGTGGCCACCACCGGCACCATCTGGGGCGAGAAGGTCGTGCTTCGGGTGCTCGACAAGAGCAAGCCGCTCTACAAGCTGAACGACCTCGGAATGCCCGTCGACACCCACGCA
>JBKJVH010000244.1:0-7434 GCA_046590985.1 Mycobacteriales bacterium
GACCCGGGCGGTGCCGGCCAGCTCCAGGACCGCGAAGTCCTCCGGACCGGCCGCCTCACGCCAGGCGCTGGACAGGTCATAGCGGGACTGGACCCGGCGGGCGTACAGCCGGGCCAGATCGGCCTCCACCGCGGTGACCTCGGCCAGGGCAGCGCGCTGCAGCTCGCAGACCTGCTCCGGTGACCGCAACGGACTCTCCCTTCCCTTGTCTCACCACTATAGCACAGGTGTTCGACAATGTCGGGAGATGTCACAACACAAGTGCGTGACTCTAGAGCGAAATCAGCGCAGGAGGTCGGCCGGCACGATCGTCACGGGGTACGGCCGGGTCGACGTCCAGGACTCGGCACCCTGGACGACCGCCACTTCCTCGTACCGGTCGCCGTTCAGCTCCAGCACCGTGAGCGATGGAACCTCCGGGTCCACCAGCCAGTACGACGGGATGCCCGCCGCCTGGTACCCCCGGCGCTTGAGGACCACGTCGTGCCGACGCGTCCCCGGGCTGAGGAATTCCACGCAGAGCAACGGGAGCCGCTCGAGCTTGTCTCGAGGCGGGCCGTCCTGGACCACGATCAGGTCCGGCTGCACCTGGTCCCGCGGGGACAGCCGCACGTCCAGCGGGGCGAAGTAGACCCGGAGGCCCTCCGGGCAGCTCAGGTGGAGCGCGACGGCAAGCGGCATCAGCATCCGCTGGTGACGCTCGGTCGGCGACGGGCTCACGAGAAGCAGCCCCTCGAGGAGCTCATACCGGTTGCCGTCATCGGGCAGCTGGTCGAGGTCGTCGGCGAGGAAGTCCTCCTCCACCTCGATGATCGTCACGCTCGTCATGGTGCTCCTCCCGACGAGGCATGTCACCAGGGTCCGAGCCACCACGAGCCGGCGCACTAGCGTCGAGGTGATCGGTGGAGGAGGGAGCGCCCTGTGGAGGACGAGCTGACGGCCGCCGGCGACGCGGTCCTCCGGGACCTGGCCGGCAAGCACGACGAGCTTGTCAGGCAGGCGATCGAGCAGCGCCGCTGGTGGGTGCAGGCCTGGCCCGACGGCGCGCAGTTCCTGCTGTGCCTGATCGCTCAGGACGTACAGGAGGGGGTGCCGGAGCCGCAGTGGCCGCTGTGCCCGGAGCACCGGGACCATGCGCTCGCCGTGGAGCCCGACCTCGGAACCGACCCGTTCTGGGTGTGCGAGCGGTCAGGCCTGCCCGTCGCCCCGGTCGGTCGGCTGCTCAGTCCTTAACGCCCCGCTCGGGCACAGCTGAACCTGCGAGACGACGTCCGCGGCACTGGCGTTCCCCGGCTGGATCCACGGCCGGGCGGCCGTATCGAACACGGCGGGCAACCCGCGTACGCACACGCCTGCGTGCTGGCACACCTCGCCGTCGAAGTAGACCGTCAGATCCCCTGCTGGGTATGCCTTCTCGGTCATGTCTTGACCAGCTCTCCGTAGTTGGGGTGCTTGTCGATCCAGCCCTTGATGAACGGGCACAGCGGTACGACCGACAGGCCACGCTCCCGCACGTCGTCCAGGGCCGCCTGAGCCAACGAACCACCGATGCCCTGACCACCGAAGGCCTCGTCGATCTCGGTGTGGGTGAACACGACCGCGCCGTCCTTCTCGACGAAGGCAGCAAGGCCTGCGTGCCTGCCGTCCACCGTGATCTCGTAGTCGCTGTCCCGACGGGTCACGGAGGTCGTCATAGCTCGACCGTACGTCAGCTACGGGCATCCCAGCGAGCCGCAGGTGGCGACGTCTCGGACGACGCGCCAGTGCCCACCGACCCGGGCCAGGTGCATCGTCACGGAAGTCGGGACCTCGTCACGGGTCAGCACCACCTCGACGTCCGCCCGGGCTCCGTGCCGCACGATCGGGCCGAGCCTCAACCCGATCTTCAGCGACTCGCTGCGAGCCTGCTTGGTCGCCGCACGCAGGTCCTGGCAGAGCATGTCCCGTGACCTGCGGTCGACCACCGAGGAGTCGGCGACGGAGTAGGTCAGGTAGTCGTCGCACACCCCGAACACCGCCGACTGCGCCCAGCGCAGCGCCGTACCGCCTGGGGTCTGCAGCCGACGCAGGTCGATGGCAGCGGTGACGCCGGTGCCGAAGACCAGCGCGTTGATGAGGGCGATGAGGATGAGCGGCTGACGGCGGGCCTTGCTCGTGCGGGCCGCCTCACCGGCGGCCTCCTGAGCGGCGTACCGCTCCTCGACGCTGGTGCTCAGTTGAAGCCTCGGCTGTCCTGCTTCAGAGCGGTGTCGACCGTGAGCGCCGAAGCGACCACCAGCGAGAGCAGCGGGTCCTGAAGCGGCCGATGGATCTGCACGACGTAGTTGTCGGCGCTGGTGAACAGCGTCTTGGCCAGCCCCTCGAAGGTCTTCTTGATCCGGGCGACCTCGGTGCCCGAGCCGTCCACGATCGAGAAGTCCCAGGCCCGCCAGTTCTCGGCGCGGAGCTCGCCGACCTGCTGGTCGCCCACCATCAGGCCGAACCGGATCTTGCCGATCGCGTTCTGCTGCACGAGCCGGCCGACCTCACCGACGCCCGGACGCTCGACGATGACCTTGCTCTTGAGGAGCTTGGCGGGCCGGGTGATGAGCAGCTGCGGCGTGCCGGCGAGGTCCCGCACCTCGAGGCGGTGCGTGAAGTACTGGTCGTAGGAGCCGAGCACGCGGACGGCCTTCTTCAGCGTGGACTGGCCGACCTCGGTGACGGCGGCGATCTGCGTGCCGTGCTGGTCGTAGACGGCGTACTGGTTGGTGACCTCGATGAACTTGACCTTCTGGTTCACCACGAGCACCTGCTCGGTGAACACGGTGCCGCCACCAGCGGTGACCGGCGCGACCCCGGCCTGCTGACCGACCTGGTGCTGCACCTGCTCCGGCCGGCTGGTCTGCACGGGCGCCTCACCGGTGGGGAGCGGCGAGACGGTCTGCTGGCCGGCGTGCATCACCTGGTCGGTCCAGGTGGTGCCGTTCCACCAGCGCTGCTCGAACGTGCCGGTCGGATCGGCGTACCAGCCTGCTACGGGGGTCGTCATGCCCCCATTCTGCCCTGTTCGGGGAGCGCTCCGGCCTCCTTGGTCCCGGACTGGCTGATCAGCTTGGCGACCAGCGCCGTCCAGCCCGTCTGATGGCTGGCTCCCAGGCCGGCGCCGGTGTCGCCGTGCAGGTACTCCGGGAAGGTCACGTGCCCTTCCCACAGCGGCCCGCGGTGCAGCTCGGGATAGCCGCTGTTGACCGCCCGGTGCCCGTCGGCGTCGGGCAGGAAGAGACTGATGAGCCGGCGCGACAGCTCGCCCGCCACGTCCCACAGATGGAGCTGTTGCGGCGATCCGGTCGGGAAGGCCACCGTCCAGTCGTCGCCCAGGAACCGGTGGAACCGCTGCAGCGACTCCACGACGAGGTAGTTGATCGGGAACCACACCGGGCCCCGCCAGTTGGAGTTGCCGCCGAACAACCCGGTTCGGGACTCGGCCGGCTCGTAGTCGACGGTGTGCAGCTCACCCCCGAGCTCGAGGGTTACCGGGTGCTCCGCGTGGTGCTTGGACAGCGACCGGATCCCATGCGGGGACAGGAACTCCTGCTCGTCCAGCAGATAGCCGAGCACGTCCCGGAGCCGCTCCGGGCTCAGCACCGACAGCATCCGGCGGCCGGCGCTGTCGGTGAAGATGTTGAGGCAGAGCTCGGGGCGGTGCCGCTGGAACCAGCGCACCCGCTGCGCGAAGTCCGGCAGCAGCTCGAGCAGCGCCGGCTCGGCGATCTCGATGGCGAACAGCGGGATCAGCCCGATCGCCGACCGCACCTTGAGCGGGACCGGATCGCCGTTGCCCCGCAGCACGTCGTAGAAGAAGCCATCCCGGGAGTCCCACAGGTCCTGCGTCGTCAGCGCATGCGCGATGCCGAGGAAGTGCTCGAAGAACTTGGTCGCGACGTCCTCGTACGTCGGGTCGTGGGCTGCGAGCTCCAGGGCGATCGCCAGCATGTTGAGGGCGTACATCGCCATCCAGCTGGTGCCGTCGGCCTGGTCGAGGTGCGCCCCGCCCGGCAGCGGCTTCGACCGGTCGAACAGCCCGATGTTGTCGAGCCCGAGGAAGCCGCCCGCGAAGACGTTGCGGCCGTCGGAGTCCTTGCGGTTCACCCACCAGGTGAAGTTCATGAGCAGCTTGTGGAAGACGCGCTCGAGGAAGTCGTAGTCCTTGGTGCCGGTCAGCTTCGCGTCGATCTTGAACACCCGGTACGCCGCCCACGCGTGCACCGGTGGGTTGGTGTCGTCCAGGGCCCACTCGTAGGCCGGGAGCTGCCCGTTGGGGTGCATGTACCACTCCCGGCAGAGCAGGATGAGCTGCTCCTTGGCGAAGTCCGGGTCGATCTGCGCCATCGGGATCATGTGGAACGCGAGGTCCCAGGCGGCGTACCAGGGGTACTCCCAGCCGTCCGGCATCGAGATGATGTCGGTGTTGCCGAGGTGCTTCCAGTCGCCGTTGCGGATCTTCCCGCGACCGGGGTCCGGTGGTGGGGACGCCGGGTCGCCGTGCAGCCAGGTGTCGACCTGGTAGGCGTAGTACTGCTTCGTCCAGAGCAGCCCGGCCAGCGCGCGCCGGTGCACCTCGACAGCAGCACTCGGGGTCGTGGCCGGCAGCAGGGTCGCGTAGAACTCGTCGCACTCGGCCTTGCGGGTGGTCAGCGCCCTGTCGAAGCCCTTGCCGAAGAGGGTCGCCAGCGGCTCGTCGGCGGTGAGCCGCAGGTCGGTCGTCCAGACCTCCCCCGGCGCGAGATCCCTTTGGTACCAGGCACTTGCCTTGGTTCCCTCGCGTGACGGGTTGACCGTGGGCTGGCCCCGCACGACATGGTCGTTGATGCCGTCCTTGACGTAGGGCGTCCGGTTGGGCGTTCCCCAGAGCAGCTCGCTGTTCGTCTCGTTCTCGGTGAAAAGCAGCTGCGGCTGCCCGTCGCACGAGAGCCACATCTCGCCGAGCGTGCCGTGCCGCAGCGCCACCGTCGTGTCATCGTAGGCGTGCATCGACGGGTGCCGCTCGTCGCGGCCCCACGCCCAGGTGTTGCGGAACCACACGGTGGGCAGCAGGTGCAGTGTCTCGGTGTCCGGGCCGCGGTTGGTGACGGTGATCCGGATGCACAGGTCGTCCGGACCCGCCTTGGCATAGGCGGTCTCGACGTCGAAGAACCTGTCCTCGGCGAGCACCCCGGTGTCCACGAGCTCGAGCTCGGGCTGGTCCCTGCCGCGGCCGTGCGCCCTCAGGGCGGCATAGGGGAACTCCGCCTGCGGATACCGGTAGAGCCACGACATGAAGGAGTGCGTCGGCGTCGACTCCAGCGGCCACCAGTGCTCCTTCACGTCCTCGCCGTGGTTGCCCTCACCATTGGTCAGCCCGAACAGCCGCTCCTTCAGGAACGGGTCGCGACCGTTCCAGAGCGCGATCCCGAAGCACAGGTGCTGCCACCGGTCGCAGACACCGGCGAGGCCGTCCTCGCCCCAGCGGTAGGCCCGCGACCGCGCCTGGTCGAAGGGGAAGGCGTTCCAGGCGTCGCCGTCTGCGCTGTAGTCCTCACGCACCGTCCCCCACTGCCGCAGCGAGACGTACGGCCCCCAGTGCTTCCACGGCTGCTCGCCCGTACGCGCCTGGACCAGCCGCGCGCGCTCAGGGATCACGAACGCAACCTACTCAGGGATACTCTCGGCCGGCTCGGCATGGGGCCGGCACTGGTCAAGAGGGACCCCGCATGAGCTTCACCGAACCGACCTTCCCCGACCTCGACCTGGCTCGATGGCGGGAGGGGTCCCGCAGCGAGCGGCTGCAGCCGATGGCC
The DNA here is from genome assembly GCA_046590985.1 of Mycobacteriales bacterium. Classification (GTDB taxonomy): domain Bacteria; phylum Actinomycetota; class Actinomycetes; order Mycobacteriales; family SCTD01; genus RYN-111. The sequence goes on from JBKJVH010000244.1 coordinate 5,820, forward strand.
CGCCACGTCGCCGAGATCGGCTTTGGCACCCCCGACGTCGTGTACGTGCTCTACGCCCTCAAGATCGCGCTGTACGTCGTCGGCGGCATGCTGTTCGCCCTCTCGACCCCCGGCATCGACGGCTTCACCCACGTCGACGTGTGGTGGTCGGCCCCGGTCGTGTTCGAGAAGGCCGTCCTCTGGACGATGCTCTTCGAGGTCCTCGGCCTGGGCTGTGCCTTCGGGCCGCTCAACCTGCGGATCAACCCGCCCCTGGGCGCATTCCTCTACTGGCTGCGACCGGGCACGATCCGGCTTCCCCCGTGGCCAGGCCCGGGCACCCGCGGCAGCGCCAGAACGATCCTCGACGTCGCCCTGTACGCCGGCTTGCTCGCGTCCCTGGTGTGGGCGTTGCTCGGCGCCCTCCCCGACGCGCACGTCGTCACGGTGCTGGTGTTCCTCGCGGCCATCGGGCTTCGGGACAAGACGATCTTCCTGGCCGCGCGGTCAGAGGTCTACGGCTCGCTGGCAGTGACGTTCCTGTTCGGTGGCGTGGACACCATCGTCGCGGCGAAGCTCGTCATGCTCATGATCTGGTGGGGCGCGGCGACCTCGAAGCTCAACCACCACTTCCCGAACGTCATCGCGTGCATGCTGAGCAACAGCGCGGTGGTGCGGTCGTCGCGCCTGAAGCGCCTGCTGCACAAGGACTTCCCGACCGATCTGCGACCGTCACGGGTGTCGACGACCATCGCGCACGTCAGCACCGGCGTCGAGTACCTCGTGCCGCTGGTCCTCATCACCTCGCACGGCGGGACCCTCACCCACGTCGCGGGCTTCGTGATGATCGCCTTCCACCTGAACATCCTCATCAGCATGCCCCAGGGCGCACCGCTGGAGTGGAACGTCTTCATGTCGTTCGCGGTGGGCTCGCTGTTCCTTCACCAGGCCGCGTTGGGCGTCGGTGACCTGGTTCATCCGCTCCCTGTGATCGCCCTGTTGTTGGGGCTCGCGGCGATGGTCGGTTACGGGAACGTCCGGCCGGACAAGGTCTCCTTCCTCCCGGCGATGCGCTACTACGCCGGCAACTGGGACACCTCTCAATGGCTCTTCACGCAGGCGGGTCTGGCCAGGCTGGAGGCGGGGACGGTGCGCGCGGCCCCGCTGCCGTACACCGTGCTGACCGAGATCTACGGCGAGGATGACGTCGACTACCCGATTTGGATCGGCTACGCGTTCCGTGCCATGCACAGCCACGGCCGCGCGCTGCTCACGCTCGCCGACCGGGCGATCGCGCCGGCACCGGAGTCGGACTACCAGATGATCGAGGGTGAGCTGATCGCCGGCGTGGTCCTGGGCTGGAACTTCGGCGACGGGCACCTGCACAACGAGCAGCTCATCGAGGCGCTGCAGGAGCGGTGCCACTTCGAGCCAGGGGAGCTTCGCGTCGTGCTCCTTGAGGCGCAGCCGATCCAGCGGCAGGTCCAGCGCTATCGGCTCGTCGACCCGGCGCTCGGGCAGCTCGAGCACGGGGAGGTCGAGGTTCGCGACATGCTCGCCGCCCAGCCCTGGGAGACGATCCCGGTCCGGGTGCTGGGCTAGTCCGGGCTAGTCCGCCAGCGAGGAAGGTGCGATC
>JBKJVH010000134.1:0-8427 GCA_046590985.1 Mycobacteriales bacterium
GTCCGCGGCGTCGGGCAGGTGCTGCTGTTCCTAGCTGAGAGCAGCCACGGCTGTCGAGACCTTGCTGGCCAGCGCGCTCGGCAGCCGTGGCTGCTCTCAGCTAGGAACAGCAGCACCTGCCCGACGCCGCGGACCCCTTGCCAGGGGGTCCGCGGCGTAGGCCGTTTCCCGGCACGGTTCACTTGGAAGGACATGATGAGCACACCGGCCGCGCCCACCATCGCTCCGACGTCGGCACTCAGCGCTGAGTCGACGGGCCGAGGCGACCGGGTGTTCTTCGCCCTCACCGGCGCGTCGGGGATCCTGCTGGTCATCACGATCCTCGCCATCGGCACCTTCCTGGTCATCCAGGCGATCCCCGCGCTGCGTGATGACACCACCAACTTCTTCACCACCCAGGCGTTCCTGCCCGAGGCCGACAAGCCCACGTTCGGCATCGCCGTGCTGGTCATCGGCACGCTGCTGTCGAGTCTGGTTGCGATGGTGCTGGCCGTGCCGGTCGCCCTCGGCGTCGCCATCTTCGTCACCCAGTACGCCCCACGCCGCCTCGCCGGCCTGCTCGGTGGTCTCGTCGACCTGCTCGCGGCGGTGCCCTCGGTCGTCTACGGCCTCTGGGGCGTCGCCTACCTGGATCAGCACCTCCAGCCGGTCAACAGGAGCCTGCACGGCGCGCTCGGCTGGATCCCGCTGTTCGGCGACACCGGCGACCGGTACAGCCGGTCGATCCTGCTCGCCAGCCTGGTGCTCGCGATCATGGTGCTGCCGATCATCGCGGCGCTGTCCCGCGAGGTGCTGCTGCAGGTCTCGCCCTCGCTCAAAGAGGCCGCCCTCGCGCTCGGCGCCACCCGCTGGGAGGCGATCCGGATCGCCATCCTGCCGCCCAGCTGGCCCGGTATCACCAGCGCGATCATGCTCGGCTTGGGCCGCGCCCTCGGCGAGACGATCGCCGTCGCACTGGTGCTCGGCACCAGCCCGGCCATCACCACCAAGATCCTCGGCTCCGGCGGCGACACCATCGCCGCCAACATCGCCCGCAAGTTCGGCGAGTACGCCCAAGCCGGCCGCGGCGCGCTCATCGCCTCCGGTCTGGTGCTGTTCGTCATCACCTTCGCCGTCAACGCGCTCGCCCGCGGCATCGTGATCCGCTCGGCCCGCAAGCGGCTCGCATGACCGCCCTGCAGGCCGACATCCGGCCGACCCGGTCGCTGTCGGTGCCGGTGCTGTCCGGCCTCGGCGTCGTCGCGGTGCTGCTGGCGACGGGTGCGGTCCGCGGCTCGGGCAGCTCCAGCAACGCGCTGACCGTGATCGCCGCCGGCCTGGTCTACGTGCTGCTCGCCACTGCCGCGACCTACGCCGTGCAGGGCAGGCGCGCGGCGGTCGACCGGCTGTTCACCAACCTCGCGTGGGGCTCGTTCCTGCTCGCCCTGGTGCCACTGGTCAGCGTGATCGCGCTCGTCGTCCGGAACGGCGCCCGCCGCTTCGACGTCAACTTCCTGACGCACTCGTTGCGCGGCATCGGGCCGCGGGACAACAACGGCGGCGCCTACCACGCCATCATCGGCACGCTGGAGCAAGTCGGGCTGGCCAGCCTCATCGCCATCCCCATCGGCCTGCTCGCCGCGGTGTACGTGGTCGAGCACGGCCGCGGCCCGTTGGTCAGCGCGGTCCAGTTCGTCACCGATGTGATGACCGGGGTGCCGAGCATCGTGGCCGGGCTGTTCGTGTTCACCTTCTGGGTGCTCGCCCTCGGCCAGGGCTTCAGCGGCTTCGCGGCGGCGATCGCGCTTGCCATCCTCATGCTCCCCACGGTCGTCCGCACGACTGAGGTCGTCCTCGGGCTGGTGCCGGACTCGCTCCGCGAAGCCTCACTCGCGCTCGGCGTACCACGGTGGAAGACGGTGCTCCGGGTGGTGCTGCCGACGGCCGCCAGCGGGATCACCACCGGCGTGGTGCTGTCGATCGCGCGCGTTACCGGCGAGACCGCGCCGCTGCTGCTCACCGCGCTCAACTTCGACTCCATCAACGGCAACCCGTTCAAGGGCCAGCAGGCCGGGCTGCCGAGCTTCGTGTTCGCGCAGGCCGGCCAGCCGCAGCACACCGCGATCGACCGCGCCTGGGCCGGTGCGCTCACGCTGCTGCTCCTGGTGCTCCTCCTCAACCTCGTGGCGCGTCTCATCAGCCGCCGCACCCGCCTGAAGGGCGTCTAAGCCATGGCCAAGCGGATCGTCGCGACCGACGTCAACGCCTACTACGGGAGCTTCCGGGCGATCGAGGGGGTCACGCTCACCATCGAGCCCAAGAGCGTCACCGCGCTCATCGGTCCGTCCGGCTGCGGCAAGTCCACCTTCCTACGCACCCTCAACCGGATGCACGAGGTGATCCCCGGCGCCCGCGTCGAGGGCAAGGTCCTGCTCGACGACGAGGACCTGTACGGCACCGGCGTCGACGCCGTGGCGGTCCGCCGCATCGTCGGCATGGTGTTCCAGCGCGCCAACCCGTTCCCGACGATGTCGATCTACGACAACGTCGCGGCCGGCCTGAAGCTGAACGGCGCCCGCGGCAAGCAGACCCTCGATGAGGCCGTCGAGCGGTCCCTGCGTGGCGCGAACCTGTGGAACGAGGTCAAGGACCGACTCGGCAAGCCGGGCGCGGGACTGTCCGGTGGCCAGCAGCAGCGGCTCTGCATCGCCCGGGCCATCGCGGTCGAGCCGCAGGTACTGCTCATGGACGAGCCGTGCTCCGCGCTGGACCCGATCTCCACGCTCGCGATCGAGGACCTCATGACCGACCTCAAGGACCGCTACACGATCGTCATCGTCACCCACAACATGCAGCAGGCCGCGCGCGTCAGCGACCGTACCGGCTTCTTCACGATCGACGGGCCGGGCATGCCCGGCCGGCTGGTCGAGATCGACGACACCTCGACGATCTTCAGCAACCCCTCGGAGAAGCGCACCGAGGACTACATCACGGGGCGGTTCGGATGAGAGACACCTACCACGAGCAACTGGCTGAGGTCGGCGACGGCCTCATCGAGATGAGCCGGCTCGTCGGCTCGGCGGTGAGCAAGGCCACCACCGCGCTGCTCGACGCCGACCTGGAGGCCGCCGAGGCGGTGATCGCCGCGGACGAGGCGGTGAACGTGCTCTACCGCAACCTCGACGACGTGGCGGTGCAGCTGCTCGCCCGGCAGCAGCCGGTCGCGACCGACCTGCGCGCCATCGTCACCGGGCTGCGGATGAGCTCCGACCTCGAGCGCGTCGGCGACTACGCCGTGCACATCGCGAAGGTCGCGCGGCGCCGGCACCCGGCCAGTGTCGTGCCCGTCGAGCTGCGCGCCATCATCCTCGAGATGGGGCAGGCCGCGACCCGTATCGCCATCAAGGCCGGCACCGTCATCGCGACCCGTGACCTGACGCTGGCCGCGCAGCTGCTCGCCGACGACGACACCATCGACGACCTGCACGCCAGCTTGTTCGAGAAGCTGCTGTCGGAGAACTTCACGCACGGCGTCGAGGCCGCGATCGACCTGGCGCTGCTCGGGCGGTACTACGAGCGGCTCGCCGACCACGCCGTCAGCGTGAGCCACGCCGTCACCTACCTGGTGACCGGCGTGCACTCCGACCCGGAGTCCTACGCCGCCGAGGTGTGAGCCCACCCCTTCCACTGCCCTCACGCACAGCGGCCCGACTCCCCCAAAGGGGAGCCGGGCCGCTGTCGTCCCGCGTGCTAACCGATCGCGACCACCGTGCGGTCCGTGGCCCCGGCGTAGCCCACGTAGCCGAGGTAGCGCTGACCGGCGGTCAGGCCCGACCAGGTCGCCGTCAGCGTCACCGGCACCGCCAGGGTGGCCGGCACGTTGTCGGTGACCGTCAGGTTCCCGGCATCGACCCCCAGCACCGCCCACTGCGTGTAGGCGAAGCCACCGCCGTTGGCCGTGTCGTAGCCGTTGACGTAGGCGGTGTAGGTCCCAGCGGCCGGGTCGGTGAGCGTGACCTGCTCGTCCCCGGCCGCCGACGCGGACAGGTCGACCAGCGCGCCGTCCTTGTAGACGTAGAGGTCGAGGTCATCGGTCGCCCCGGCCGCGTTCACGTCGAACCGGGCCAGCTTCGTGCCGGCCGGTACGACCAGGGAGTAGGCCTTGACGGCCGCACTCGGCACCGGCGCGAAGGGCCCGTTGACGACGGTGTCGTTCACAGGCGTCGCACCGATCAGCCCGTTGACGGATGTGTCGAGCGTGCCGGTGAACCCGGGGGTGACGCTGAACGTCGTCGAGCCGGAGGTGCCGGTGCCGGTCACCTCAGCCGGCGCAGCGACGGCGACCGGCTTGACTGCCACCGGGATCCGTACGGCGTGGGCGGAGCTCGTCAACGTGAACGTCCCCTTGGCCCAGTCACCGAGCGGCGCATCGGTGCGGGTCACGGTGATCTGCAGGACCTGCTTGGCGCCGGGGGCGAGCGTGAACGACGCCGGGGACGAGGTCACCGACAGCCCGGGGACGCTTGAGCTCGCCGTGTAGGTCTCGCTCGCGGTTCCGACGTTCGTGACCGTGCGCGTGACGGTCTGGCTGCCGGCCATCGTGCCGATCGCGAGCGACGCCTCGTTGAGGTCGGAGCCGTCCAGCGCCGTGAGGGTGTTGTTCGGGGCCGCGAAGCGCACGCCGAGCCCGACCATGTAGCGCCGGAAGTCGGTCGGGGTCGCATCGAACACCAGCCCCGGGTCGACCGCCAGGTTGGGCCGGACAAAGCCGGCGCCCTGCGCGAACGGGTCCGCGGACGAGGCGTGGTCCCGGGCGGTGGTCATGAGCGAGGACTTGACCATCGCCGGCGACCAGGTCGGGTGCGCCGCCTTGATGAGGGCACCGAGGCCCGCCACGTGCGGGGAGCTCATCGACGTACCGGAGTAGAAGTCATAGCTCCGGCCGTGGTTGGACGGCGGCGCGACCGCGGCCAGCACATCGACGCCAGGGGCGGCGAGGTCGGGCTTGAGGATGTCGCCGCCGGTGGTGGTGGACGGACCGCGGGAGGAGAAGTCCGCGACCTCCGGCACCTGGGTGGTGGACTCGCCCGGGTGGACGTCCACGATCGCGGCGGTCGCCCCGGTCGGGTGCGCGGCGAGGTAGGCGAGCACCGCGGTCCGGGCGAGGTTGTTGACGTGCACGGTGGGAATCGCGTGGAAGTCGCCGTTGAGCGAGTTCGGGGAGGTGTTGGTGAGCACCATCGCCACGCCACCGGCGCGCTTGACCTCAAAGCTCTTGTCGATCCGGGCGATCACGCCGCGGTCGCACTGCACGATCTTGCCGGCCACCTTCGCCGGGTCCAGGGTGCCCGGGTAGCAGAGCCGGGCCTGGGTCGCGTCCGCCGCCGCCGTCTTGCCGGCGACCGAGGAGATCAGCGCGGTCTGGGTCGGGAAGGTCGCGGTGGTCGAGGCGCCGACGAAGCGCTGCCCGTCCCCGAGCTCCAGGACGTGCTCCGCGAGCCGGAAGGTGCTCGCGGCGACCGTCGTCAGCCACGGGCTCGGGTGGTCCAGGGTGCTCGCGCCCGGACCGCTGTTGCCGGCGGAGTTGGCGACGAAGATGCCCACGTTGGAGGCGCGCCGGAAGGCCTGCTCGACGACGTCGAGGGGGCCGGACTCGCTCGAGCCCCCGACGCTGTAGTTGAGGACGTCGACGCCGTCCGCGACGGCGTCGTCGATCGCGGAGACCGAGTCGCTGTTGAAGCAGCCCGCGCTCGCGCCCGGCTTGGCCTCCCAGCAGACCTTGTACATCGCGAGCTTCGCGCCCGGCGCCATCCCGGAGGCCGTGCCCATCGGGGTGCCGTCGATGCTGACGCCGGGGACCCGGTTGCCGGCGGCCGTCGAAGAGGTGTGGGAGCCGTGGCCGCCACCGTCGCGCGGGGAGAGGTACTCCTCCTTGGCGAGGTTGTGCTTGCCGAAGCCGGCGACGTAGTAGCGCGCCCCGATCAGCTTGTCGTTGCAGTCCTGCGAGCTGAACTGCTCGCCCTGCACGCACGCCCCGAACCACTTCCCGCGCAGCCCGGTGGCTGCGACCGGCTGGCCGGCGGCATCGCGCTTGAGCTCCGCGCCGGCGAAGGACTTGCTCTCCGGCCAGATGCCGGAGTCGACGACGCCCACGATGACGCCCTTGCCCGCGGTCGTGTTGCCGCCGAGCTGGGACCACAGACCGCCGGGCTGGGACAGCCCGAGGAACTCCGGCGAGTACGTCGTGTCGAGAGTCTTCTCCGCGTCCGGCTGCAGACCGGCGATGCCCTGGGCGCCGGACAGCTTCTGCGCCTGCGCAGCGGTCAGCTCGGCCGCGACGCCGTTGGTGGCCACCGTGTAGTCGGCGAGCTTGGTCGCGCCGACAGCTTGCAGCGCGCTGTCATGGACGGCCGTGAGGTGGCCCCGCCACCGGACGACCTCGGCCCGCGTGGGGTCGAGCTTCCTGCCGGCATCGGGCCGGGTCCGGGCGTAGCCAGCGACCGTGCCCTCGTAGGACGCGGCCGGCTCGTCGGCGAACACCACGAGGTAGCGGCCGGCGGCGTACGCCTTGTTGGCGGTGCTCGCCGTGACGGCTGGGGCGGCGCTGGACGACGGGGCGGCGACGACGAGGCCGCCGCAGCCGAGGGCGACAACGGCGCTGACGGCGATTGTGCGGCGTAACGCCGAGGGGGCAGGACGATGTGCGTACAAGGGTGGGCCTTTCTGGCCAGTTTCCGGTGATACGACGAAGAAGTCCGCCTACCTTCCGCTGTCTGGCCTAGGGCGTCAAGAGGTCCGTGGGGACCAACTGGCTTACTGACTCACCAGGCCTTGACGAACCACGAGGCGTTCTCCTGCAGGCGCGTCCGGTCGGGGTTGCCCTCGACGCACTTCGCGAGCGCGTGCAGCGCGTCGGCCTGCCGACCGAGCCGGTGGTAGCAGATCGACAGCATGTCCCAGGCGACGAAGGTGTAGTCGCCGCTGGACACGAAACCGACCCCCGGCAGCGTGCGGGTGGTGGCCCCGAGAAGGTAGGGGATCGCGAGGTCCCACTGCTCCTTGTCGTAGTAGGTACGACCGAGGAGCACGAACGCCTCGGCCCGGCTCGAGTCCTCCTGCAGCGCCTCGTGCGCGGTCTGCAGCGCGGCCGCATCCGCACCGAGGACTGCCTGCGCCCGGCTGATGTCGAGCAGCGCGTGGTAGCGCTCCCAGCCCGGCGCGCCGGTGGCCAGGAACTCGCGGTAGGCGTCGATCGCCTGCTGAGCGAGCCCGTGGTCGCGCAGCTCGTTCCCGAAGTAGTACAGCGTCCGCGGCGACCGGTCACCGTCGGCGACGGTCGCACGCAGGATCCGCAGGTTGCGCTCGGACTTCTGCGCCCGCTGCTCCTTGTCGGGCCGGTGCTCCACCCACACATCGGTACGCAGCCGCGCCCGGTCCGGCACCGGGATCGGGATGACCTCGTGCACCCGGTTCTCCCAGCGCAGCCCCGCGTTGCGCCGCACCAGCCGCTCCCGCGGGAACTCGTACGTGCAGGTCTTCCCGTCGTCGGTCCAGTGGTACTTGTAGGGCATCGACACCGCGTCCAGCCGGTCGTGCAGGTAGCCGGACTTCAGGTCGTTCAGCCGGTTGAGGACGTCCTGCGGCAGCCGGTCGTCGGCGTCGAGCCACAGGATCCAGTCGCCGGTGCAGTGCGCGAAGCTCGCGTTGCGGGCCGCCGCGAAGTCGTCGACCCAGGTGAAGTGCTCGACGCGGGCGCCCATGGCTTCGGCGCGCTCGACGGTCCGATCCGTGGAGCCGGTGTCGACGACGACGAGCTCGTCGCAGAACGCCTTGGCGTCGGCGAGGACGCCCTCGATGAGGCGCTCCTCATCGCGCACGATCATGGCCAGCGAGACGCTGACGGTCATCGGGACAACCCTTCCTTGAGGTGCTCAGACACGACTCAGCCTCGGGCTGGGAGATGACGACACCTCCCAGCCCGAGGCTGGAGCCTGGGAACTACACCGTTAGCTGGCGCAGATGACGACCACGGAGACGCTGTCCCCGGGGACGCTCGACGTGACCGTCCAGCCGGTCGGAGACCCGACCGCACCGACCGGCGCGTTGAGCGTCAGCTGACCCGTTCCACTGGTGATCCCGCCGCCGCCGCCGGTCGCGAAGGTGCCGGACGGGCAGCTGGCCGTAGCCGTGCCCGTGCCGGTCCCACTCGCACCCGCACGGCCCGTGGTGAACGAGCCGCTTGCGCCCGTCGCACCGGTCGCACCGGTCGCACCGGTCGCGCCGGTGGCACCAGCCGGCCCCGTGGCACCCGTGGCACCCGCCGCGCCGGTCGCACCGGTAGCACCCGTCGCGCCAGTGGCACCCGTCGCACCCACACCGGTGGCACCCGTGGCACCGTCCGCGCCGGTCCCACCCGTAGCACCCGTGGCACCGGTGGCACCCCTCGGA
>JBKJVH010000116.1:0-26379 GCA_046590985.1 Mycobacteriales bacterium
ACCTGAAGGACCTGTTCAACCGGTCCACCCCGGGGCAGGACGTCGCCCACGGCTTCGCCGGCAAGGTCACCGACCCGGAGCTGCCGTACCTGATCAACGGGATCTACCACATCCCGAACCCGAACGGGACGCCGAACGGTGCGAACCGGCCAGACCTGGTGGCCACGTTCCTGACCGGTATCTCGCACAAGGTCTCAACGAGCGCGAGCGAGTACGGCGGGTTGGGCAACGGCTCGCCCGACGTGGACCTCAACTCGCTGGACCTGAACGCCGTGGCATCGACGGTAACGCAGCAACCGGCGGAGTACCTTCGGCTGAACCTCGGTGTCGGGGTCACGGCCGCGCCGAAGCGGCTCGGGGTGCTCGCTGGCGACATCCAAGGCTTCCCGAACGGTCGGCGGCTCGGTGACGACGTCATCGACATCGCCCTCCAGGCACTGGAAGGGGTCCTCGTCCCGGACCAGGACCCGGCCGTCAAGGCTGCCGTCGGTGGCCTCGGTGACGGCGTCAACGGGCCGGACAAGCCCTACCGCTCGACCTTCCCGTACGTCGCCGATCCCTACCCGGGGTCGGATGCGCACCTCGGGCAGGTGCCGGTCTCGTTCCGGCAGAGATTCAGCAGCCGGGCCGGCGTCATCGAGGCGCGGATCCTCAACCTCGCGCTGGCCCAGCCCGGCAGCTACGCCGAGCTGTGGAAGCTCAACACCGCGACCAACAAGTACGTCAAGGTGGCCACCGTCCAACTCAACGCTGCCGGTACTGCGACCGCGAATTCGGTCTATCTGACGCAGCCGTCCGGAACGTCGGTCGTGCTGTTCTGGCGGGTATTCGTCAACCACGGAAGCGCCCAGGGGATGTTCCCGGGGCTCGCGACCACGATCAACAGCAGGTAGTTCCCTCGCCGTCGGGGCGGTCCTTCGCGGGCCGCCCCGACGGTGCTTCCTCCCCCTCTCCGAAAGGACTCCGTGCTTCTCCGGACCCCCATCGGCCTGGCAGTTGTTGCGCTGCTCGCCGCCTGTTCGTCCTCCTCGCCTGCCAAACCGGCCTTTGCCCAACCCGCGGAGAGCGCCTTCCACGACGGTCCTTGTCGCGCTGTCGCGCCTGCGGTCCTGGCGCTGGGCAAGGACGCCCACGCGCTCAAGGGCGCCGGGCGCCCGGATGCCGAGATGTCGACGCGACTCAAGAGCAACCAGGACGCGGTGTTCGCCGCCGCTCCGGCGGCTCCGCTCGATGTGAAGACTGCCCTGGACAAGCTGGTGGTGACCATCGGCATCGTGCGGATCCGCACCGACAGCAATACCTACATCCCGTCGCTCAGCAACGACCTGCTGACGTCCTACCAGGCCGTGGTCACCGCCTGCACCTCGTGACGGGTGCATGCACCCGCGTCGGTGGGGAAGGTGGTGATCATGCTGGGTCTGCCTGAGGGTGTCGTCGCGTGCCTGTTCGACCTGGACGGGGTGCTGACCGACACGGCGTCGGTGCACCGAGCGGTCTGGAAGCAGGTCTTCGACGCGCTGCTGACCCCCCGCGGCCTGCCGTCGTTCACCGGCGAGGACTACAACGAGTACGTCGACGGCAAGCGTCGCCAGGACGGCGTCCGCGCTTTCCTCGCCAGTCGGAGCCTGGACCTACCCGAGGGCGTGCCGGGCGAAGCCTCGCTCACGACGGTCAACGGCCTCGCGGAGAGCAAGAACGCAGCCCTGCTCGAGCGGCTCACCCGTGAGGGCGTGAACGTCTACCCCGGAAGTCGGCGGTACCTGGAAGCGTGCGCCCAGGCAGGGCTGCGTCGAGCGGTCGTGTCCAGCAGCGCGAACACCGCCACCGTCCTGGACGTGACCGGACTGGCTCCCCTCATCGAGATCACGGTCGACGGCCGGACGACCCTGCCCGGCAAGCCGGCCCCCGACACCTTCCAGGCGGCGGCCCGGCTGCTGGACCTCGCGCCTTCGCAGTGCGCAGTCTTCGAGGACGCCCTCGCTGGCGTGGAGGCGGGCCGCGCGGGAGGGTTCGGGTGCGTCGTGGGGGTCGACCGCGTCCAGCACGGCGCGGAACTGCGCCAGCACGGGGCTGACGTCGTCGTCACCGACCTCGAGGAGCTGCTGTGATCGAAGCGGGGGGGTTCCCCGTCGAGCCGTGGGCGGTCCGCGAGTCAGCCCTCGACCTGCAGCTGCTGTCCCAGACCGAGTCGGTCTTCGCGCTGTCGAACGGTCACATCGGGCTGCGCGGCAACCTCGACGAGGGCGAGCCCCATGGCATCCCGGGCACGTACCTCGCCGGCTTCCACGAGCAGCGCCCGCTGCCGTACGCCGAGGCGGGTTACGGCTATCCCGAGGCGGGGCAGAGCGTCGTGGACGTCACCAACGGCAAGCTCATCCGGCTCCTCGTCGACGACGAGCCATTGGACGTCACGTACGGGCAGCTCGACCGGCACGAGCGAGTGCTTGACCTCCGGGCCGGCACCCTCACCCGCGACGTCGGCTGGACCTCCCCGGCAGGCAAGCGGGTCCGGGTGAGCTCCACCCGGCTGGTGTCGTTCACCCACCGAGCGGTGGCTGCCATCTGCTACGAGGTGGAGGCGCTGCAGGACGACACCCGGGTGATCCTGCAGTCCCAGCTGGTCGCCAACGAAGCCCAGCCGGCGGCGTCCAAGGACCCCCGGGTGGCGGCGGCGCTCACGAGCCCCCTGGTCGCCGTGAGTCAGGACGAGCACCCGGCCGGTGCGTTGCTGCTCCATCGGACGCGGGTCTCGGGGCTGCTCGTCGGCGCCGGCATGGACCACCGCTGTGAGGGACCTCGCGAGATCGTGGTCGAGCAGGAGACCCATGCGGACTGGGCGCGCACCACGTTCGCCACTGTCCTGCAGAGCGGCGAGCGGGTGCGCCTCGTCAAGCTGATCGCGTACGGCTGGTCGGCTTCCCGCTCCGCGCCGGCCATGCGGGACCAGGTGGCGGCGGCTCTCACAGGAGCCCGGATCGTCGGCTGGAGGGGCCTTCTGGAGACACAGAGGTCCTTCCTGAACGACTTCTGGCGGGGCGCTGACGTCGAGGTGGACGGCGATCCGGTGCTCCAGCAGGCGGTGCGCTTCGGCCTGTTTCACGTGCTCCAGTCCGGGGCCCGCGCCGAGCAGCGCGCCATCAGCGCGAAGGGGCTGACCGGCCCTGGCTATGACGGGCACGCGTTCTGGGACACCGAGGGCTACGTGCTGCCCGTGCTCACGGCGACGTTCCCCAGCGCCGCGAAGGACGCGCTGCGTTGGCGGCACTCAACCCTGGGAAAGGCCAAGGCGCGGGCGACCGCGCTGGGCTTGAACGGTGCTGCCTTCCCCTGGCGGACGATCGCCGGGGACGAGTGCTCCGCCTACTGGCCCGCCGGCACGGCGGCCTTCCACCTGAACGCCGACATCGCCTACGCCGTCGAGCGCTACCGGTTCGCGACCGGTGATGAAGCGTTCGACCGCGACATCGGCACCGAGCTGCTCGTGGAGACGGCCCGGCTCTGGGCCGACCTCGGTCACCACGACAGGCACGGGGTCTGGCACCTCGACGGCCTCACCGGTCCGGACGAGTACAGCGCCGTCTCCGACGACAACGTCTTCACCAACCTCATGGCAGCCCGCAACCTGCGCGCGGCCGTCGAGGCGTGCCTGCGTCATCCCGGCAAGGCTGCCCAGCTCGGTGCCACGACGGAGGAGCTCCAGGCCTGGCGCAGCGCCGCCGAGGCCGTGCACGTGCCGTACGACGCGGAGCTCGGCGTCCACGAGCAGTCCCGCGGGTTCACGACCTACCGGGAGTGGGACTTCACGAACGCCGAGTACCCGCTGTTCCTGCACGCGCCGTACGTCTCACTGTACCGAAGCCAGGTCCTCAAGCAGGCGGACCTGGTGCTGGCGATGCACTGGTGCGGCGAGAGCTTCACGCCGGAGCAGAAGGCCCGCAACGTCAGCTACTACGAGTCGCGGACGGTCCGGGACTCGTCCCTGTCTGCCTGCACGCAGGCCGTGATGTGCGCGGAGGTGGGGCACCTGGAACTGGCGCACGACTACGCCACGGAGGCGGCGCTGATCGACTTGCACGACCTGCACCTCAACAGCGCGGACGGCCTGCACATGGCCTCGCTCGCGGGAGCCTGGACCGCCCTGGTCGAGGGCTTCGGCGGGATGCGAGTGTGCGCCGGCAGGCTGGGCTTGCGGCCGGCCCTCCCTGGTGGCATCGACCGGCTGGCGTTCCACCTTCGCTGGCAGGGCGCGCTGCTGCATGTGACGGTGACGCACGAGTCGGTCGAGGTGCTGGCTGAGGGAGCCTCGGTCCAGATCGACCTCGCAGGGGAAACCGTCCACCTCGTCGACGGCGACCTGACGTCCCGACCCCTGGTGCCACCGGTTCCGCTGCTCGCGCCGCCGACGCAACCACCTGGGCGGGCACCCCGGCGGGCCCGGCCGGCCTAGCGAAAGCGGGGGGTCAGGCCGGTTCGCGCAGCTGCAACGGGTTGCCCTCAGGGTCGTGCCCTTCGCACACCCGGTAAGGCCCGAACTCCCACTCGGTGGTGGCGGCGTCCACCAGGCCGCCGAGCTGGGTGGCGCGCACCCGGGCGGCGGCGAGCACGGGCACATCGAAGACCAGCTTGACGGCTGCCCCTTCGCGGCGAGCTGGCGGTGAGCTGAGGCGGAACGCCTCTGCGATCTCCGGGGGCAGCGCCACCAGGAGCAGGTCAGCCATCTCGACGTAGCCCTCGCCGACCTCGCTGAGGGTCAGCTTGGCGACCCGCTCGTAGAACGCCTGCATCCCCACAAGGTCCTGGACGTAGATCACGGCGCTCGGCACCGGACCACCCTAGACGGGCGGCTCGGCGTCGGCCATCTCCCGGAGGACGTTCTTGGCGACCTTCTCCAGCGTCGCCCTCGGGAACTCCTCCACGACGTACACCGCACGCGGCACCTTGAAGTCGGCGAGGTTCGCCGCGCAGGCTGCGATCACCTGCTGCTCCAGGTCATCGGGGGCGCCGGGGCCCATGATGACGAACGCCACCACGACCATGTCGAGCCACTCGTGCTTCTTTCCGACGACCGCGATGTCGGCGATCCCCGGGACGGTGCGAGCCATGTCCTCGACCTCGCGGGCGGACACGTTCTCCCCACCGACCTTGATGAGGTCGGAGTCCCGGTCGGTGTAGATGACGTTGCCGCCCTCGATGACCTTCACGCGGTCCCCGGTGCGGAACCAGCCGTCGTCGGTGAACGACGACGCGTTTGCCTCGGGGTTGTCGAAGTACTCCAGGAACAGCTGGATCCCGCGAGCGCCTCGCATCCACAGCTCACCGGTCTCGCCCTGCCGGACGGGATCGCCGGCGTCGTCCACGACGACCATCTCGTACCCAGGGGTCGGGTGCCCCATGGACGATCGCGGCCAGCCTTCCTGGGGCCGGCCGGTGATGGCGTGCGTGATTGTCTCCGTCATGCCGTAGCAGGCATAGACGCGGATCCCGAGCCAGGCGTCGACCTCCGGCAGGATGAGGCCGAACACCCCGGCGCGGATCGTGTGCGTCGCGGGTTTGTCGGGCAGCGAGAAGGCGCTGAACACGAACGGCATGAGCGAGATGTGCGTGACGCCGTGCTTCACCACGACGTCCCAGAACGTCGAGGTCGACCACTTGGGGGTGAGGACCGCTGTGGCTCCCACCCCGAGCACCGACCACAGCGACCAGCTCTGCGCGTTGACGTGGAAGAACGGCAGGTAGATCAGGTAGATGTCCTCGCCGTTGAGGTCGATGTTCCGCGGGCCGATTCGCCCCGCCCAGATGGCGTTGGCGTGGGTGTGCACGACGGCCTTCGGCTTGGATGTCGTCCCAGAGGTGAACAGGATCCCGACGGGGAGCATGGGCTCGGGATCCCTTGTGGGGCAGGCGGACTCCTCCCCGTACAGGGCCTCGAACGAGCCGTCCGAGTCGGCCGGTTCGCCGCTGTCGTTGTCGGTGACGGCGATCCATGGCAGGTCCGGTGCTGCCTGCGTGACCAGCGCGAGGTACTGCGGCTGCGTGATCGCCGCGACGCACTGGGCTTGCCGTGCGAAGTAACCGACCTCGGCAGCGACCGAGCGGGTGTTGGTCGTGACGCCGACCGCGCCGAGGACGGCGCAGGCGTACCAGGCCAGCACCATCTCCGGGCAGTTGTCAGCGTGGATCAGCACCTTGTCGCCCTTGCTGATGCCGCGCGTGTGCAGGCCTGCGGCGAGGCGGCGCACATCGGTGAGGAACTGGCGGTAGGTCCAGGTGCGGCCGCCGCCGACCCGAGGCTCCCAGACCAGCAGCGGGTGGTCGGGCTTCACCGCGGCCCAGTGCGCGAGGAGCCAGGGGAGGTCCTGGCCTGCCATCTGGAGCTCCTGCACCTGACTGTCGATCATGGTTCGCACCCTAGAGCAGTTGGCGTTACGCTGGGGGATCTAACAGGAACACGTTCTAGTTCAGGGGCGACGGATGCATCTCGCGTACACCGAAGAGCAGGAAGCGCTGCGGACCACACTGCGGGCGTACTACGCCGAGCTGCTGGACCCCGAGACGCGGGTGCTGCTCGAGGACCACGGCAGCAACGACGAGGCCATGCGCCGGGTCGTCAAGCAGATGGCCGATGACGGCTGGCTCGGCATCGGCTGGCCCGTCGAGTGGGGCGGTCAAGGCCGTGGCCACATCGACCAGTGGATCTTCTTCGACGAGTCGATGCGCGCCGGCGCCCCGGTTCCGATGCTCACGATCAACACGGTCGGCCCGACGCTGATGGAGCACGGCACGCAGGAGCAGAAGGAACGCTTCCTGCCGGCGATCCTGCGCGGGGAGATCCACTTCTGCATCGGCTACTCCGAGCCCGACGCCGGTACCGACCTCGCGTCGCTGCGGACCACCGCTGTCCTCGACGGTGACGAGTACGTCATCAACGGCACCAAGCTCTGGACCTCCTACGCCGCGACCGCCGACTACTGCTGGCTCGCGGTCCGCACCGACCCCGACGTGAAGAAGCACCGCGGCCTGTCGATGATCGTGGTTCCGATGGATACCCCGGGGATCACCGCCCGACCGTTGGAGCTCGTCGGCGAGCACCCGATCTGCGAGGTGCACTACGACAACGTGCGGGTGCCCGCCGCGAACGTCATCGGTGGCGTCAACAACGGCTGGGGCCTCATCACCGGCCAGCTCAACCACGAGCGCGTCACGCTGTGCACACCCGGCATGGTCGACAAGAACGTCACCGAGGTGCGGCGCTGGGCGCAGGAGACCAAGCTCCCGGACGGCCGGCGCGTCATTGACCAGGAGTGGGTGCAGCTCAACCTGGCCAAGGCCTACGCCGGGTTCGAGTTCCTCCGGCTGCAGAACTGGAAGGTCGCCTGGGACGCCGAACGTGGGGTGCTCGCCGTCGAGGACGCCAGCACCACCAAGGTGTTCGGCACCGAGCACTACCTGGACACCTGCCGGCTCCTCATGGAGATCGTCGGCCAGGTCGCCTACCTGAAGAAGGGCTCGCCGGAGGCCGTGCTCGCGTCGCGGCTCGAGTCGATGTACCGCTCGCTGGTGATCCTCACCTTCGGGGGCGGCGTCAACGAGGTCCAGCGCGACCTCATCACCGTCTTCGGCCTGGGCATGCCCATGGTCAAGCGCTAAGGGGCCCGGGACATGGACTTCGCACTTACCGAAGAGCAGAGCAGCATCCGCGACCTCGCGGCCAAGATCCTCACCGACCACTGCACCCCGGAAGCGCTCCGAGCCGTCGAGGACGGCGAGGGCTTCGACCGGGTGCTCTGGACGAAGCTCGCCGACGCGGGCCTCCTCGGGGTCTGCATCCCCGAGGCGCACGGGGGCCTCGGCCTTGGCCTGGTCGAGCTCGCCATCCTGGTCGAGGAGGCCGGCCGCGCGGCCGCGCCCGTACCGGTCCTGGCGGGGCTCGCGCTGGGTGCGCTCACCATCGTGCGGCACGGCACGGAACAGCAGCAGGCCTACCTCCTGCCGGGCATCTCCGCCGGTACGACCCTGGTGACGGCCGCGCTCGTCGAGCCGCTCGGCGAGGAGTCCGAGCCCTCGACCACGGCCCGCCGGGACGGCGACGCCTGGGTCCTGAACGGCATCAAGGTCTGCGTACCCGCCGGCCTGTACGCCGACCAGCTCATCGTGTCGGCGAGCACTCCGGAGGGTCCGCGGTTGTTCTTCGTCAACCCGGCCACCGACGGCGTCCGCCGCGAACGACAGGACACCATCACCTACCTCCCCGAGGCCCTGCTGGTGCTCGAGAACGCGGTCGGGTGGCCGATCGGGGACGGTGAGGCGTTGAAGGACGTGCTGCAGGTCGCGACCGTCGCGACCTGCGCGCTGCTGGCCGGCATCGCTGCCGAGGCAGTCCGGCTGACGGCCCAGTACACCAAGACCCGTGAGCAGTTCGGGCACCCGATCGCGCAGTTCCAGGCGGTCGGTCAGCGTGCCGCAGACGCGTTCATCGACACCACCACGATCCGGCTGACGATGCTGCAGGCGGTCTGGCTGGTCGCGCAGCGGAGGGAGGCCGACAAGCAGGTCGCCGTCGCGAAGTACTTCGCGTCCGACGCCGGGCAGCGGGTCGTCCGCGCTGCCGCCCACCTGCATGGCGGGATGGGCGTGTCCCGCGAGTACCCGTTGCACCGGTACTACACGGCGGCGAAGCAGTACGAGCTGACGCTGGGTGGCGGCACGCGCCAACTGGCCAAGCTCGGCACGCTGCTGGCGGAGGAGCCGGTCTAGGTGAGCTGCCGGAAGGGCAGGGCTTCCTCCAGCTCGTAGGACAGCTCGAGCAAGGTGCGCTCGTCCCCTGGCGCCCCGGCGAGCTGGATCCCGATGGGCAGTCCGGTCGCGGTCTGCCCGAGCGGCAGCGAGACGGCCGGGCTGCCGGTCGCGTTGTTGAGAGGCGTGAACGCGACGTACTGCAGGAGCTTGGCGAAGAGCTGGTCGAACGGCTGAGCGGGTGACAGGTAGCCGATCTCCGGGGTGGTGTGCGCGAGCACCGGAGACAGCAGCACGTCCTGGCGGAGGAACGCCTGGGTGTAACGGGCGGCGGAGCCCCGCAGCCGGCGCAAGGCTCCGGCGGAGTCGCGCCGGTGCCGTCGGTAGTGGTCGGCAAGCCCCGTCGTGAGGCCGTCCAGCCGGGTCGCGTCCCAACCGGGGAAGGCGCGACTGCCCGCTGTGGAGGTGAAGAAGCCCAGGAAGCCCCAGTAGAGCGCGAAGTCCTCGGCGAACTGCGCGTCGAGCGGGGCCGGTACCTCTTCGACATGATGGCCGAGCTGGCTGAGCCGTTCCGCGACAGCCAGGACCGCAGCGCGCGTCTCCGGATCGGTCCCGGCCGTGACCGAGTCGAGCACGAGACCCACCCGTACGCGGCGGGCAGAAGGGGCTTCGACGAGCCCGATCGGTGGGAGGGAGCGATGCCTGCGTTCCGCCGAGGCCAAGAAGTGTGCCGTGTCGCGGACGCTCCGGGTCACGACCCCGTCGTTCACGATGTTGACGGGCATCACGCGTTCCAGCGGCATCGGGGCGAGCCGGCCGCGGGAGGGCTTGAGGCCCACCAGCCCGCAGCAGGCGGCGGGGATGCGGATCGAACCGCCGCCGTCGTTGGCGTGCGCGAGGGGCACGACCCCCGCGGCGACGAGCGCGGCTGCTCCGCCTGATGACGCCCCGCTCGAGTAGTCCCTGTGCCAGGGGTTGCGCACCGGCTCCTCGGTCATGAACTCGCTCGAGGCGTTGAACCCGAACTCGGGGAGGCGGGACTTGCCCAGCAGCACGAATCCCTGTTGGCGAAGGGTTCTCGTGAGGGGGGAGTCCCTGCGGGCCGGCTTCGCCACCACCGCCTCGGAGCCGTGGCCGGTCGGCAGCCCGGCCACGTCGACGTTGTCCTTGACGAACGTCGGCACCCCAGAGAAGGGACCAGCCGTGGGCCGCGCGATCTCGGCGATGGCCCGATCGGCATCCAGCACTCCGGCCGCGTGGAGGCCGGGCACGCTGGCGAGCCTGTTCAAGGCAGCGTCCACGACCTCACGGCGGCTGACGTGGCGGTCCCTGATCAGTGCCGCCACCGCGAGTCCGTCGAGCCGGCCGAGCGAGTCGTCACCGAAGGCGTGCAGGGGGCTGCTCATGGCGCCAACCTACGGTCCTAGGGTGACCGGATGCTGATCGCCCTTGGTGACCGTGAGCCCCTCGTCGACCCGACGGCCTGGATCGCGCCCAACGCGACCGTGATCGGAGCTGCCGACCTCGGGCCGGAGGTGAGCATCTGGTACTCGGCGGTCGTCCGGGCCGATGGGGACCGCATCACGATCGGCGCCCGCTCGAACGTTCAGGACTGCTGCGCCCTGCACACCGACCCCGGGTTCCACCTGCAGATCGGGGCGGGCGTCTCGATCGGCCATGCCGCGGTGGTGCACGGCTGCGTGATCGAGGACGACGTCCTCATCGGGATGGGTGCTGTCGTGATGAACGGGGCAGTCATCGGCGCCGGTTCCATGATCGGTGCCGGAGCGCTCGTGTCGGCGGCCACCGTGATCCCGCCGCGGTCCCTGGTCGTCGGGATGCCGGGCAAGGTGCGGCGCGAGACCACCGACGAGGAGCTGCTGCTCATCCGCGCCCACGCCGAGGTCTACGTGGGGCACACGCGCGTGCACCGTGCGGGTCGGACCCTGCCGTAGCGAAGCGCTCAGACGTCGGTGACGCGCAGCCCGGCGTGCGCCTTGTAGCGCCGGTTCACCGAGATCAGGTTGGCGGTCAGGGCTTCGACCTGGTGGGCGTTGCGCAGCCGGCCGCCGTAGATGCCGCGCATGCCGGGAATCTTGTCGGCCAGCTCCTGCACCAGGTCGGTGGCCTCGCGGTCGTCACCGAGGACGAGTACGTCCGTGTCGATCTTGTCGACCTCGAGGTCCTCGAGCAGGACGGCGCTGACGTGGTGGAAGGCCGCGACCACGCGACTGCCGGGGAGCAGCAGCTCGGCCTGCTGGGCGGCGGAGCCCTCCGCGACGGGAAGCGCGAAGGCGCCCTGCTTGTCGAAGCCGAGCGGGTTCACGCAGTCGACGACGACCTTGCCGGCGAGGGCGTCCTGGAGGCTGGTGAGGAGCTCGCCGTGGCATCCCAGGGAACCGCCACGATGACGATGTCACTGCGCTCGGCGCATCCGAGGTTGTCGGCGCCTTGCACGGGCTTGCCGATCCTGGCGGCGAGCTCGGCCGCGGCGGCCGCGCCCTTCTCGGCGCTACGGCTGCCCAGGATGACGGCCAAGCCGGACTGCACGAAGCGGAGCGCCAGGCCACGTCCCTGGGGGCCGGTGCCGCCGAGGACCCCGATGGTCAGCGCGTCGAGATCGGCCATGGTCGCCTCCGAGGGCAGGTCGTGGGCGCGAGGAAGTCGGCCGCGGTCATCATGCCAGGCGGCCCCTGACCACCTGATGGCTCCACTCCAGGGTGAGGCTCCGGCCTGGCTCGAGCACGTCGATGTCTCCGGTCGCCAGCCCGTTCGGGGGGCAGGTCTGCGGCTCGATCGCCAGGCTCTGCCGCGCGTCGTCCGGCGGCAGGGCGTCGCCGGTGTACACGACCAGCCACCGGGTGGTTGGTCCCCAGCGCAGCAGGACCTCCAGCCCGTCGGGCCGCTGCACCCTCGCCTCGTCGGTGGTCAGGTCGGTGAACGCGGCGTCCAGCCGGCGCGGTCCGAGGGGACCGTGGAAGGCCGCGACGGGCACCCGGCCGGTCTCGCGCCAGCGCTCGTCGGTCTGGACCTGGGTGCCCCCGGGCAGGGTGAGGACCAGGTCGTCCACGGGGCCATTCGCGTCGAGGTACGGGTGCACCCCCAGCCCCACCGGGACCGGGATGGTGCCGGAGTTCGTCGCGGTCAGCGCCCCGGCGAGGCCCTGCTCGGACAGGACGTAGGAGACCGTCACCAGCAGCGGGTACGGATAACCGTCCGTCGGCTGCAGCGCGTGCCGCAGGGTGACGCTCGCGGACGTCACGTCGCCGACGTCAAAGACCTTGTCGAAGACCAGTCCGTGCAGCGCTGCGTCCGCGCCCGCGTCATTGACCGGGAGCTGGTGGTCGGTCCCGCTCCAGCTCCAGCGGCCGCCCACCACGCGGTTCGGCCAGGGCGCCAGCAACGTTCCCCGGAAGGCGTGCTGCGCAGCGTTCTCCTTGCCCGCCAGGATTTCTGCGCCGTCGACCTGGTAGCTGCTCACGCGACCACCGGTGCGGCAGACCACGGCGACCTGGCCGCCGAAGCGCAGGGTGAGCCGGTCGTCCATTCGAGGCCCTCCAGGGGGTGGTCAAGCCATGATGCCCGATCTGGTGGGATGGGGTCATGCCGGACCTGCGCGTGCTCGTGCCCCACGACGAGGGCGTGTCGGCCCTGGCGCACGTCGAGGGTGT
The DNA here is from genome assembly GCA_046590985.1 of Mycobacteriales bacterium. Classification (GTDB taxonomy): domain Bacteria; phylum Actinomycetota; class Actinomycetes; order Mycobacteriales; family SCTD01; genus RYN-111. Next base: position 12,405 of record JBKJVH010000116.1, read on the forward strand.
CACGGTGCTCCGCTACACCCCCGGACGTGGGTCGCCGAAGGACGCTGAGGTGCTCATCCCTGCGTTCCTCGCCGACAGCGACGCCACCGCTGTCGTGCAGGGGCTGCCGTCCCTGAGGCTGGTGCAGCTGCTGTCCGCGGGTGCGGAGCACTGGATCGGGAAGCTTCCCCCGGGGGTGGCCCTGAGCGACTGCCGCGGCGCGCATGGCGGCGCGACGGGGGAGTGGGCGGTGAGCGTGCTGCTCGCGGTCTACCGCCATCTGCCGCGGTTCGCCCTCGCCCAGCGCGACGGCCGCTGGGACTACCACCAGACGGAGGAGCTCGCCGGCAAGCGCGTGCTGATCGTCGGCGCCGGTGACGTGGCCCAGGAGACCGGCCGTCGTCTCGAACCGTTCGACGTCGAGATCACCTACGTGGCAAGGGAAGCGCGACCGGGGGTTCGGGGGGTCGCGGACCTGCCTGCCCTGCTGCCGCACCATGATGCGGTCGTGGTCGTGGTGCCGCTGACTCCGAGCACGAGGGGGCTGGTGGACGCCGTGTTCCTGGCGGCGATGCCCGATGGAGCGGTCCTCGTCAACGGTGCCCGGGGGCCGGTGGTGGACACCCAGCCGCTCCTGGCGGAGCTGACCTCCGGACGTCTCCGGGCCGCACTGGACGTCACCGAGCCTGAGCCCCTGCCGCCGGGTCACCCCTTGTGGAGCGCCCCCGGGCTGCTTCTCACCCCGCATGTCGGCGGCAGCGTGCCCCTGGGCATGCTGCGTGCCTACCGGGTCGCTGCCGAGCAGATCGCCGCGTTCGCCCGTGGCGAGCAGCCTCCCAACCTGGTCGACGGTGACTACTAACGTGGACCTCCCCTGGCAGGAAGGCAGCATCGTGTGAAGACCGACCAAGCCGGCATCGTGGCGGATCTCGCGGCCGAGCGCGCAGTCCTGGACGCGATGGTCGGGGAACTCACGCCGGCGCAGTGGTCGACGCGGACGCCCGCGGAGGGCTGGGACATCTGCGACTCGGTCAGCCACCTGCACTACTTCGACGGCATGGCACTGCTCGCGCTGCGCGACCCGGAGGCCTTCGCCGTCCATGCCGGGCAGCTGCTCAACCAGCAGCTCGGCACCGGGTACGACACGGCGGCGGGACGCGAGCTCGGTGGGGAACGGCTGCTGGCAGCGTGGCGCGCCTCCCGGGTGGAGCTCATGGAGTCGCTCGCGACGACGGAGCCCGCGACCCGCGTTCCCTGGTACGGCCCGCCGATGAGTCTCCTCAGCTTCGTCACCGCCCGGCTGATGGAGACCTGGGCGCACGGGCACGACATCGCCGACGCCCTGGGCGTGCCTGTCCTGCCCACCGAGCGACTGCGGCACGTCTGCCACATCGGCATCGGTGCGCGGGCCTATTCCTTCGTCATCAAGGGCAAGGAGAACCCACCCACCCCCGTACGCCTGGAGCTCACCGGACCGGCGGGCGACACCTGGTCCTGGGGACCGGAGGACGCAGACGACCGGGTCACCGGCACCGCGCTGGAGTTCGCCCAGGTCGTCACCCACCGGCGCCACCGCGACGACACCCAGCTCGCCGTGGAGGGTCCGGTGGCGCAGGAGTGGTTGGCGATCGCCCAGTCGTTCGCCGGTCCATCGGGTTCGGGGCGCCAGCCCCTCACACGCCCGTGACCGCCCGTCCGGTCAGGATCGCCAACTGCTCCGGCTTCTACGGCGACCGGCTCGCCGCTGCTCAGGAGATGGTCGAGGGCGGCCCGATCGACGTGCTGACCGGCGACTGGCTGGCCGAGCTCACGATGCTCATCCTCGCGAAGGACCGGTTCAAGAACCCGGACGGGGGCTATGCCAAGACCTTCGTGCGGCAGATGGAGCAGGTCATGGGCAGCTGCCTCGACCGTGGCATCAAGGTGGTGGCCAACGCCGGAGGGCTGAACCCGCGTGGACTTGCGCAGGCACTGACCTCGCTGGCGGGCACGCTCGGTCTGGACCCCGTGATCGCCTACGTGGCAGGCGACGACCTGGCTCCGCGGCTCGACGAGCTGAAGGCCGGCGGCCATGAGCTGCGCAACCTCGACACGGGTCAGGACCTCGCCGGCCGCGCGGTGCTGACCGCGAACGCCTACCTGGGCGGGTGGGGGATCGTCGATGCGCTGCAACGAGGCGCCGACATCGTGGTGACGGGTCGCGTCACCGATGCCGCCGTGGTGATCGGGCCCGCGGCGTGGCATCACGGGTGGCGGCGCGACGACTACGACGCCCTGGCGGGCGCCTTGGTCGCGGGCCACGTGATCGAGTGCGGGTGCCAGGCCACCGGTGGCAACTACGCCTTCTTCCAGGAGGTGCCAGACCTCACCCACCTCGGCTTCCCGATCGCCGAGATCGCCGCCGACGGCAGCAGCGTCATCACCAAGCACGAGGGGCACGGCGGCCTCGTCTCGGTCGGCACCGTCACGGCGCAGCTGCTGTACGAGATCACCGGCGAGCGCTATCTCAACCCCGACGTGACGGCCCGCTTCGACAGCATCACGCTGACCCAGCAGGGGCGGGACCGGGTCCTCGTCCACGGGGTGCGGGGAGAGGCGCCACCGGACACCTCCAAGGTGTGCCTCAACCTGGCCGGCGCCACCAAGGCGTCCCTGAGCTTTCCCCTGGTGGGCCTGGACATCGAGGCCAAGGCGGCGGCGCTCCTTCAAGGGCTCTTCGACGCCCTTCCTGGCGGCCGCGCCGGCTTCGCCGCGGTCGAGACGGACCTGATCCGCACTGACCACGAGGACCCCGCGCGCAACGAGACGGCCGTCGCGTCGCTCCGGGTGACCTTCAAGGACCCTGACGGCACCAAGCTCGGCCGCCCGCTGACCGCAGCAATCACCGAGCTCGCCCTGGCGAGCTACCCCGGGCTGTACGCCGGCCCGAGTGCGGTCCAGGCCTACGGCACCTACTGGCCGACGTTGGTGCCGAGCGCCCTCCTGACGCACGAGGTCGTGATCGGCGACGAGACGACCTGGGTGGAGCCGACCTACCCGACCGGGACCGAGCCCGCGGCCGACGTGCCTGCCGTCCCCGTCGGTGTCCGCTCTCCAGGCCCGACCCGCAGGCTGCCGCTCGGCCGGCTGGCTGGGGCCCGGTCCGGGGACAAGGGTGGCAACGCGAACCTCGGGGTTTGGGTGCGGACGGACGAGGAGTTCGCCTGGCTGCACGGGTATCTGACCGTCGATGTGCTCCAGCAGCTGATGCCGGAAGCAGCTGGGCTGCGCGTCGAGCGGTTCGCGTTCCCGCGGATCCGGTCCCTCAACTTCGTGCTGCACGGCCTGCTCGGTGAGGGAGTGGCCTCCTCGACGCGACTTGACCCGCAGGCCAAAAGCCTGGGGGAGTACCTCAGGGCCAAGCACGTGGACCTTCCCATCGATCTGATCCGAGAGGCGTGACATGCGCAGCTATGCAGGCAGGACGGCGGTCATCACGGGCGCCGGCTCCGGGATCGGCCGGGCACTGGCCCTCGACCTGGCCGGGCGCGGCGCGAAGCTGGCGCTCTCCGACGTCGGCAAGCAGGCCGTCCTCGACACCGCAGAGCTCTGCCGCGGCCTGGGTGCCCAGGCGCAGGGGTTCGAGCTGGACGTGGCTGACAGGCAGGCGGTCTTCGCGCACGCCGAGGAGGTTGCCTCGGCGTTCGGTTCGGTGGACCTGGTCGTGAACAACGCGGGCGTCGCTCTGCACGGCCGGGTCGCGGAGCTGGGTGAGGCCGACATGCGCTGGCTGATGGACATCAACTTCTGGGGCGTGGTCCACGGGACACAGGCGTTCCTGCCGCACCTGGTCGCGTCGGGGGATGGCCAGCTCGCCAACGTCAGCAGCATCTTCGGCCTGATCGCGGTCCCGAAGCAGGCGGCGTACAACGCAGCGAAGTTCGCGGTGCGTGGGTGGACCGAAGCGCTACGTCAGGAGTGCCTCGCCGACGGCGTACCGGTGACGGTCAGCTGCATTCATCCCGGTGGGGTGAAGACCGCGATCGCCAGGAGCGCCCGCGTCACCGCGTCGGAGGACCCCGGCAACACGGCGGCGATGTTCGACAGGTTGGCTCGCACGACCCCGACCAAGGCCGCGGCGACCATCCTCAAGGGCCTCGAGCGAGAGAAGGCCCGCATCCTGGTCGGGCCCGATGCCTGGGTCGTCGCGGGGCTGCCGAGGCTGCTCGGTGCCTCCTACGGCAGGGTGACCGGGCTCGGTGCCAAGCGCTTGGAGTCCTGAGCCCGAGCAGCGGGCGAAGGCGTACAGAATGGCGGACATGACCGAGCCCTATCTCACGCGCCTGCAGGCCCGCATGGCCAAAGGGGACTCGTTGGAGGAAGCCGCGGCGCGCTACGACATGGCCCTGTGGCGGGCCAAGGCGACGTTCGTCCGCGCCGGCCTGCCGGTGCCCACGCCGATCCGCCGTCGCACGCCGCTCCCCGGTGAGGTGCGGGCGCTGGGAGCCCGCATCCACGCCTACCTGGACCGGGAGGACAACGCGAGCTCCTCTCAGGTGGCGACGGCCCTCGGGGTCACGAGGGTCGAGGTGGTGGCCGCCGTCTGGCCGCAGGACGAGCCCCGGCTTCGGCCGGCACTGACCAGCGAGCAGCGCTACCCGCAGCAGGCAATTCTGGTCGGCCTGCGGGCGATGTCCCTGACGCGCGGGCTGGAGATGGGTGCTCGGGGTGGCGTCGCGGTGCCGGCGGCCTACTGGGACGCGCACCGCGACCCGAACGCGCACCCCGCCTCGCCCGTGGTGTCCAACCGGTTCGGCGGCTGGCGGGAGGCCTGCCTGGCCGCCGGCATCCCGCTGCGCAAGGGGGCGAAGGCCGAGACCGGCCACCGCTGGTCCGAGGAGGAGTCCCTGGAGGCGGTGCGTGAGTTCTTCGCCGGCGGGCACGGCTGGAGCAGCACGCACTACGGGCTCTGGGCGCAGGGCCGCGAAGCCCCGTCGGTCGCCACCGTGACCACCAAGCTCGGGCCCTGGCCGGCGCTCCGGACGCGCATCCTGGGATGATCACCCTTACCCGGGACGCGTGGGAGCCGCGCCGGGCGGCGCACCACTCCCGGGTGGACGGCTGGACCGCCGGGCACCGGGAGCGGGCAGGTCGCGGCGAGGCGCACCCTGTCGAGGACTTCCTGTTCACGTACTACTCCCACAAGCCCAGCAGGCTCCGGCGTTGGAGCCCCGGGTTCGGGGTCCGGCTCGAGGGTTATGACGGCCCGCAGCCGTGGAACGACCCGCCGCCCGAGCGGGCCCGGTGGATCGTGACCCTGCTGGACCGCACGGCCACCCGCGAGCCGCAGCTGGGATGCTTCGGTCTGCACGAGTGGGCCATGGTGTTCCAGGACGAGCCACGACACCGGGAGTGGCCACTTCGCTTGGGAGGCAAGGGAACGGACGCGGTCGTTCGGCAGCTCCCGATCCGGTGCTCGCACCACGACGCCTTCCGGTTCTTCACCCCGCCCGCGCGCACCCTCAACGTGCTGCAGCCCCGGCGGGAGGACCAGGCCGACCTGGAGCAGGGTGGCTGCCTGCACGCCAACATGGATCTCTACAAGTGGGCGTACAAGCTGTCGCCGTGGATCGAGGCGGAGCTGGTCGGGGACTGCTTCGAGCTGGCCCGCCGGATCAGGACGGTCGACATGCGGGCCTCCCCGTACGACTTCGGTGCCCTCGGGCTCGAGGCCATCGCGATCGAGACCGTGCCGGGCAGGGCCGCCTACGTGGAGGCCCAGCGAGCGTTCGCGGTGGAGGCGGCGGTGCTGCGACACAGGCTGGCCGACCGGGCGAGGCTTCTCACGTAGAACCTGTTCCTGTTTACTGTCAGCCATGGGGACCAACCAGCGCGCGCAGATCACCATGACCGACGACGAGATCACCGCCTTCATCGCGCAGAGCAGGACCGCGACGATGGCCACGGTCGGTCCCGACGGTCTGCCCCATCTGGTGGCGATGTGGTACGCCGTGATCGACGGGACGATCTGGTTCGAGACCAAGGGACGGTCGCAGAAGGCCGTCAACCTCGGCCGGGACAGCCGGATCACGGTGCTCGTCGAGAGCGGTCACACCTACAACGAGCTCAAGGGTGTGTCCCTCGAGGGTCGGGCTGTGGTGCTGGACGACGCGGACGCCCTGTGGGAGGTCGGCGTGAGCGTCTGGGAGCGCTACACCGGCCCGTACACCGAGGAGATGCGGCCGTTCGTGGAGATGATGCTCAACAAGCGGGTGGCGGTGCGGGTGGACGTCGAGCGGATCAGGTCGTGGGACCACGCCAAGCTCGGTATGGACCCGTTGCCGCTCGGCGGATCGACTGCCGCCTTCCTGTAACCCGTACGGCGCAGCGCAAGAGGGACCGCTCGGCTGCGCGGTGGGCCGTTCCGGCAGCCGATCCACAAGTCATGATGATCGACCTCACCGGTCCGGTGCCCCAGCTGCTCCCCACGTGTGACCACTGCGCCCGCGTCGAGCACCTCTTCCGCTTGATCGGTACGGCGACCGCGCTGTGCCAGGCCTGCTTCGCGAAGAAGCACGGCTGACTCACAGCGTGGTCGCGATCCCACCGTCGACGGGCAGCACCGCGCCGGTCACGTAGGACCCTGCCCGGCTCGTCAGGAACACCACCGCGCCGGCCATGTCGTCGGGCCTGCCGATGCGGCCCAGCGGGGCAGCGGCGGCGATCGCCTCGCCGAACAGCTCCAGCGTCGCGGCCATCATCTTTGACTCGAACGGCCCGGGCGCGATGGCGTTCACGGTGATCCGCTTGGGCCCGAGCTCCTTCGCGAGCACCCGGGTCAGGTGGTGGATCGCGGCCTTTGACGCCGCATAGGAGTAGGTCGCAAGGGCAGGCACGTGCAGCCCGTCGATGCTGCCGATGTTGATGACCCGGGCCGGGTCGTCGTCGGTCGCGGCCTCTTCGAGCCGGCCCAGCAGGGCCCGGGTCAGGAAGAACGGGCTCTTGAGGTTGAGGTTGAGCACCTTGTCCCACGCGGCCTCGGGGAACTCAAGCAGCGGTGCGCCCCACGTGGCACCGGCGTTGTTCACCAGGATGCTCAGCGGCCCGGTCACGGTGGCGGCGAGGCGCTGGCACTCCGCCTCGGTCGACAGGTCGGCGGGGACCGCACTCACCGGGCCATGCGGTGACAGCGCGGCCACAGCCGCCTCGCAGGCGGCCTCATCACGCGAGCTGACGACCACAGCGGCGCCTGCGTCGAGCAGTCCGCGCGCGATCATCAGGCCGATCCCGCGGCTGCCACCGGTCACGAGCGCGGTCTTGCCGGTCAGGTCGAAGAGTCCCATGTCGCGGACCCTATTCAGCCTGCGCTTGCGAGCCGCCGCCGGGGCGCGACAAGATCGGCCGGAGACGACTCGCGAGCAGCCGTCCGCACCCGACGGGAGCCACCGTGGCCGGCAAGTTCGAGCTGAAGACCACCACCAAGGCTGCCGCGCTCAACGGCATCGAGTCCGTCAAGAAGAACGCCGGGGACGCCGCCACCGACGACCAGACCTGACAGCGCCACCACCGAAGGGCAGGGTCGTGAGGGGCCCTGCCCCTCGGCCTGCCTTGACCGAGGCGCCACACTTGTCCTTCCTCGACTCCCGGAGCCCTCGTGTCCTTCCTGCCCTCCTTGATGCCCGTGACGGACGCCATGTTCTTGCTGCCGGAGTCGCGCGAGCAACCGATGCACGTCGGGAGCCTGCAGCTGTTCCGGCCACCGGCAGGTGCCGGGCCGGACTTCCTGACTGATCTCTACCAGGAGGCCCTGGCTACCACCGAGCTCGCGCCGGAGTTCCGCAAGGTCGCGACCCGGGGTTGGTCCTCTGCCGGTCAGTGGTCCTGGGAGGAGGACGACCAGATCGACCTGGAGCATCACGTCAGGCACTCGGCCCTGCCGCGGCCCGGCCGGATCCGGGAGCTGCTCGCCCTGACGTCTCGGCTGCACAGCACGCCGCTGGACCGGCAACGGCCGCTCTGGGAGGCGCACCTCATCGAGGGCCTCGCGGACGGTCGTTTCGCGGTCTACACCAAGCTCCACCATGCGGTCATGGATGGCATCTCCGCGTCCCGGTTGATGGAGAGCAGTCTGTCGACGGACCCCGAGCAGCGCGACACCCCGATGCCCTTCGCGGCCCGACCTCGCACCCCGCGCGCCAAGGGGGGCCTCAACCTCCCAGGGCTGATCGGCACCGGGCTGCACGCCGTCGGTGACGCCGTTGGCCTGCTCCCCCATCTGGTGCGCGTCGCCGATGGGGCCCTCCGTCAGACCGGGGGTCCGCTCCCGGGGCAGGCACCGCGCACGATCCTCAACGTGCCGATCACAGGCAGCCGCCGGTTCGCGGCCGACTCGTGGGACCTGGCTCGGATGCGGACCGTGGCGAAGGCCGCCGACGCCACCCTGAACGACGTGGTGCTGGCCATGTCGGCGACCGCGCTGCGCGACTACCTGCTGGCGCAGGATGCGCTGCCGGACGCGCCGCTCATTGCCATGACGCCGGTCTCGCTGCGCACCGAGGGCGCCAAGGACGCTGGGGGCAATGCGGTCGGGGCGATCCTGGCCAACCTCGGCACGCACCTCGCCGATCCCGAGGAGCGGCTGCTGGCGGTGCGCGAGTCGATGCGTCAGGGGAAGGCCGGGCTGGCTTCGCTGTCGGCCCTGCAGGTCTCCGCGCTGAGCGCGGTGACGATGTCGCCGATCCTGCTGTACGGCGTGCTCGGCGTCCCGCCGCTGGTGCCGCCGCCCTTCAACCTGGTGATCTCCAACGTCCCCGGCCCGCGCGAGCCGCTGTACTGGAACGGCGCCCGGCTGGAGGGCAGCTATCCGCTGTCGATCCCCACCGCCGGGCAGGCTCTCAACATCACCTGTACGTCCTACGACGGGAAGATGGCGTTCGGGCTGGTCGGTTGCCGGCGGTCGTTGCCGCACCTGCAGCAGCTGCTGGTGGGGCTCGAGGACGGCCTGGTTCAGTTGGAGAAGGCCTTCGTCTGACAGATATGGCAGGTAGCGGTTGTAGAAAGTTCAAGTAAGTACTTGAACACGCAATATTCACGAGGTACGGTTGTTGTAGATGCAAGCAACACCCTCACCCCCACCTCAGGAGCCCGCCATGACCGCACTGACCCTTTCCACCACTGACCTCACCGGCACCTACGCCCTCGACGTGACGCACAGCCGGCTCGGCTTCACCGCCCGCCACGCCATGGTCACCAAGGTCCGCGGCAGCTTCGACGTCTTCGAGGGCACCGCGCACCTCGACTTCACCGACGTCTCCAGGAGCACCGCCACGGTGTCCTTCGACATCGACAGCATCAAGACCGGCCAGGCCCAGCGCGACGAGCACCTGCGGACGAACGACTTCTTCGACGCACCCACCTTTCCCAAGGGCGAGTTCGTGAGCACTGCGGTGACCAAGGTCGACGACGACACCTTCGAGATGCTGGGCGACCTCACCCTCAAGGGCGTCACCAAGCCGGTCACCATCACCTGGGAGCACACCGGCACAGCGAAGGACCCGTACAACAACCTGCGGGCCGGGTTCGAGGGCAAGGCGACCCTCAACCGCAAGGACTGGGGCATCAGCTACAACGCGGCCCTCGAGACCGGTGGCGTCCTCATCGGCGAGAAGATCAACCTCGAGTTCGACATCTCCGCCATCAAGTCCGTCTAGCTCGCGCCCGTCGGCGCCGAGCCGCCCCCACGCAGGGGCGGCTCGTGGCGTTCGCGCCCGTCCCGTGCGATCGGGACGCGGGAGGCCACGGGCTAGCCTTCGTGACGAGGGGGTGCTGTGACGTCCACGTGGCAGCGGGTGAGCAGGGCGCAGTCGCGGCTGAGCACCGAAGCCGTCCAGAACATGGACGCGCTGCCGTGGTTCACCAGCCTGCCCCCCGCTCAGCGCGCAGATGTCGGGCTCGTCGTCCAGGCCGGCATCGGCGCCTTCACCAGCTGGCTCCGCGACGCCTCCACCGCCCCCGCCCCGGCCCCGGACGTCTTCGGCGCGGCACCTCGGGAGCTGACCCGAGCGGTCAGCCTGAAGCAGACGGTTCAGCTCATCCGTACCGTCGTGGATGTCCTGGAGGCGCAGGTGCCGCGGCTCGCCGAACCGGGCCACGAGCAGGACCTTCGTGAGTCGGTGCTTCGGTACTCGCGCGAGATCGCCTTCGCGGCCGCCGAGGTGTACGCCTCGGCCGCCGAAGCCCGTGGAGCGTGGGACGCCCGCATCGAGGCGAGCGTGGTCGAGGCCCTGGTGCGCGGCCAGGTCGGCGACCTGACGCTGTCGCGGGCCGGCTCTCTCGGCTGGGGCCGCACCACCTGGGTCACCGCGCTGGCCTCTCGCGTGCCGAGCGGACCGGTCGAACCCCGACTGGAAGACCTGCGGGGGCAGGCGCGCCACAGCGACCTGTGCGCCCTGACGGGCGAGGCCGGCGGCGGGCTCGTCGTCGTGGTCGGGGGCCACGGCAAGCCGGGCAGCGCGATCAGCCAGCTCGCCGCGGCGCTGCCCGAAGGCCCGGTCGTCGTCGGTCCGCTGGTCGAGGACCTGTCTGCTGCTGCGTCGTCCGTCAAGGAGGCTTTGGCGGGATTGGCCGCTGTGCAGGCCTGGCCCGGTGCACCGCGACCGGTGCCCGCATCGGACCTGCTGGCCGAGCGCGCCGTTCTCGGCGACGCCTCCGCGCGCGAACGGCTGTTGGAGGACGTGCACGGTCCGCTGGCGGCGGCGGGAGGGGACCTGTTGGCCACCGCGGCAGCGTTCCTGGAGAGCGGCTCCTCGCTGGAAGGCACCGCCCGGGTGCTGTACGTGCACGCGAACACCGTGCGCTACAGGCTTCGGAAGATTCTGGAGCTGGTGGGGCTCGATCTGGCCGACCCCAGGGACGCACAAGTCGTCCGTGTTGCGTTCGTCATAGGCCGGACACAGGATTTGTAGGTTTCCTACAAGCTAGCGACCTCCTTTCCGTGGGCCGCTGCTGGGGCATCTGGCCGCCGGCTCCCTCAGGCTTGTAGACGTGACCGACCACCTGATCCCCCGTCAAGCCCTTCGCCGCGTTCCGGTGACCGCATGAGGTCCCGCGTGCTGGCGGGTGCTGTCGTCACCGGTGTGGCGTCCCACCGCCCGGCCCACCGCGAGGACAACCACACGATCGCTGCGCGGACCGACTCCAGTGATGCCTGGATCCGGGAACGCAGCGGGATCATCACCCGCGGCGTGGCCGCCGAGGACGAGTCCGTCGTCGACATGGCCACCATCGCCGGTGGCAAGGCCCTCGCCGCCGCGGGTGTCGACGCCGCCGACGTCGGACTAGTGCTGCTGGCGACCTGCTCCATGCCCGGCCCGTTGCCCGGCGGCTCCCCGGAGATCGCCTTCCGCCTGGGCGCCTCGCACGCAGGCGCCACCGACATCGGTGCCGGCTGCGCGGGGTTCGCCTACGCCATCGGCCTCGCGGCCGATGCCGTCCGCACCGGCACGGCCGAGCACATCTTGGTCATCGGGTCGGAGAAGTTGCTGCCGATGGTCGACCACGACGACCGGGGGACCGCCTTCCTGTTCGGCGACGGTGCTGGCGCACTGGTCGTCAGCCGCTCCGCCAGCGAGGGCATCGGGCCCGTGGTGTGGGCCCACGACGGCGACCAGCACGCCAAGCTGACGATCCACGGCTCACCACCCCGGCTCGCGATGGAGGGCCGGGCGATCTACCGCTGGGCCACCACCTCGCTTCCCGACCTGTGCCGCAAGGCCTGCGCCGAGGCCGACATGGACATCGCGGACCTGAAGGCCTTCGTGCCCCATCAGGCCAACCTGCGGATCACCGAGTCGGTCGTCCACAGCCTCGGGCTCCCCGACACCTGCGTGGTCGCCCGCGACGTCGTCGACAGCGGCAACACCAGTGCGGCCTCGGTGCCCCTCGCGCTTGCCCGGCTGCTCGAGCTCGGCGAGATCAAGAGCGGCGATCCCGTGCTGCTGTTCGGGTTCGGTGCCGGTCTGACCGCCGCCGGTCAAGTCATCCTCTGTCCCTGATACACCACCCCACCCCAAGGAGATCCACATGACGCTCACCCAGACCGACATCCTCAGCGGCCTCGCGGAGGTCCTCGAGGAGGTCTCTGGCGTCGCGGTCGACAAGGTCGTCCGTGAAGCCACGTTCGAGAACGACCTCGAGGTCGACTCCCTCACCATGGTCGAGGTCGTCGTGGCCTGCGAGGAGAAGTTCGGTGTCCGCATCCCGGACGAGGCCCTTGAGACCCTGAAGACCGTGGGCGACGCCGTCGACTACATCACCTCCGCGAGCGTCCCGGCGTGACCCCGGTCGCTGTCACCGGGCTCGGGGCACTCACCCCGCTCGGCCCCGACGTCGCTGCCCTCACGGAGGGCCTGCTCAGCGGCCGCTCGGGCGTGCGACTGCTCGAGGGCGAGCAGTGGGACGCCCTGCCGGCTCGGCTGGCAGCGACCGTCGACCTCGAGGGTCGCCTCGAGCGCCTGGAAGCCCGGACGCTCGACCGCGTCCAGCAGCTCGCGCTGGTCGCGGCGCGTGAGGCGTGGGACGACGCCGGCCAGCCGGCTGTCGATCCGACCCGGCTCGCAGTCGTCATCGGCTCCGGCATCGGTGGTGCGCTGACCATCCTCGGTCAGGCGGATGTCCTGCGCGAGAAGGGCCCCCGAGCCGTCAGCCCGCACCTGGTCCCGATGCTCATGCCCAACGGCCCGGCTGCCACGGTCGGTCTGGCGCTGGGCGCGAAGGCCGGGGTCCACACCCCGGTGAGCGCCTGCGCCTCCGGCGCCGAGGCGATCGCGCTCGCGCTGCAGCTGCTGCGCAGCGGCCGGGTCGACGTGGTCGTCGCGGGAGGCTCAGAGGCCTGCGTGCACCCGCTGCCGATGGCGGGCTTCGCGCAGATGCGGGCGATGTCCACCCGGCACGACGCCCCTGAGGCTGCCTCCCGGCCGTACGACAAGGGGCGGGACGGCTTCGTCCTCGGTGAGGGCGCCGGTGTGCTGGTGCTCGAGACCGAGGAGCACGCGCAGGCCCGGGGCGCCCGCATCCACGCCCGCCTGGGAGGTGCCGGCCTCGCGTCCGACGCCTACCACGTCACGGCGCCCGACCCGACGGGGGACGGCGCGGGGCGCAGCATCATCCTGGCGCTGCACGACGCAGGCCTGGACCCGACGGACATCGGGCACGTCAACGCGCACGCCACCTCGACCCCGCTCGGGGACGTTGCGGAGGCCCGCGCCCTGGCCATGGCGCTGGGCACCCACAAGCCGGCGGTCACCGCCACCAAGTCCTGCACCGGTCACCTGCTCGGCGCCGCTGGTGCCGTCGAAGCAGTGGCCACCGTCGTCGCGCTCCGCGACGGTCTCGTCCCGGCGATCCGCAACCTCGACGACATGGACGACGAAGCCGACGTGGACGCAGTCCGCGTGATCCCGCGTCAGCTCGTGCACCACGCTGCTCTGTCCACCAGCTTTGGCTTCGGAGGCCACGATGTGTCCCTGGTATTCGTGAGATGACCGTGACCGAATCCCCACCGATTGACCTCGGGCTGCCGCCGGTCTGCGCGCAACGGCTCGACGCCCTCCTCGACGGCTGGGAGGTCGTCGAGGCTGTCTCCGGCGTCGTCGTTGCCGCCGGCTCGATCCGCGGCGCGGACGTGATCGCCTTCGCCACCGACCCCGCGATCCAGGGCGGCGCCTTGGGCATCGACGGCTGCGGCGCGATCGCCCGCGCGACCGACCTCGGCCTCGAGCGCGACATCCCCGTCGTGGGCATCTGGCACTCCGGTGGTGCGCGGCTCCGAGAGGGCGTCGCCTCCCTCGCCGCGGTGGCGCAGACCTTCGCCGCGCAGACCCGCGCCAGCGGCCGCATCCTGCAGGTCTCGGTCGTCCTCGGCCCAGCCGCCGGCGGCGCTGCCTACGGGCCGGCCCTCACCGACATCGTCATCATGGGACCGGCCGGTCGGGTCTTCGTGACCGGCCCGGACGTGGTC